>JBBSEZ010000251.1:0-14470 GCA_038239195.1 Gemmatales bacterium
CTGGCTACCTGGCAACGCCAATCGAGAACACACGGTCGCGCATGAACCCCATCGACGCGCTCTTCCAGCGCCTGAAGACCGAGGGCCAGAAGGCCTTCATCCCCTTCTTGACGGCCGGCGACCCCGACGTGGGGGCCACGGTGCGTTTGGCCCACGTGTTGGCCGACGCCGGCGCCAGCCTGATCGAGATCGGCTTCCCCTACAGCGACCCCATCGCCGACGGGCCCGTCATCCAGGCGTCGTACGCGCGTGCCCTCGACCGCGGCCTGAAGCTCGACGACGTCTTCGCCGCCGCGCGCCGCGTCGCCGACGAACGACCGGGCGGCCCACCGCTGGTGGGCATGGTCTCGTGCAGCCTGATCGAGCGGCGCGGCCCCGAGGCGTTCCTCGATCGGGCACGCGCCGCGGGGTTTGCCGGCGCCATCGTGCCCGATTTGCCCCTCGAAGAGTCCGAAGGGCTGGCGAAGCTGGCCGCGGCCCGCGACTTCAAGTTGATTCAGCTCGTCACGCCCACCACGCCGCGCGAGCGCGCCAAGAGGATCGCCGAGCGCTCCACGGGCTTCCTGTACTGCGTCAGCATCACCGGCATCACCGGCACGCGCGCCGACCTGCCGCCGGCGATCCTCGAGCAACTCGGCTGGCTGCGCACGCAGACGACTCTGCCGCTGTGCGTCGGCTTCGGCGTCAGCCGGCCCGAGCACGTGCGCCTGCTGCGGCCCCACTGCGATGGCGTGATCGTCGGCAGCGCCCTGGTGCGCCATCTGGAGCACGCGAGCGCGCGCGGCCTGAATCAGGTCGCCGATGAGATTGGCGCGCTGGCGCGCTCGCTGAGCGCTGCGCTGCGTTCCTGAAGGGAGACCGCCGCGATGGCCAAGCTCGAGCCTGTCCCGGTCCTCTCTCGCCCGACCGTCGTCGATTACCTGCTGCTGCTGGCCGGCGGCGGGCTGTCGCTCTACCTCATCCACCTGGCCCCGCTACCGGTCACGGTCACGGGCGAGGCGAGCGCGCGCGCCGGCGACTTCATCCGATTCCTGGGCGGGCCCCTGCGCCTGTCGGAGGGCATTATCCTGCTCTGGCCGCTGTTCTTCTTGCTCCAGCGCTTGCTCGGCCGGTCAGACGGGCTGACGGGCGGCGAATGGCTGTGGGTGCTGTCGTGGCTGGGCATCGCCTTGCTCGCCGGGCTGGACGCCTGGCAGAGCTTTCGCGAGTTGCCGGAATTGCCCGAGTTCATCCGGGAAAAGCCGGCGCGCCCGCGCGCCCTCTGGTACATGACGTTCGTGCCGGCGATGGCGGTGCTCGGGGTGGTCCTGGCGCTGCTGGGGATGTTGCGGCGCGGTCCCTCGCCGTGGACGCAGCCACTCAGCGTGGCGCTGATGGTCTGGCCGGCGCTTCCGCTGGCCCTCATCCTGGCGGTGGGCAAGCTGGACTGACAGGGCACGTGCCCTTCGTTTCGCCGCGTTTCGCAGAAACGCGATGGTGCCGGAGGCCCCCATGTCCGCGGTTCTCGGCCTCGACGTCGGCGGAGCCAATCTGAAGGCTGCCCACACCGACGGCAGCGCCCGCAGCGCCCCCTTCGCGCTGTGGAAGCAACCTGCCAACCTGGCCGGCGCCCTGCGCGAGCTCGTTCGCTCCTTCCCCCCCGCCGATCGCCTCGCCGTCACCATGACGGGCGAACTGTGCGACTGCTTCGAGAATCGCCGCCAGGGCGTCTCGGCCATCCTCGATGCCGTCGCGGAGGTGGCGGGCGCCCACTCGATGCGCGTGTGGCGCACCGACGGGGCGTTCTCGTCCACGGCCGAGGCTCGCCAGGCGCCGCTCTTGGCCGCCAGCGCCAACTGGCTGGCCGTGGCGACGTTCGCGGGTCGATTCGCCCCTTGCGGGCCCGCCTTGTTGCTGGACGTCGGCTCGACGACGACCGACGTCGTCCCCTTGCTCGACGGCCGGCCCGTGCCGCACGGCCGGACGGACCGGGAGCGCCTGGAGAGCGGCGAGTTGGTGTACAAAGGCGTGGGCCGTACCCCGGTCTGCGCCTTGACCCGGGGCGAGGGCGCCGCCGAGTTGTTCGCGACCACGCGGGACGTGTATCTGGTGCTCGGGCTGGCAGCCGAGTTTGCCGACGACTGCGACACGGCCGACGGTCGACCGGCCACGCGCGCTCGCGCGCATGCCCGGTTGGCACGCATGCTCGGCGCCGACCTGGAGAATAGCACTGAGGCACAACGCCTGAAATTGGCGAGGCAGGTCGATCGCCGCCTGGTCGAATGCGTCCGCGACGCGCTGGAGCACGTCGCGGCGACGCTCCCCGGCCCGCCGAGCGCGATCGTGCTGTCCGGGGCGGGGGAGCTCCTGGCGCGGCAGGTGCTGTTCCAGCAGCGCGCTTTTCCAACCTGTCCCATCGTGTCGCTGCGCGGGCACAAGGGCGAGGCAATCTCCCTCGCCGCCTGCGCACATGCCGTGGCCGTGCTCTGTCAGGAACGCGAGGGATGAGTGGAGATGCGCCTTGTCGTCGTCAAGGTGGGCGGGAGCCTGTTCGACCTCCCCGCGCTCGGCGGGCGCCTGTCGCGGTGGCTGGGCGAGTTGGGACCGGCGCGAGTGCTGCTCGTCCCCGGCGGGGGGGCGGCGGCGGACGCGGTGCGCGACCTCGACCACCATCAACGTCTGGGAGAGGAAACGTCGCACTGGCTGGCGCTCCGGGCGATGTCGTTCAACGCTCACTTCCTCCAGGCCCTGCTGCCGTCCTCCTCTGTCGTCGCGCGCCCCTGGCCCGACAGCGCCCGGGGGCCCTGCCTGCTCGACGCCTATTCCTTCGCCCGCTTCGACGACCGCTCTCCGGGCAGTTTGCCTCATAGTTGGCAGGTCACCAGTGACTCGGTGGCGGCGCGCGCCGCCGTCGTGGGCGATGCGGCCGAACTGGTATTGCTGAAGTCGGTGACGGTGGCGAAGGGCACGAGCTGGGAAGACGCGGCCGAGGCCGGGATCGTCGATGCCCTCTTTCCCGACGTGGTGCGCCAGGCAAGCTTTCGCACATGGGCTATCAACTTCCGGGAATGGCGGCCGTGAAGCCGCCGATCCTCTCGGCGAGGGCGCGTACTTTCGCCTCGTCCACGGTGGCGCCCCTGTCCCCGCTGGCGCAGACGGCGCCGCGCACGGCGAACCAGTCGGGCTCGGCGGCAAAAAGCTGTTCGATCTCGGCGGGCCCGAGGGAGCCCGCCAGGGCGACGCGGGCGCCCGCCGCGCGGCAGCGCCGGCAGAGGGCGGCGATGCGCGAAACGGGCAGGAAGCTCAGCAGGGTAGGGCGGGGCGATTGCGGGTTGCCGGCGGACTTCTGCCAGGTGTCGAGGAGGAAGGTGCCGCCGGGCCGACTGCAGGCGAAGTCGCAAATGGCCTCGACGGCTGGCGCGCCGGCGTGTCGTGCATCGGCGTAGGCCACGCGAACGATCCGGGCGCCGGGGGCCTCTTTCTCCGCCCGGCGATCCAGCTCGTCGAGGGCCGCTTGCCAGTCGGTTTCGCGGAGATGGGCGAGCCCCCCTTTGAGATAGGCACAACCCTGTGGAAGCGAGGCGGTACGCTCGGACAGTTCGCCGAGCGCTGCGCTGACGGGGCGGCGCCCGGCGACAATCCGCACGATGGCGGCGATGGTCTCCGGCGAGGCGGCGCCCAGCACGCCGTTCGCAGGCTCCTTGACGTCGAGGAGGGCTGCCCCGCCACGGAGCGCCGCCTCCGCCTCCGCCGTGTTGCGCACGCTGACCAGAAGGCCTGCCATGGGTTCCTCGGGTGATGGGGCCGTCAGGGGGTGGCCAGACGCGCGAGGGCGGCCGACGACACGTCGCCGACGACCTTGCGAAGGAGCGACCAGCTCGCGAGCAGGTAGGCGTCGCTGATCTCGATGACCTCTCCGATGGCGTGGCGGGCGCGGGCACCTGCCTTGGCGAGGTAGATGGCGTTCGCGACGCCGGCGTTGTGTTCGAGGACGTCGCGGGACGCCTTGATCTCGGCGAGGCCCTCGACCTCATCGGGCGTGGGGCAGCCGAGATGAATGGTGGTTTCGAGGTAGTCGAACCAGACGCGCACGCGCTCGTACTTGAGCTCGTTGAGTTCCTTGTCGATGACGGCAAACACGATCGCTTCGCGATCGGGGGCGGCGAGGACGATGGCGAAATCGACCTGCTTGCGCCCGAGCCGGCGCGGGTTGTGGGCGAGCAGCACGCGCAGGAAGTCGAAGAAGAATGTCTCGAAAATGGCGACGAAGCGCTGGAAGGCGAAGGCGGCGAGGTAGTCGTTGACGTAACGCCTCGACAAGGCGACGAGTTCGGCCTGATCGACGGTGGTGCCGGTGTCTTGGTTGGTATACGTCAAGAGGCGACGTCGAACGGCCACGTCGGCCTGGAAGAGCTGCCAAATTTCTTTCGAGTGGGCCAGGAAGTCGCTGATCGCGTCGAGTTCTCGACGCGATCGTTCGGTCAACCCCGTCAGGTCATCGACGATGGACATGGGCAAGCCCCGGGTTACTCCATGCCATCGAGCAAGTCCTGAACCATCTTCGCGTCGATTTGCCTATTCAGGTTCATGAACGCGAAGGGTGGCTCGTTGTCGATGGACAGGATGTTCGCGTCCATCCAGTAGCGGATCCCGTGCTCGGCGAACAGGTGCTTGACGCGATCGAGGATCTCGACGCGGACGACGATGCGGCCTCCCTTGCCGTCGTCGGTGTTGACGACGACCGGACTATGCGTGTACGGGTCGCGCATGACTTCCTCCCCTTCGTTAGGTGCCCTTCATTCTACCAGGGGCCGCCAGGGGCTGAAACGCCGCTCACCGTGCTGGCCCCTCCTTGCTCTGACGCGGCCGGCGGCGCGGGAGCTCGTCCTTGACCTCGAAAATCCGCACCCAGCCGGGATACCGGCGGAACGGCAATACCTCCAGATCGGCGAACGCGAAGCCGAACAGCCCCGCTTCCTCGAACCACGACGGGTCGTTGAGGTGCGCGCTCCGATCGACGTCGAACGTCTCGGCCGACACGTAGGAGCGACAGCCCGTGAGCGTGCCGGCGCCGATGATCCCGCCGCCCAGCAAGGCCGTCGGGCGCACCTCGGGGGATACGTGGGCCCACGCCTCGGGGCGCTCGTCGGGGACGCGGGCGGCGTGGATCAGCACCCGCCCGCGGAACCGGGTCGGCCAGCGGCGCACCTCGATGGTCTTGCGGCCATGCACGAGCAGGGCGGCCCAGGGTTGCTTCAGCGACAGGGCGTACTCTTTCACAGCACTGGCCCCAAAGAGAGCGAGGGACGGGAGGCCCAGCCCATTTTAGAGCCGATGGCCCTCCGACGAGAGACGAATTCGCGCCGGGGCACTGCTTTTCGGGCGGTCGGGTTGCGAGGCCCCGCAGGAAGAGCTATGGTTGGCTGGTGGAGCGTCGAATGAGGACTGTTCGGTCCCACGACGGGAGGCACCTCTCCCCGGAACGAATCATGGCGGTCCGCGTCGAAAGTCACGCCGAGCCCATTCCCGGTTACCGGCTCATCGAGCGCCTGGGCGGGGGCGGTTTCGGCGAGGTTTGGCGCGCGGAGGCCCCCGGCGGGCTGCACAAGGCCATCAAGTTCGTCTTCGGCGACCTGTCCAGCGCCGGCGACAACGGCGCCCGTGCCGAACAGGAGCTCAAGGCCCTCAGCCGCGTCAAGACGGTTCGGCACCCTTACATTCTCTCGCTCGAGCGCTACGACATCATCGACGGCCAGCTCATGATCGTCATGGAGCTGGCCGACCGCAACCTGTGGGACCGCTTCAAGGAGTGTCGCTCCCAGGGGCTGCCGGGCATCCCGCGCGAGGAGCTGTTGCGCTACGTGGACGAGAGCGCCGAGGCGCTGGACCTGATGAACCAGCAGTATCAGCTCCAACACCTCGACATCAAGCCGCAAAACATCTTCCTGATCGGCCAGCACGTCAAGGTGGCCGACTTCGGCCTCGTCAAGGACCTCGAAGGCACCCAGGCCGCCGTCACCGGCGGCGTGACCCCCGTCTACGCCGCGCCCGAGACGTTCGAGGGCATCGTCACCCGCTACAGCGATCAGTACAGCCTGGCCATCGCCTACCAGGAGCTGCTGACGGGCCAGCGCCCCTTCGCCGGCACCAACGTCCGCCAGCTCATCCTCCAGCACTTACAGGCGATCCCCAACGTCAGCCCCCTCCCTCCCGGAGACCGGCCCGCCGTCGCCCGCGCCCTGTCCAAGGTGCCCGACGAGCGCTTTCCCACCTGCAAAGACTTTGTGCATGCGCTGTATGCGGGCGTCGCGGAGGAAGCAGGCCCCCCGGCGCCGCCTTCCGGCACGCTCAGCGCGGGCGCCGGGACGAGCCTGTCGAGCGCCGACACCTGGCATGGCCCGCTGGCGACCCCCTCCGCGTCGCCGAGCTCGAAGTTGCGCCCCTCGCCCTCCGGCTCGGCGTTCGACTCGGGCCCGGGCCCGGCGACGCAGTACATCCGCGGGGCGGAGGCCCCTGTCCTGCGCTCCGGCGCGGGCACGGTCCCGCCCAAGGCGCCCCCGGAACTGAGCGGCAGCGGCGCCCTTTTCCCCGCCCTGGTAATCGGGCTGGGGCAGGTCGGCATGACGGTGCTCCAGCGCCTGCGCGAGGCGCTGCAAGCCCACGTGGCCCCGCTCCGCCAGTTGTCCCACCTGCGCCTGCTCCTGCTCGACACCGACCCGGACGCGATGCGCGCCGCCACGCGCCCCAGCCACACCTCGTTCGACGCGGGCCCGACCAGTTCGAGGCCCGCGGCCGCCCTGAGCGCCAACGAGGTGCTGCTGGCCCCGCTGAACCGACCCAGCTACTACCTCAAGCCGCGCGAGGGCCGCCCTGGCGTGGGGCCGTGGCTCAACCCGCGCATGCTCTACCGCATCCCGCGCTCGCAGGTGACGACCGGAGTGCGCGCGCTGGGCCGCCTGGCCTTCTGCGACAACTATCGGAGCATCGCGCGCCGGCTCCAGGCGGAGTTGGAGGCCTGCGTCGAGCCGGCCGCGCTGCAGATCGCCGCGCGCCAGACGGGGCTCGGCCTGCGCACCAACCGGCCCCGCGTCTACGTCGTCACCAGCCTCGCCGGGGGCACCGGCAGCGGAATGTTCCTCGACCTCGCCTACGTGGCGCGCGCCCTGCTCCGCCAGATGGGCTACGACACGCCCGACGTCGTTGGGCTGCTGCTCCTGCCGCCCGCGAGCTCCGCCCGCACCGGCGTGCTGACGCTCGGCAACACCTGCGCCGCCCTGGCCGAGCTGAACCACTTCGGCACCCCCGGCAACGTGTTCACGGCCCGCTATCACGAGCGCGAGGCACCGATCCAGGACTCGGGGCCTCCCTTCAACCGCTGCGTGATCTTGCCCCTGCCCGACGAGACCGACGAGGTCGCCTCGCAGGAACTGATCGACCTGAGCGCGCAATACCTCCTGCGCGATCTCTGCTCCACCCTGGGCCGCGTGGCCGACCTGGGGCGGGCCGGCCTGACCTCTCCGCCCTGGGAATCGCGCGGGCAACATTACCAGACCTTCGGCCTCTCCCAGATCTCCTGGCCGCGCCACGCCCTGCTTCAGGCGGTGGCTCGACGGCTGTGTCAGCGCCTGGTGCAGCGCTGGATGAGCAAGGACGCCAAGTCGATGCGCGAGACGGTGCAGGCCTGGGTCGCGGACCAGATGGTCCTCCAGGAACTGGGCTCGGAGCCGTTCATCCATCGGCTCCAGGTGGAGGCGGTCAAGGCGCTGAGCAGGCCCCCCGAGTCGGAGTTCAGCGCGATCGCCGAGAAGGTCGCGAAGCTGGCCGGCGCGCCGTCCCTGAGCGCGCTCACCGACGCGAGCGGGCGCTCGAGCCGGTCGCTGACGCTGCGGCCGTTGGCCCCGGAGGAGATTGCCGAGGCCCTGGCCGAGGTGGAGGCGCTGGTCGGCCGGCCGCAGGACGACCGCGCCCCCGAGACGGTCGCGGTCCTGGTGAAGGTGCTGCGCGAGGCGTCCGAGCGCCTGACCAACGAGTGGGGCCAGAAGTTGGTCGAGATACCGATCCACCTGATCGAGGAGCCGGTTTTCCGGCTGGCGGGCGCCGAGGAGGCGATCCGGCACGTCGTGGCGACCATCGAGCAAGTGTTGCAGCACCACGAGCCCCTTGCGGAGGAACTGGCCGCGAAGGCCGCCGAGGCCCACGTTCGCCTGTCCGTTCTGGCCGCCCCGCCCGACTCGAGAGCGCGGCGCCCCGCCTGCTCCCCAGCGGACGTGGTGGAGCTCTTGCGCAGTTATCCCAAGTGGCGCTACCAAAGCCTGGTCTTGCAGCACGTCGCGGCGGCCTTCGTGAGCCTGCGCGGGCACCTGTCCGACGAACTGCGCGAGGTCAATTTCTGCCGGGTGCGCCTGGCCGAGCTGGCGCGCCTGCTCGAAGAGGGCGCCGGCAACGGAGGGGCGGGCCCCCGGCCGTCGCCCGCGGGGGCGAGCTCCCGGCAGGGGAGCATCGGGGGCCGCCTGTTCGGGTCGGGCTGCAAATCGCTCTCGGAGGCGGTAGAGCAGTTCCTGGGCGCAAGGACCGCCGAGGACCTGCTCGAGCTGGACGGGAAGATGGAGGAAACGCTGAAGGAGCACTTCACCGCCCTGGTCCAGGTGTGCCTGAGCACGGCGAACAATCTCAAGAACGTCGAGACCGCGATGCTGGAGACGGCGCACGCCTTCGCCGCGAGCAAGTTGCCGCCGACGAGCGTGGCCGAGCTGTTCCTGGAGCAGCACCCCGACCAGGAGGAGGCGGAGGGCGAGGTGTCGGCGCTCTACGACGAGGCCTCCCCCGAGCTGACGCCGAACCTCGCCGCCCACCGCAGCCTGGCGCCCGGAGAGCTCTGCGTGCTGGCGACGCCGCCAGGGCCCGCGAGCGAGCGCTTCCGCACCATCGCGCAGAAAGCGCTGGGCGAGAAGGAAGTCAATCACGCCGTCAGTCGCGACGACATTCTCGTGTATCGGGAGCGCACCAACCTGGCCCTGACCGACCTCGAGCAAATGGGGCCACTGGGCCAGAACGCCTACCAGCAGATGAGTGCGACGGAGAACTTCACGCCGCACAGCCGGATCGACGTCGAGTTCAAGGTGCGGTAGTGCGGGGCCACGACAAAGACGGGGAAAGATCGCCCTCGATCGCCTTGACCAGATCGACGCGCTTCATGGCACGACCAATCCATCGACTTTGCGAATCCCGGGCAACTCGCCGCTGACAAAGTCGCGATACAGGTCCTTGAGGTGCTCATTGAGGTCGTCCAGGGTTTCGCCCTGCGTCCAGTAGTCTGGGTAGTCCTGGAGGTGGCCGAGCCAGGCCTCGCCCTCTTGCCAGTAGACGAACTTGACCGTCTGCATGGTCGTGTCCCCTGGCGGTTCAGAACCCATGCGATTGTATGCGATGAACGAGCAGGCGCACAAGTTGACGACTTGTGTTCCCACCTTCGCTGCGCCCCACGGCCCGCCCCGAATCTGCTCTGGGCCCGCGGCGCCCCGTTCGCTATAAGCCTCTGCCATGTCCCTCCCCTCCCATCCCGACTACCAGGTCGATCTGGACACCTTCCGCGGCCCGCTCGACCTGCTGCTCTACCTGGTCAAGCGGGACGAGGTGGACATTCTCAACATTCCCCTGGCGCACGTCGCCGAGCAGTTCAAGCGCTACCTCGACGTGCTGGCGCTGATCGACGTGGAGCGCGCCGGCGACTTCCTGGTGATGGCCTCCACGCTGATGGAGATCAAGAGCCGGATGCTGCTGCCGCGCCCGGAAGAGGCCAACGAGCCGGAGGAAGACCCGCGCCGCGAACTGGTGCGGCAACTGCTGCAATACAAGCGCTTCAAGGAGGCGGCGGCGCTTCTGGAAGAATCGGCAGAACGGCACGGGCAGCGCATGCCCCGCCAGCCCGCGCCGCCCCCGCCGCGCAGCTCCGCCGCCACGCCGCTACAGCCGGTCGAGCTCTGGGACCTCGTCAGCGCGTTTGGCCGACTCATGCGCGAGACGATGACCAGCCAGCCGCAGGCCATCGTCGTCGATCACACGCCGCTGCACGTTCACGTGGAGCACGTGCTGGCCATGCTGCGGGAGCGGGGCCGCGTGCCGTTCTCGGCGCTGTTCGCGCCCCCGCACACGCGGTCGCGGCTGGTCGGGCTGTTTCTCGCCATCCTGGAGTTGACGAAGGCGCGGCGCATCTTGCCGGAGCAGGAGGGGCCGTTCGCGGAGATCTGGGTGGCGCTGGAGCAGACCGCCGAGATGGGCGCAGCGTCGGCGGCATGAGACGGTGGTCGTTGGCGGGGAGGGAAGCGCAGGCGGAAGGGGCTCTGGTTGACGGCGCCAGCGGGCAGCGATAGCCTGGCGATCAGATGGATCTCCCCTCAACCTCGGGGCCAGATGCCGTACACCGACTTCTCACTCCAGACGGTAACGGACGTGTTAGGGCTGGCTGCCGAGCCCCCCGAACTGTCAGCGGTCCCGGCGTGGCTGCGGGAGATGCTGGACCGGGGCCTCCGCCAGGTGCTCCTCAGCGAGAAGGCCCGCAGCGAATTCATCGTCGTACCGAGTATTGGTTCTACCCCTACACGGCTATCATCTGGTTCGGGGACGGAAAGTCGGTGAGTTAAACGGTTCGCATGCCCCTGGTAGCCCTACTCATTCTATCGCCCACCCACCCCACGTTTCCGGGAGCGCTGCCGTCACCGTGATCTCCTCGTAGCGGATCGGGTGCAGAAACGTCAGGCTGCGCGCGTGTAGCCCGATCACCCGATCCCGCGGGAGCTCGGCCGCCGGCCCGAACGGCTGGCGCCCTCCGTAGAGGACGTCCCCGCGCACCGGCCAGCCGCGCACCGCCGCCTGCACGCGGATCTGGTGCATCCGGCCCGTTTGCGGCTCGATCTCCAGCAGCGCGCCCTCGTCCGTTTCGCGCAGCCGGCGGAAGTGCAACACGGCCAGGCGCGCCCCCGGCACGTCTGGCCCGACGCGCTCGGTGCGCGCCTCGTCCTGGATCTTGAGCAGCCAGTCTTCCCAGGTGCCCTCGGCGGGGGGCAACTCCCCCCCGACCGAGCGCTCGACGACGGCCCAGTAGACCTTGCGCACCAGGCGGCCCTGGAACTGCTCGGCGAGCCGCCGCGCCGCCTTGCTGTTTCGCGCGAACACGACCACGCCCGACACGGGCCGGTCGAGCCGGTGCGGGATGCCGAGGTAGACGTTCCCCGCCTTGTGGTACTTCTCTTTCAGATAGGCCTTGACCATGCTCTCGAGCGTGGGAATGCCCGGCGGCACTCCCTGCGTCAAGAGGGCGGCCGGCTTCGCCACCGCCAGGCAGTGGTTGTCCTCGAACAAGATCGTCAGGTTGTCCGGCACGGGGGTGTTCCTCGCGAAACGGCAAGCAAGAGAGGCCCTCTCTTGCTTGCCGTTTCGCGCTCTGCGTCAGGCGCCGCGACGCGCCGGCACCTCGGGGGCGCTGCGCAACTTGCCGCGCAGGTGGCTCAGCGCCTTCTCCAGCACGCGGTCCTTGAACGGCTCCTTGGCCTTGCCGTTCTTCGCTTTCGGCTTCGGCGCGGTGCGCACGACGTCGCGCTCGGCGCGGTCGATCATCCAGTTGCGGCGCTCTATGTCCGTCACCTTCACCTCGAAGCCGTCGTTGGGCTTCACGCCCCACTCGTCGGGGTCGATGCGCGCCGACTCGAAGTCCTTCGTGTCGGGGAAGCGATGGATGTTCTTCCCGCTCGGCCGCCAGTAGCTCGCCGTCGTCAGCTTCAGCGCGCTCGTCTCGTTCTCCAGCATGATGACGTTCTGCACGCTGCCCTTGCCGTAACTGCGCTCGCCGATGATGACGGCCCGGCCGTGGTCCTGTAGCGCCGCCGCCACGATCTCGCTGGCGCTGGCGCTATACTTGTTGATGAGGATCACCAGCGGCACCTTGCCGCCCGGGCCTTGCAGCAGCGTGTCCTGCATCTTCGCCCGGTAGACCTCGTCCTTGTAGTTGCGGCCCTTGGTGCTGACGATGATCCCGTCGTCGAGGAACAGGTCGGCAATCTCGACGGCCGAGCGCAGCAGCCCGCCCGGGTTGTTGCGCAGGTCGAGGACCAGGGCCCGGGCCCCGTCGCGCTCCAGCCCTTCGAGGGCCGCGCGCAACTCCGCCGTCGAGTTCTTGCTGAAGCTGGCCAGCCGCACGTAGCCGATGCGCTCCTTGGCGTCCACGAAGTAGTCCCAGTCCTTGTTGCCGGGCTTGCGCTTGTCGCCCCGGACGCTCTCCACCTTGATGATGGCCCGCGTCACCTCGATCTCGATCGGCTCAGGCACGTCTTCGCGGCGGATGGTCAGCTTCACCTTGGTGCCCGGCTCGCCCTGGATCAGATCGACGGCCTCGCCCATGCGCATGCTCTCGGTCGCCTTGCCGTTGATCTTCACGATGGCGTCGCCCGCCAGGATCTTGGCCTCGTAGGCGGGAGTGCCGACCATCGGGCTGATGACCATCAACTGCCCGCGGTTCTGGCGGTCGAAGCCGACCTCGATGCCGATCCCGCCGAACTTCCCCTCGCTCTGCTTGTCGAACTGCTTGTAGTCGCGCGGGTTGATGTAGGCCGAATGGGGGTCGAGCCGCTCCAGCCCGCCGTTGATCATGTCCTCGACGAGCTTGCGCTCGCGCTCGGGGCTGACCTCCACGACGTACTTCTGCCGCACCTCGTGCAGCACGTCCACCATCAGGCGGACCAGTTCGTAGTCCTTGTCCTTCTCCCTCGACGGGGCGCTGGACGCGACGGCGTAGCCGAAGATCGAGACGGCAACGATGCCCATCAACCAGAACAGGTTCCGGCGTGACATGATTGGACGCACTCCTCTCGGGCCCATGCGGCGGTGCCGGCCCAAACCGGGCCGGGCGCCCGTTCCGTACGCATCAACCCGCCGCATTATAGCCGGCCCTCGCCTCCCGGACGAGACGAACCTCCCGGATCGTCCTCCCAACCCCTTTAATCTTCCCGGCTTGCGCTCTTGCTTGTCGCTTCACGCGAAGCGACAAGCAAGAGAGGCAAGGGGCGCGCCTCACGAAAGCCGGGAAGTCAAGTTTGGGCCCGTCCCCCACGCGACCGGGCGCCAGCGCCCTCGCGCCAATCGCTTTCTTCGGACCACCTGCCAACTCTTCTTTATCCCATCTTGTGTAAATATCCCAAATTACCTTTGACGCCGAAGGCGCCAGACTTTATCGTCTACACAGGATGGCCTTGTTCTTCCCAACCGCACCGGTTCAGCGGCGGCGCCCGGTTTACCAGTAGGACCGGGAAGGCTCGACCGCATTTCCCGAGGAGGTTTTCGCGATGTACGGCGTTGTTCTGGCGACCATGCTCACGGCCGGTACGGCCACGCCCGACTGGGGCTTCCGGGGAGGCTGCCACGGGTGCTATGGCTGCTATGGCTGCTACGGCTGCGCGGGCTGCTACGGCTGCTATGGCTGTTCGGGCTGCTACGGCGGCTGTTATGGGTGCTACGGCTGCTCGGGCTGCTACGGCTGCTGGGGCTGCTCGGGGTGTTATGGGTGCTACGGCTGCTTCGGCGGCTGCTGCGGTTACAGCTATTACGCCCCGGTGAAGTCCTATTATCCGGCCGCCTACTACTCGAGCTGCTACGGCTGCTACGGCTGCTGCGGCGGCTACGGCGGGCCGGTCTACTACTCGGCCTCGTCCCTGGTCGGGAAACCGGTGGTGGCGCCCGCGTCGGTGTTGCCGGCCCCGAGCCCGGCATCGGTGGACGCCCCCGCGACGGTGACGGTGAAAGCGCCGGCCGACGTGGTGGTGACGGTGAACGGGCAGGCGACCACGCGCCGCACCGAGGCCGAGGAGTTCGCGACTCCCAGCCTCAAGGCAGGGCAGACCTACGCCTACCAGTTCCGGGCGGAGGCCACGCGGGCCGGCAAGAAGGTGGTGCTGGAGAAGCGCGTGACGGTGCAGGCCGGCCAGAAGACCGAGGTCGATTTCACCGCGCTGGCCAGCGCCGCCGGGCGGGACGTGGCCAAGCTGACGGTGGTCGGGCCGGCCACGGCGCGCGTGATCGTCAATGGCGTCGAGGTGGGCACGGTCGCCTCGCGGCCGATCTTCGAGACGCCGAAGCTGGAAGCGGGCCGCAAGTACTTCTACACGGTGCGGGCCATCGTCTCCGAGGGCCGCAGCGCGACGAAGCGCGTGAACGTCGAGGCCGGCAAGGACGTGACAGTCGATTTCAGCGAACTGAGCGCGACCGCCACGGCCGCGCGCTGAGCGGATGCGCGAAGGCCCTCGCCGCGACGTCGTGTCGCGACGAGGGCACATGCCAGCGGAACCTCTTCTCCGTTCCCAGGCGTTAGCTCCGCCGACGCCTCCCCTGGTCCCGCTGCCGAAAAGAAAACGTCCCCGCCGCGCGGACTTGCGCGGCGGGGACGTTCTGTTTAGGCGACCGGGAGGAGAAGGCCTCCTTGTAGGACGGCCCTCCCGAGCCGTCC
>JBBSEZ010000252.1:0-14463 GCA_038239195.1 Gemmatales bacterium
GGGGGTCACAAGGTGTGGGGTTGAGATGAGGACCTGGGTGTGGCCCCGCGGCTACCCCCTGTTTCTTACACCTTGACCCCCCCTCACCTTGACCCCCCCTCACCTTGTCACCCCCTCACCTTGTCATCCGAAAGAGGCCCGACCGGGCCGTTCATTTGCCGCAACTTCACCCTTCCCCGAGGTTGTTCTTCAGCAGTTCGGACCGCAGGACCGCGCTACCTTTCGCCACCACCAACTCCCCGGGGAGCACGCCGGCGATGATCTCGGTGTTGCCGCCGTCCCGGGCGCCGGGCCGGACGGTGCGGGTGTGGAACACCTTCGGGGCGCCCTCTTCGAGGTAGTTCTTGTCGCGGACGAACACGACGTGGCAATCGCCCTCCCACTGGACCGCCTCGCTGGGCACGACCACGGCCTGCTCCTCGCGCCGGAGGATGACCTTGCCCGACCCGAAGCTGGAGTCGCGCAGGTGGCCGGCGGCGTTGGCCAGTTCGGCACGGGCCCGCACCGTGCGGGTGCGTTTGTCCACGGCGGTGCTGACCCAGGAGACCGAGCCGGCCGCCTCCGGGCCGCCATCCGGCCGAAAGCGGACCGGCTGTCCCGGCACCACGGAGCGCGCGTCTTCCAGCCGGAGGTGGAGGGTCAGCATCATGCGCCGGGTATCGGCCACCACGAACAGCACCTTCGCGTTATCGACCACCTCGCCGACGACCACCTCGCGGGAGACCACCTTGCCGGCGAGGGGGGCCAGCAAGGGCGTCAGGTTGGAGGGCGCCTCCTTGCTGTCGAGGACGGACTTCGCGACGGCGGGCGGCAGCCCAAGCGTCCGCACCCGCAGGCGGAGCGCCTCGGGGGACAGCCCCTTCACGTCCTCGGCCCGGATCGGCAGGCCGAAGTTCCCCAGGGCCTGCTCGGCGCCGAACAGGCGCACCTGGGCCTGCTGGAAGTCGGCCTCGGCCTGCCTCAACTTGGCCTCCGGGACGGAGTCGGCCGCCGAACTCAGCCGCTCCAGCGTCTTGCCGTGGAGGAAGACGTCGCCGACCGCCTGGAGGAAGTCTCCCTTGGCCTTGCCCACCTCCGCAGCGTCCACCAGCGCCAGCACGTCTCCCTTTTTGACGTCCTGGCCAACCACCTTGTCCACGCGCCAGACGGTGCCCCGGACGCGCGACGACAGCCTGGCCACGCGGGTCGGGTCGTAGGTGACCTCTCCATTGGCGCGGACGGACTCGGTGACGGGCGACTCCCAGACGGGGACCACGTCCACGCCGGCCCTGGAAACGGCCTCCTCGGAGGCGAACTGGATGCGGCGCAGGTGGAGCTTGCACTTGCTGGCGTTCTCGGCCCGCGGGGCGAACGCCAGCGCCCGCCGCGCTCGCTCCCGGGCCTCGGGCGCGACCTTGGGCGAGTAGCTCAGTTGGGCAATCTCGGGGTGCTCCCAGGGGCACTCGTGGACGCCATGAACGCGGCACCAGCCGGGCGGCTTGGCCCGGGGCCAGGTCGCCGGGTTGCACTCGACGCACACGGTCTCCGCCACGGCGTGTTCGGCACACCAGTCGTCCTTGCCGGCGCTCGGGGCGCCCGTCAACGCGGAGAGCTTGGAGAGCTTCCAGCCCGTGCGGTGGCCGGCGTAGGCCAGCCCCGCCAGGACCAGCAGGATGAGCAAGTTGGGGATCGTCCGAGCCACCCGGCCGAGGCGAGAGGGCGCCGGTCGCTGGCAGGCGATCGGGGCCTGGCGGGCCGGTGGTTCGAGGACGTGGACGTTGGTCGTGGTCTCGCTCACGGACGGCCTCCTTCGAGGGCGCACGATCCACTCCCCGGGTGCCGCACCGAACGCGCGGCGGCGCCAGAGGGGAAGGTCAATAGTCTTGGTGGAGTTGTTGCGGAGGCGCCCGGCTGCGCGAGAGGCGCAACGGAGGCCCAGCCAGCGAGGCGAGCGCGAGGAGGCGCGCCCGGGCGGTGCCGTCAGGCCCTGGGCGGGCGAGCCAGCAGACTGGTGAAGGGGGAAGTGTAGAGGGGGGCAACTTCGGCGAGGCTATCGCCCAGGCAGGCGGACGCGAACAAGAAAGGCGCGGCCGGCGCCAGGCAGGGCACCTTGGCCACGCTACAGAACGCGCAGCCTCCCGGGGAGGGGCAGGGCCGCCCCTTTGGAACATCTGGACAGGACGGGCCGCACGGGCACCGCTCCGGTTCGGCTACGACGGGTGAAGGCGGGAGCGTTACGCGGCACGCCTTCTTCGCGCAGCGCTTGCAGCACGAAGTGGGCTTGTCGGCAGAGGCGGTGCCCTGCGCGGCAAGGACGAGGGGCCGGGTGGGCTGCGCGACCTGACGGGCGGGCGACAGGGCGGCCACGAGGCGCATCCCGAGGGGCGCGCCGGCGTGCGTGTTGGCGGCGAGGAACGCCGCCAAACTCACCCAGGCAACCAGACGCAGCCACTTGCGAGGCATGGTCGGTTTGTGCTTCCCTCGTAAGGTTTGAGAAGGCGCGCCGCTTTGGAGCGGAACTCCAGCCACACTCGTCATGTTACCTTCACGGCGGGCACTCCGTCAACGCATCTCTATCTACGTTCTCATCGGCTTTCCGGGCGGCACTCTTCAGCACGTGCGGCCGCGAGAGGCAGGAACACGAAGACAAAGCCTGGGCGGGCGGCCAGCGGCCGCCCACCCGGGATGAATGCCCGGCTACTTCACGCAGCAGGACTTTGTCAGCGCCTTGGCGGTCGCTGGGGCGCAGCAGCCCGTCTTGGCGGTGGTGCAGCACGCCTGCGGCGGGTCGCAGCAGGGGAGGCCGGCGGCGCAGCAGTCGCCCTCCTCACAACACGGCGAGCCGGGGAAGCAGCAATCCGAGCCGGGGAAGCAGCAGTCGCCCTTCGCCGCGGTTTTCGCGACGGGCTGGGCCTTCGCCGCCCCGCAGCACGGCCCGTCCGGGCAGCAACTCGCGCCGGAGGCGCAGCAATCGACCTTGGCGCTCGCCTTGGTCTCGGCGCAGCAGGGCGAGCCGGGGTAGCAGCAGTCCGAACCGGGGAAGCAGCAGTCGGCGCCGGGGGCGCAGCAGGAGCCGGACCGGGCGAACGCGCCGGCCCACGTGGCGCCGGCGATGGCCAGGGCGACGGCCACGGTCAGGGCCGCGAACATCTTCACGCGCATACGAAACCTCCAGAGTCGTTGATGGTCTGGCAAAAGGGCATGTCACGGGGCCACGTCGGGGAGGCACAAGCGCCTCGGAGACGTGCCGGGCTAACACAGCCAGACGCAATGGAGGAGGTGTCGAGGAGGTTTCCGGTGCGGGGACAGCAAGGGACAGGCAGCTCGCAAGGGGACCGCGAGGGCCGACGGGGCCTCGACCGCCGCCGGCAAGGAAAGGTCGAGGGCGATCGCCTTGGGGCCATCGGGTGGGGTGGCGTTGCGGCCCGAGCAAGGACACTCGCCGGGCTGGGCCGGAGCTTTGCCCGGCGCCTGCGAGTGGCCACAGGTGCCGGCCCCCTCGGACGGGCAGCAGCATCGCCCGCCGGTGAGCGGGCAGCACGGGGCCGCGCTCGCGCGCGGCATCATGCAGCACCAGCCCAGAGGCAGTGCCAGGGGCAAGGCACAGGCCAACACCAGGAAACGCGCGAACCGCGAAGGCATGGTCGTTGCACAGGGGCAAGGTGAAGAAGAGACTATTCTAGCACGGCCGTTGTCGCCCGGTCAACCGGGCTTCGGGCGAACCCGGCGGTCGAGCGGGCGGGACGGTCCCGTTCGATGGCCTCAGTGTTCGTGACGGTGGTGGATGTCCGGGTAGTGCGGGTGCGTGTGGCGGATCGCCGCGTGCCGGTGGGCGTGGCTGTGGGGCTCGCCTGGCGGGCCTGTCGGCAGATGCTCGTGCTGGTGGTGTTCGTCGTGGACGTGCAGGTGGTCGTGCTCCGTCGGCTCGTGCTCGTGCTCGTGCTCGTGCCGTTCGGTCAGGTGGAGCCAGACGCCCACCCCCATGAGGGCGGCGGCCAGGAGGAAGGCGGCGGTGACGCCTTCCCCCAGCACGAGTACCGCGGCGGCGACCCCAACGAAGGGGGCCACCGAGAAGTACGCCCCGGTGCGCGCCGTCCCGAGGTGCCGCAGGGCCAGTACGAAAAACACCAAGCTGACCCCGTAGCCCAGTAGCCCCAGCACGCCCGCCGCCAGCACGCTGAGGGCGCCCGGCATGCTGACGCCGACGGTCAAGGCAATCGCCAGGTTAGCGGCCCCCGCCACCAGTCCCTTTGTCGCCGCGATCTGGAGCGGGTCGCCCGCCGACACCTTGCGGGTCAGGTTGTTGTCGATGGCCCAGGCCAGGCATGCCCCGGCGATGGCCAGCGGCCCCCAGGGGACGCTCAACTCGGGCCGGCCCTCCCAGGACAGCAGCAGGCCGCCGGCGGTGATCGCGGCCATGCCCAGAGCGATGCGGCGGTCGAAGTTCTCCCGGAACACCACCCACGCCAGGACGGCGGTCAAGACGCCCTCCAGGTTGAGCAGCAGCGAGGCCGTGGCGGCGGGCGTCGCCACCAGCCCCAGCATGAGCAGCAGCGGGCCGACCACGCCGCCCGAGACGATCGCCCCGGCGAGCCAGGGGAGGTCCGTCCAAGCCAAGGGGGCCTCGCGGGCTTCCTTCGGCTTCAGCAGCCTCGCCCCCCACCGCCACGAGGTCAGTCCGATGCCCGAACCGAGGTAGAGCAAACCAGCGAGCAGCACGGGCTCTACTCGCCCCACCAGGACTTTCGCGAACGGCGTGCTGAGGCCGAACAGCACGGCGGCACCGAGGGCGAACGCGACCCCAGGGCCGGAGGCCTTGCTTGCCGGAAGACTCATGGCCGCCCCTTTCTCGAGGGGCCGCGGCAGGCACGCGACCTGCCGCGGCCGGGCTCATCATTCTGGTCCACGGGCGTCAGAGCTTGGCACGTCGCAACCTTAGGGCGTTGCCGACCACGGACAGGGAGCTGAGGCTCATGGCCGCGCTGGCCCAGATGGGGCTAATCAGCCCCGCCTTCCCCAGGAAGGGGTACAGCAGCCCGGCCGCCACGGGCACCGCCAGCACGTTGTAGACGAAGGCCAGGAACAGGTTCTGCCGGATGTTCCTCATGGTGGCCCGACTCAGCCGCCGGGCGCGGGCGATCCCGCGCAGGTCGCCCTGCACCAGGGTCACGCCGGCCGACTCCATCGCCACGTCGGTGCCCGTGCCCATCGCGATGCCGACCTCCGCCTGGGCCAGCGCCGGGGCGTCGTTCACGCCGTCGCCGGCCATCGCCACCACGCGCCCCTCTCTCTGGAGGCGCTTCACCACCTCGGCCTTCTGCTGGGGCAGCACCTCGGCGATCACCTCGTCCACGCCGACCAGACGGGCCACTGCCTCGGCCGTGACGCGGCTGTCGCCCGTGAGCATGATGACCCGCAGGCCGTCGTCGTGGAGTTGCCGGATCGCCTCCGGCGTCGAGGGGCGCACCGGGTCGGCCACGCCGAGCAGCCCGGCCAGCCGGCCGTCCACCGCGACCAGGACCACCGTCTGGCCCTCGCCGCGCAGGGCATCGAGGCGGGCCTGCAAGGCGCCCGCGTCAACGCCTCGCTCCAGGAGGAGGGCGGCGTTGCCCAGGGCGACTGCCCGCCCCTCCACCGTGCCGGCCACGCCCTTGCCGGTGAGGGACTCGAAGCCGACGGCCGGGGCCGGTTGCAAGCCCCGGGCCTCGGCGCCCTGGACGATGGCGCCGGCCAGCGGGTGTTCGCTGCCGCGCTCCAGGCCGGCCGCCAGGCGCAGCAGATCGTCGGCCGAGAAGCCCGCCGCCGGCTCGACCGTGACCAGGCGGGGCTTGCCCTCCGTCAGGGTGCCCGTCTTGTCCACGACCAGCGTGTCGGCCTTGCCGAAGATTTCCAGGGCCTCGGCGTTCTTGATCAGCACGCCGCTCTCGGCCCCCCGGCCGGTGCCGACCATGACCGCCATCGGGGTTGCCAGGCCCAGCGCGCAGGGGCAGGCGACGATGAGGACCGCTACGGCGTTGACGAGGGCGTGCGCCCAGTTCGGGGCCGGGCCCCACGCCCCCCAGACGAGGAAGGTCGCGGCGGCCGCGGCCAGCACGGCGGGGACGAAGAAGGCGGAGACGCGGTTGACCAGGCGCTCCACCGGCGCCCGGCTGCGCTGGGCCTCGCCGACCATGCGCACGATCTGGGCCAGCACCGTGTCGGCCCCGACGCGGTCGGCCCGCACGAGCAGGCCGCCGGTGCCGTTCACGGTGCCGCCGACGACTTTGGCGCCCGCCTCCTTTTCCACGGGGATCGGCTCGCCGGAGATCATCGCCTCGTCCACAGAGCTGTGCCCCTCGGTAACGGTCCCATCGACCGGCACCTTCTCCCCCGGGCGCACGCGCAGCAGGTCGCCGGCACGGACGTGGGCCAGCGGGACGTCTTCCTCCCGGCCATCGGCGCGGACCACGCGGGCCGTCTTCGGCGCCAGGCCCAGCAGCTTGCGGATGGCGCCGCTGGTCTGGCCCCGCGCCCTCACTTCGAGGACTTGCCCCAGCAGCACCAGGACCGTCACCACAGCCGCCGTGTCGAAGTACGGCTCCACGGCGCCGGCCGCCGAGCGGAAGCCTTCGGGGAAAGCCCCCGGCACGGCGGTGGCGGCCAGGCTGTAGGCGTAGGCGGCGCCAACGCCCAGGGCGATCAGCGTGAACATGTTGGGGCTGCGGTGCAGCACCGAGGCCCAGGCCCGCTCGAAGAAGGGCCAGCCGCACCACAGGACCACGGGCGTGGCCAGGGCGAGCTGCGCCCAGTTGACCAGGGCCACGTGCGTGTGGAGAAATTGCAGCGCGTGCCCGGGGACCATGTCGGCCATCGCGAGCAGGAAGACCGGCAGGCTGAGGGCCAGGCCAACCCAGAAGCGGCGGCTCATGTCGGCGAGCTCGGGGTTGGGGCCTTCCTCCGCAGTGACGGTGCGCGGTTCCAGCGGCATGCCGCACTTCGGGCAACTCCCCGGGTGGTCGCTCACCACCTCCGGGTGCATGGGACAGGAATACTCCACCTTGGTGGGTGGCGCCGCCCCGCCCTCCGGCTCCAGGGCCATGCCGCACTTCGGGCAGGGCCCGGGGCGACCCTGTCGCACCTCCGGGTGCATCGGGCAGGTGTAGACCACGCCGGCGGGGCCCTCGGGGGTGGGGGGAGGCACCGCGCCGCTCGCGTAGCGCTCGGGGCTCGCCTGGAACTTGTGCAGGCAGTGCGTGCTGCAAAAGTGGTAGGCCTTGCCCTCGTGGATGGTCGAGCCCGCGGCGGCGGTGGGATCGACGGCCATGCCGCAAACCGGGTCGGTCGCGGTCGGCGAGAGGGGGAGCGAGGTCAGTGGGGGCCGGGGGCTCATGTTGTGTTCCTTTGCGAGAACCGGTCGGACTGGGGCGATCACTTCTGCTCGTTCGTGGGGCCCCTCTCCGGCAACTCTCCTCTACAATGCCCCCAGTCGGGCGCATCGGGTATTGGGCGAACGACGCCCGCAACTGACCACGGAGGATGACATGCACGTTCGAGAGGGCCGCCGGGCGGCCATTCCCGTGATGTTCCTGGGCCTGTTGGCGTGGGCCGGCTGCAAGGACAATCGCCCCAAGCCATCGAACAAGGAGGAGGGCCCTCCCGTCAAGACCGGCACCAAAGACGGAGGCGCCAACCACAGCCACGCACGCGGCAAGATGCTGATCGTGGACGCCGGCAAGCACCACGCCCTCCTGACCGCGCACCTCTCTTCCAAGGAGGGCAACGAACTGGACGTCTTCTTCGAGACGACGGACGAGAAAAGCCCCCAGCCCGTGGCGATCCCGGCCGAGTCGCTCATCGGCTACGCCCGCGTCGGGGACGGCGAGCCCAAGAAGCTCGAGTTCACCTGCGCCCCTGCCGGCGAGCGACCCAAGGGGGAGAGGCCCGGCACCTGCTCGCACTTCGTGGCCAAGGCCCCCTGGATGAGGCCCACCGACAAGCTGACCGTGATGGTCCGAGCTCCCATGGCGGAGGGGACATACCGAATCGAGTGGAAGGACTTCGACCCGAAGAAGTACGCCCACCACGAGGACTGAGGGAGGACGTCACTCGGCGCCGGGCGCGATACGCTTCGTGCCGGTGCGGATGAAGAATGCCAGGCCCACGGCGGCCACCCCGCAGACCACGAAGGCCCCGGCCGGCCGGGGGCGGGAAGGGCTGGCGGGCACACGACCCGCGCCCCGATCCGGCACGGGGTTTTCAGGGGCCGGGCGGCCTGTTGACCGCCCGGCCTTGCCTTTCAACGCGGAGAGCGGCCCAAGCCTGTGGGCCGGCCGCGCCCCGTTCTCGGGGTCACTACTTCGTGTCCTTGTGGTCGTGCTTGTGGCCGGCGTGCTTGACCATCTCGCGGCACGCCTTGGCACAATCGCGACACGCCTTGGCGCACTGCTTCATGTGATCGTCGTCGGGGCCGACGTCCTCACACGCCTTGGCGCAAACGTCGCAAACCTTGGCGCACGCCTCGCAGGTGGTCACCGACGTCGGGCCCTTGCGGGCGACGACCTTGGCGGCCAGGGCGCAGAAGTCGCCGCAATCGGCGCAGGTGGCCAGGGTGCGGGCGTGCTTCTTCTCCCCCTTGGCGAGCAGCGTGGCGCAGTGGCGGGCGCACGACTCGCACTCGAGCATGCACTTCGCGCACTCCACGGCGCACTTGTCCACGCCGTGCTTGTGGCCCTTGTCGGCCTTCTCGTCGGCCCGGGCCGTCGCCCCGGCCACGAACGCGAGGGCCGCCACCAGCGCCCCCAGAGCAAAACACCTTCTCACGATGCACCTCCTCGATCGAACCCAGACAGGTTGCCGGGCGGCCCGCACGACGCAGGCCGCTCCGCTCGCGCCCCTCCCTGGGCCCACCGCTCCTTCCTGGTCCCTTGCGCGTCCCTCCGCCCGCGGCCCCGCCGAGGCCGGCCATCCGGCCCCGGCAGCGCCGAGCGGTGGTCAGGACGGGGGCTTGGCCGTGAACGTGCCGGCCGCCCCTTCCAGCTTCGTCGGCTTGTAGCCGGCCCGCTCCACGGCCTCCCACAGCGCCCGGGGCGACGGCGCCTGGCCCGCCTTCGGCCCCACCGTCAAGGTGGCCGCGGGGACGTTGGCCCTGACGGTCGCCACGCCGGGCACCTCGGACAGCCGCGCGACGACCTTCTTGGCGCAACTGGGGCAGTGCATGCCGGGCACCGCGATCGTGGTCGGTGCCGGGTCGGCAGCGACCACGGCCTGAGCCAGGGCCAGGACGGCCAGCGCCGCCGCGGCCACACCACTTCTCGTCTTCCGCATCGCAAAGCTCCTTTCCGAACAGGGGACCGCCCGGTGGGCGTCGTGCCCGCCGTTCATCGCTTCAAATACTCTTCTGGTCCTTTTACTTCGCCAGGCCTCTCCTTGGCCGCCCGGACGAAATGGTCCACGCACGGCGGGCAGCAGAACTCGTACTCGAGGCCGGCGACCACCCAGGCGCACGCGGCGTTGGCCTTGGTCCGCGTCAGCGGGCAGACGCGGTCACCCGGCCTGGGGTTGGCGTCGTGGGCGGGCTCGAAGGCCTCGAACCTGCGGGAGGCGGGCGCGGCGCCGTTGGTCTCGACGTCCGCTGCGCTGTACTTGCCGGCCGGCGTCGCGTAGAGCGCCCGCTCCTCCTCCTCGGCCTCGGCGGGCGCCTGCTCCCCGCGCG
This sequence comes from Gemmatales bacterium, assembly GCA_038239195.1. Taxonomy (GTDB): domain Bacteria; phylum Planctomycetota; class Planctomycetia; order Gemmatales; family Gemmataceae; genus JBBSEZ01. The sequence continues at coordinate 9,671 of JBBSEZ010000252.1, forward strand.
CCCCCGCCACGGCCTCGAACTCCAGCCGGAAGCGGGCGCCGCCGATCACCACACCAGGGACCGTGACCGCCAACGGCCCGTCCCACAACCCGGGGGGCAGTTTGCCCACGAACCGTGAGGTCTTCCCCGGGGGATCGCCCTGCCCGGGCACCGGCAGAAGGAGGACTGGTGCGGCACCGGCCACGCCTGCGGCCCGCACGTGGGCGGTCGGGAATTGAAGATCGACGCCCTCGGATTTCTCGGCGCCCTCCCCCAGCGTGTAGACCTCGAGGGCGCCGCCCCGCTCCCGGAGGGCCTCCGCGTGGTAGTGGCGGTCGCCGCCGCTCACCGACACCAGCGTGCCGCCGTGCGGGGCCGGCGGGTGGGGATGCACCTCGCCCGGGGGCGGCACCTTCCGCCACGGGAACGCAACCGCGCAGAACAGTGCGGCCAGAAGTACCAGGGTGCCGGCCATGACCGCCAGGGCACGCCGGGTGCGTGCCCGCTCGGCGGCCAAGCGGGCCGCTGGGGTCGGGAGGCCAGGTCGCCTTACCATGTGCTTCACCTCGCAAGACGGCGGCCGGTCACTTCTTCTTCTTCACGTACTCCTCCGGCTCCTTGATCTCGCCGGGGCTCTCCTTGGCCGTGCGGACGAACTCGTCGATGCAGGGCGGGCAGCAAAATTCGTACTTCTTGCCTCCCACAATCCAGGTGAACTCGGGGTTGGCCTTGGTGTCGGTGATCGGGCAGATTTTGTCCCCGGGCCTGGGGCGGGCGTCGTGGGCGGACATCTTGTTGCCGTACTTCTGCCCCGCGGTCAGGCCGCCGTTGGCCTCGATGTCGGCCGCGCTGTACTTGCCGCCGGGCGTCAGGTACAGCTTCCGCGCCTCCTCGTCAGTGGCCTGGGCCGGCATGCCGTCGTGGGCCGCCTCGGTGACGTTCTTGAAGCCGAAGCGGAAGCGGTCCTTGCCGATGCGGATGCTCGGCACCGTCACATCGACCCGCTTGCCCCAGAGCGCCTTGGGCAGGGCGCCGACGAACTGCGAGGTCTTGCCGGGGGCGTCTTCCTTCGTGGGCGCCGGCTTGACATCGAAGGGGGCCGACTCGCTGCCGCCGTCGGGCTTGGCGTAGGCCTTCAGCGTCTGGCCCTCGACCTCCAGGACCTTGGCCTCGTCCTTTCCCAGCATGTACAGGCGAACGATGCCGTCCTTCTCGAAGACGACCTCGGCATGGTAGTTGTCCCGGCCGATCTCCACGATGTTGCCGCCGTGCTGGCCGGGCTTGTGGCCGTGCTCGCCCTCCTTGGCCGGGCCGGGGGCCTTGACCTCTTGCTTGTCGTTATCGGCCGGGGGCGGGGCGTCCGTCGCCTGCTGACAGCCGGCGACGGCGACCAGGGCCAACGCGGCCAGGCCCAGGCTCATGAGGCTGAAAGTGCGCAGCATGTCTTCTCCTCCGAAAAGCGGGCCGGCTCGAGCGCCGGTCCGGTGGTTGGCGAGGCGTGGGGCCTGACGACGCCCGCCGACGCTCGGCGGGGGCGCGACCGACACATCAAACAGGATGGGTTGTAGATGGAAAGGCGAAGGGGGCATCACCCACGCGGGGGCAGACGCTCCGCCTGGAAGGTGCGTGAACTTAGCAGCGCAGCATGTGCAGGACGTGGAGGATGTCGTCGGCCGTCAGGAATGGGTGGGCACGTCGTGTCCCGACGGACGGCCCCGAGCAGGATGGGAACACGAGGTCCAGGGACGGGACAGGCGGCAGGCAGGCGAGGCTGTCAAGGGGGAGAGCGGACAGCTTGTTGCTTTCTGAGGTGAAAAGCAGCGCGACGGAGCAGGCCGGCCCCTGGCACGGGCAACCGGGCTGGGCAGGCTGCGGGGCCTCCGAATCGTCCACCGGTGTCTGCCGGTCGGGGCTCTTCGCGGGGCGGCCACAGCAATCGTGGCAACCCACGGAAACGGGCGCCCCGGTCATCGGCGGTGAGACCATCGCGGCCAGGCGTGTGGGCATGCAACAGCAGAACAACGGTCCCGCCGTCGTCACCAGCATCAGGTAGGTCGCCACCGCGATCCGCAACATCCCGTTCCTGGCCTCGGTTGATGGGTGGAGCAATCCACACACTTGTCATTATCGACAGATCGGTACGGAGAATCAAGACCGCTCGCAGAGCCTGCCCCCTTTAACTATTCGATTCGGGAGCTAACGAGTGGGGGGGACCAGAAAGCGCGGCGGGCCAGGTCTCAGCGGAGGCCCGGCCCGCATCGACTCGCAGTCTTGCGGCTCAGTGGCCGTGGCCGTAGCCGTGGCCAGAACCGCCGTGGCCGTAGCCGTGGCCGTAACCCCCGTGGCCATAACTGCCGTGGCCATAACCGCCGTGGCCGTAGTACCCAGCGGAATAGCCGCCGGAATAGACGGGGCCCGCGTAGCTATAGGGCGCGTAGTACCCGGAGGAGTAGCCACCGGAATAGACGGGCGCCGCGTAGCTGTAGGGCGCGTAGTACCCGGAGGAGTAGCCGCCGTAGCCGTAGCTATAGATCGCCGGCGGGTGGGCGGAGACCGCCGCGGGCAGCGCCCCGAGGGCCAGCACGCCAGCCACCACGGCCGCCAAAAAGAACTTGTTGCGCATGAGATGCTCCTTTGCGGTGCGGGGTTGTCGGGCGCTCGTTGTGAGGCAAGGGCCGGCGGCCGAACACCGCTTGCTGGGCCGCCAGCCCTCTCTGTTGCCCCTCATCTCAAGAATGCTTCGTCGCGGAAGGCTTGCGCGCCGGCGCTTGAAAGGGCCGGCCTCACGCCGGGCCCGGCCCCAGGAAGGGCGGGCCGCGCCGGCCATGCGACGGCACTCCACGGCGCGGCGGCGGCACGCTCCAGCGCCTGCGGCCCTTTCCTTTGCCCCCTAAACCCCTTGGCCGTCCCGTTCGATAACGCCAGCACATCTTGTGCGCGGGCAAGCAGATTATCCAAACAAGAAGGAAAACCGGCAAAGGAGCTCTACTCGGTCTCGCCGATGCCTTTGTCAGGGAAGTGCTGGCGGGCACAGACCTTTTCCCCCTACCGGAGCCGCACGGATGCGCAGTCCCCCCTCACGAAGCAGGGCCTGGCCCGCCTGCCTCGTCCTCGCCGCCAGCCTGCCCGGCGCCTGCGTCGTCGCCGAACCAGCCGCGATGCCCCTGCCCCAGCCGGCGGCCCTGCCGGCCCTTGACGGCGGCCACGGGCATGACGCCGCCGGGAAACAACCCGCCGGCACCGCGCCGGCCCCCGGTATCGCGCCGGCCCCGGCGGTGGCCATGCCCTCTCCCCTCCTGACGCTGGAGGCCCTGGAGCAGATAGCCCTGACGCGAAACCCCACCCTGGCGCAGGCCGCGACCCAGGTGGAGGCGTCCCAGGGCCGCACCCTCCAGGCCGGCCTCTACCCCAACCCGACGGTCGGCTACAACGGCGAGCAGATCGGCCTGCGCGGCCGACAGTACCCCGGCGAGCAGCAGGGCCTGTTCATCGACCAGACCATCGTCACCGCTGGCAAGCTGAAACTGAACCGGGCCAAGTACGCCCAGGAAGTCTTGCAGATGGAGTCGCAGGCCCTGGCTCAGCAGTACCGGGTGGTCAACGGCGTCCGCACCCGCTTCTACCAACTGCTGGCAATGCAACGCCTGCTCGACGTGCGGGCCGAGCTGCTGAAGATCGCCCAGGAGGCGGTGACGACCACCGAGGAACTGCTCAACGTCGGCGCCGCCAACAGGGCCGACCTGCTCCAGGCCCGCATCGAGGAACGGCAGGAGCGCGTCGCCCTGGAGAACGCCCGCGCGTTGTACCTCGCCGCCTGGCAACAGTTCGCCGCCTTCCTGGGCGATCCCTGCCTGCCCCTCACGCGCCTGGCGGGCGACCTGGAGACGGGCCCCGCACTGCCCGACTTCGACACGACGCTGGCCCACCTGCTGGAGGCCAGCCCGGAGGCCCACGTCGCCCATGCCGAGGTCACGCGCACCCTGTTCGCCCTGAAGCGCGAGCAGGTCGAGCCCATCCCCAACGTGCAGTTCCGGGTCGCGAGCGGCTACAACTTCTCCGACGAGGCCCGCAGGGTCACGACCTCCGTCAACGTCGGGATCAACCTGCCGATCTTCAACCGCAACCAGGGCAACATCCGGGCCGCCCAGGCCCAGGTGGCGTACGCCCAGGCGGACCTGGAGCGGGTGGGACTGTCGCTGCGGCAGCGCCTGGCCCGGGCCTACGCCCGCTACCGCACGGCCAAGGCCGCAGCGGACAACTACCGGCAACACAACCTGCCGGACGCCCGGGAGGCGTACCAACTTTACCTGGACAGCTTCCGCAAGCGGCGGGCGGCCTGGCCGCAGGTGCTGGTGGCCCAGCGGACCTACTTCCAGATCAGCGTGGACTACGTCGAGGCCCTGGACGAAATGCGCCGCACCGAGGTGGCTATCCTCGGCCTGCTCCTGGTGGACGGGCTGGACCAGCCGCCGGGGCCGCCGAGCGAGGGCCGGGTTCCCAGCCGAGAGCAGCAGAGCCCGGCGGGCAGCCTGCCCGACCCCATCGACCCGCGCCGGGGCCGGGGGACGGAGAACGGCGCCGCCAGCGGTGGCCAGGGAGGCTGACACCAGGGCTGGAGCAAGCCATCCCGCGACGCCCCTGCCCGGCCCAGGCGACAAGCCTGGGCCGGGCAGGGTGGTTTCGCGCCGGCCCGCCTGGCGCCGGCCGGTCAGTGGTCGTGGCCCTCGTGGCCGCCCTTCTTCTGCTCGCCCTTCATGCCGGGCATCTTGCCGTGGTCGCCGTGCTTCATCCCAGGCATGCCGGGCATCTCGCCA
>JBBSEZ010000253.1:0-14409 GCA_038239195.1 Gemmatales bacterium
CAGCACGGCGTTGAACGGGGATTGGGACCACTTTTTCACGTTCCGCATCGAGCAGGAAACCCAACGCCTCCACCCCCATCGCGGCCTGTTGGAGGCTGTTTCATGGCCCATGGCGGTCTAGCGGACGGCCGGTTGCGCCCGATGTTATCTCGCTTCACTTCATCGATCCCAACTTGCTTGTCGAGGCACTGTCGTTCGAGGGGGACGCGGCGAGGTTCGCCCTTGCCACCCAGACGGCTGTAGCGCTCGGCCAAGGCGGGCTACAGATCGAGGTGCGGCAGGGAAACATTCTGACGACATATGAGCGACAGTCCGACACCCCGCACATCTTCTTTATCGACCTACTGGGTATCTGCGCGTTCGGAGAATACGTCGAGCGGTTTGGGGACATGTTCCAGGCTCTGACGATCCGCGAGGGGGACTGCGTGATCATCACCAGCTACCTCGCCGCCCGTGTGGGCTGGCCCCGGGTGTATGAGACATTTGACGGAGAATTCCTTCTCCTGGGAGCGGCCACCGATGCTGAGAAAAAAGCCTGCTACAGGAGGCACCACCCCTCGTTCACACTTTATCGGGCCCTGCGCCGTGTAGACCTTGAAGACACGCTCGCTCTCAGGTGTTTCGGAGGAATATCCTATCGAAGCAGATCATCGATGGGGGTTTTTGGCTACACCGTGGAGGCCGGTGCCACCCAGTTCGGCGACTTCGCCCACAACAACCCTTGGCACACGGCCGTCTACGGGTGACCTCTACTCTGGGTCGTACCCTGCGAACACCTCTCGAAACGCTTGCGACACCCTACCACCGCCGCCCAGATTGAAGCTCGCCGACCGCACCTTGGCGTTGATCCGCCACATCAGCCCCTCCAGCGCATAGTAGTCGCGAGCGGATAGCCCCTCGTACTTCCGCCGGTTGTAGTCGAGGAACGGCAGCAGTTTGCCGTTGAGGTGCTGGAAGTCGAACCCCTTCTCTCCCTCCATGTACTCGCGGTACATCTCGAACATGGGCGTGCTGGGGACGGGGGTGAACAACATCGGGATCACCGACCCCACCCGGCTGGAGGCGAAAACGAGCGTGTCGTAAACCGCCTGTAAGTCCTCGTCGGGCAGTCCGAACAGCACGAAGCAGTTGATGTCCTGGCAGTGCAGCTTGTAGCCGGCCTCGGCCGCGTTCTCCAGGGCGTAGAAGAACTTGTCCATGTTCGTGTGGGTCCGGTCCCACCTCTTCTGCATGTTGACGTTGACCGTCTCCAGCGGAAGGTAGAGCCGCTTGAAGCCCGCGCGCCGCATTAGCCGGACGACGTCCGGGTGTAGCAGGCGCACCTCGATCCCCTCCGGGGCGTGCAGTTCAATCCCATCCAGGTCCGGGTCGTCGGCGATCCGCTGAATAAGGTCGGTGAAGTTGGTCTTACCCAGCAGCAGGTTGTCCTCGTAGAAGCAGAACTCGCGGATGCCGCGCGCGAACCAGTGCTTCACCTCATCGTACGCGCTGCCGAACTCGCGGACCCAGACCCGCCGCCCCTCGTTGAGCACGTTCGCGGCGCAGTAGCCGCACTTGAACGGACAGCCGCGGCTCGTAGTGAGGATGGTATAATCGGGCAGCCGGCCTCCCGGCTCGGGCTCCCCCGTGCCGTCTTCCCGGTACAGGTCCAGGTACAGGGGCAGTGGGTTTGCGTCCGGGATGGTGGCTGAGACGATGATGTCGCGGCGCTGCTGGTCCGGGTTGAGCGGGTCCAACTCGCGGCCTTGAATGTGCAGGGGGGCCCGCAGGCCCAGGCGGGCGATTGCGTGCTCGGGGGCGAGGGTCGGGTAGATGCCGCCGACCCGGATGACCGCCTTGGGGAAGACCTCCCGGCAAACGGCAATGACGTCGCGAGTGCTCTCCCACCAGTAGGTCATGATCGACGAGATCCAGATCTCGTCCGGCTCGGGGAAGGCGACGGTGTCGAAGAGCGACTCCCGGGCGGACCGATTCCGCAACTGGATGGTCCTCAGCCGCTTCCGCAGTTCATCGGCGGGGAGCCCGAAGCAGTACTCGATCTTCTCGTCCTCGGCCGGCTGGAAGCCGGACCACCGCGGCGGCACGTACTCCTCTGTCGAGCACAGCTTGCGGACCTTCCGCATCTTCTTGGCGACGGTGCGCTTCTCGTTGGCCGCGTCCAGGCAATCGACGAGCTTGAGCACGTAGCCCATGTTGCGCAGCCAGGACGCGACCCGGAGCAGCCCGTAGGGCAGGCTCCAGTGGGCCCAGTACTGCGTGTCGTACACGGGCGGACTAATCAACAATGCGGAGCGGCGACGGTCCAAGTTTCCACACCTCTCTGCGGAGGCTCTCCCGCAACATCTGGGCGCCAAGGGTCCCTTTCAGGAAATCGAACGACCCGTCCCGAATCTTCTCGTTCAGGAACGCGCCCATGCGGTAGAGGTCATGATACTCCCCCCGCGTGATCCCGTTCAGCTCCGCGAAGGGAAAGAAGTGCGGGGACCACTCCCGGTGGGGGACCGCGGCCAGGTATCGTTCGTTCTCGCGGTGCTCGGGGCTGCCTGGGGTAGGGGAGTATGGCTTGAAAATCAGGCCCTCCAGGTGGTTGAGGACCTCGAAGCTCCGCGATACGATCTGCTCCAACTGGTCGCCCGGGCGGCCTATCCACACGAACCCGCTCAGGCGGTTGTCTGCGTCCTTCAGCCCTGCTTCCCGCAGGTAGGCCCTCGCCTTCCGATACGCCTGCACGTCCAGCTCCCGGCCTGCGTCCGCCTCCTCAAAGTGGGCCACCGCGACCTGTTTGTCGGCGATGACGCGGGCGACCGCTGGGGTGACTTTCGCCGGGTCCAGGCCGCAGATGAAGTGGTAGCGAAGGTGCCTGTGCAAGTCCTTCGTCTTCTCGAAGATCTCCAGCAGAGGGCCGCCGTCGTCCTTGCAAAGGTCCTCCTCAAAGAACGTGAACTGCAGCACCCCCCTTTCGACCGCCGCCTGTACTTCGGCCACCGCCGCATCCGGTCTAAGTTGGAGCGCGACGAACGGCGGGCACTTGTCCCCGTACAGGTCGAACGCCCCCGGCTCGTCGCGCAGGTCGGGGGGCCTGGTGACAACGTAGTCGGCGGCGCAGGCCTCCGCGGCGTGTTTCGTCATGAGGCGTGCATACTGGCCCAGGAGGATGACCTCGGCGCCTTCCAGCGTCTGACGCACGACGCGGCACACCTCGGCCACGCTCTCGTACCAGTAACTGCACAGGGAGCCTATCCAGACCTGGGTCGGCCTCTTTTCCCCGCCTTCCTTCTGAAGCAACGTCAGTTGCTTCGCGACGTCCCCGTACGACGTCCCGAACCTCCGCATGGGGTAGCGTTCGCCCTTGACGCTGTAGTAGCGACGGTCCCTCGGCAGCCAGTCCTCCTTCACCTTCCCGCTTTCGTCGGGCTTCATGCAGTCCAACAGTTCGACGCCGCACCCCACCTGGGACCTCAGCCGGGAGGCGAGTTTGAGCAGGTCGAGCGGCTGGTTCCAGCGCAGCCAACTGTACCGGGCCTCCTCGACCGGGGGGTTGACGAGGAGGACCCGATCCTTCTGCCGGACGTGCTTGGAGAGCAGGGCTTGCGCGGTGATGACTTTACTCATCGGAGTAGCTGCTGAAGGCCAGGAGCCGCAGGGCCAGGTCCATCATTCGGTCCGGGTTGTTGTCCGCGGCCTCCTTGGCGAGTACCCACGCGAGGGCCGTCCGCAAGAAGCCGCGCTCGTCCATCTGTAGCTTCACCGGATGGCCCCAGTTAACGAGCACCACTCCTTCCTTCAGGTCTACCTCCGCGATCGGCTGGTCCGGATCGCCCTTCTTGGGGACCACCTCGAAGCGCCGGTCGAAGAGGAGTAGCGACCACTGCCACTCCCGCCGTGCCGTATCGAGCCGGATCTGCTCGCCACAGTAATCGATCTCCGCCTGCTCGGGCAAGTTCGATGTGGGGACCACCACCAGGCCGCCCACCCGGGTCGGCGGCCCGAGGTCCATTGGTCGAGCAGAGGCAAGCCCGTTGACGTGTGATCGCTTCGACTTGAGCATCGCGCGGAGCAGGCCGCCGGTCGTCCCCCCCTGGGCGATCAACTGCGTGATCGCGGCCGAAACGTCTTCAAGGGCGCGTCGCCGGGAGGTCGCTTTGCCGAGGACGTCGGCCAGGGCGGATCGAACCTGGCTGCGCCGGAGGACGGCGGCGATGACGCGGCGGAGGTGTCCGCCCACCCGCTCCCCCTCGCCGATCAGATGCCGCCGAAGGATTTTGAAGTGTTCGCTCTCCTCGTAAAAGCTCTCCCGCCCCGGGTTAAGAGTGTCCACGGCGTCGAGCCCAGCGAGCACGTTGACCTCTCCGGTGATCTGGCTCAGGGCCGCCCGGTCCGCGCCAGTCAGCAACGACTCAGCCCCCAGAAAGCCTGGGTCGCCAATCGACACGCCCCGAACGCGGATCGACACGCCGCGATATTCGGCGGGGAAGACGATGCCCTCATACCCGAGGATGAAACCGACGGCTTTCAGCCCCCCTTCGTCGATGTTGAGTTCGATGAGCATGTCGGCGTGTGCGGCGGGCGCCCCCGGTTCCAGGGGGTAAACGGGCCGGCGAAGGGTCGTTGCGGACTCGCCGTGCTTGACTTCCAGTTGAGTAAGGGGAGGTTGGCCGGGGGTCGATAGTAATTTCACGATGGCCTGGTCCGCGGTGTCGGCGGGGGCCCCATAAGGCAGAGGCGCGCACCGGGAGAGGTGCCACAAGAGCTGCGCGTAACCGCTCCGGCTGCTCACGTTGCGGACAGGGCCCTTCCGCCTGTCGGCCCGCAACTCCCTGCGCACAAAAGGCTTAAGTTGTTCGGCGGTGATGGACGACCCCGCAGGGCCTTCGCTCGCGACGCGCTCGAACACTTCAATCGTGGCGAACTCATCCAGCTTTTCGAGGTCCGCATTGTCCGCGAGCCGCAGAAGTTCGCGGAAATCGAGCGTCGCTCGGAAGGCCAGGCCCGCGCAATCCACCCGCACAGTGACCGTCACCGGGCCGACGCCCTCGGCGAAGGTAAGCCTCGTCCGCTTTCGGTTCCAGTGGTAGTCGCGCGTCTCCTCCAGTTTGCGGCCCCGGCTTCCTGCCTTCCGCGCCTCGCAGGAAAGCCGCGGGAGCAGCAGGTCGTTTGGGATGGGGACGCCAAGGAGCGAGGCTACGTCAAGTGAGGGCGTGCCGTCAGCGACTTCTGCAACGCACTCGAACGCCCGAGCCGCGCCTGATTCTACGGTGAGCTGGTCGCAGTACCGGGCCAAAGCGAGAAAGCCGATTCCCTTACTCCCAATGCGCTGCCGGCCCTTCCGAGTGCGGTCGCCCGCCCACCGCCGACTCCCCCCACCAATCCTCGTAAAGTCGTTCCGGAACTCGAAAGGCGTCATCCCCTGGCCGTCGTCGGACACCGCGACCGATGAAAAATCGTCCGCGAAGGCGACTCGCACCACGTCCGCATCGGCGTCGAAAGCGTTGCTAATCAGTTCTTTAAGGGCCTTCACGAAGGGCTTGTAGGCCCCCGACAGCTCGCGAAGTATCGACGGGTCTATGCCACCCAAGCGCATCCCGTCCATCGGTATCTCGTCAGAAAGAGAATCTTGGGGTCAAAGAACTCGCGCAAGCACCTCTGGATCATGGCCTTGGGCCGGACTGGAACGCCGGCTTCCGTTCGTCCCGTAGGGACCATCCGCCCCTTCGGTGCGATGCGTCGCTATCGTTGTACGCATCCACCCGTCGGCGGGAAGATCGCCACCGGCTACTTTTTCAGCCCGAGCAACACCGAGCGACCTGCTGTTGCTCAGGTCCGAACCGAACAGTCGCACGAATAAACTGTGACATTGGGGATTCATGAACAATTGTAACATCACATATCTCGCATTCAAGGGCTGTCTGGGGTTGCCCACAAGCGACCCAGCAACTTGGGTAGGCTTTGCGGGTTGGTCTTGCAGACTTTGCCGGCTGGGGGAATACTTCCGGGAACGAGAAGTGGCCCTCGCAGCGGGGCACCCGGCTTGCTATAATAAACAAACGTCCATCATTCCGTCTCTCCGGTCGGAGCCAGTCGCATGAGCCAGCACTCCCAGATCGAATGGGCCGACGCCACCTTGGGCCCCGTCTACGGCCCGGCGATGTCTCGCTCGGGCCTGGCTCGTTCTCCAGGCGTCGCAGCGAGCCGCCATTTCGGGTATGATAGCGAGAAGGTAAGACCAGGATGCCGTCCTGGCGTGCCCGCCCCGGCGAGGAGATCGCAGGCGTGTTGATCCGACCACACCGGCAGGAAGCGGTGTCCCGGGCGTACATCCACGCCATCGCGGCGCGGTGCGGCCTGGGATGCAGTTTCCGCGACTTCGACTACGGCATCGACCTGACGGTCCACGCCATCCGCCGCAAGGGGCATCGACGTGTCGAGTCGGGGTTCAACCTCGACGTCCAGGCCAAGAGCACAACCGCAGCGATCATCACGCCCTCGCACCTCCTCTACGACATGGAGGTCAAGGCCTACGACGACCTCCGCGACCCCGAAGTAGGCTGCCCGAGGGTTCTGGTGCTCCTCCTGCTGCCAGAAGACGAATCCGCGTGGGTCGAACAAACGGAAGATTGCTTGATGCTCCGGAAGTGTGCCTACTGGGCGTCCCTTGTGGGCGCGGGCCCGACGGCGAACGCCGCAACGATCCGGGTGACCATCCCGAGGGCGAACATCTTCTCGGTAGCCGCCCTGAACCAACTCATGGACAAGGCCCGAAAGCGAGAGCGACCATGAACCGCACGGGATGGGTAGATCCCCGGATCGAGCGCGTGCGCGTGGACGACGTGCGCGCGTACCTCCTGGACCGAGGCTGGCGGTTGCAGCCGTTTCCGGGGCCCGAGCTCCTGGTCTTCGAGGGGCCGAAGGACGACGACGGCGAGCCAATCATTCAGGTGCTGCCGTCGTCGGAGCGCCTCCGCGACTACCGCATGCGAGTCGAGGACTTGATCGGCGCGCTGAGCGCGATCGAGGACCGCCCGGCGGGAGACGTGTTGACCGACGTGCTGGCGCCAAATCGGGCGAACGGTGCCGTTGGGCCGCCGACCCGCGAGGGCAAAGTCGCGACCGACGAGGGGGCGTGATGTGAGAAGGGCGATTCCAGGCGCGTAATCCATCTTTCCTCCGCCGGAGCCATTCCCATGAGCCAGCACTCCCAGATCGAATGGACCGACGCCACCTGGAACCCCGTCCGTGGCTGCACCAAAATTACTCCAGGTTGTAGCCACTGCTATGCCGAGACCTTCGCCGAGCGCTTCCGCAGCGTCCCCGGCCATCCCTACGAGCAAGGCTTCGACCTCCGCCTCGTCCCCGGCAAGCTCGCCGAGCCCCTCCGCTGGAAATCGCCCAAGATGATCTTCGTCAACTCCATGAGCGACCTCTTTCACAAGGACGTCCCCGACGACTACGTCCACAACGTCGCCCGCGTCATGCTCGCCGCCAACTGGCACACCTACCAGGTGCTCACCAAGCGTTCCGAGCGCCTCCGCGACATGCTCCACACCACCCTCGCCGACGCCGCCTCCGCCCCTCACGTATGGTGGGGCGTCAGCGTCGAGAACCGCAAGCACGGCCTGCCCCGCATCGACCACCTCCGCGCCGCCCCGGCGCGAGTCCGCTTCCTCTCCGTCGAGCCCCTCCTCGAAGACCTCGGCGAGATAAACCTCGCCGGCATCCACTGGGTCATCCTCGGCGGGGAGAGCGGGCCGGGCGCCCGCCCCATGCACGAGGAGTGGGCCCTGTCGATTCGCGATCAGTGCGAGCGGGCCGGCGTCGCTTTCTTCTTCAAGCAGTGGGGCGGCACCCGCAAGAGCAAGGCCGGCCGCGAGCTCGACGGCCAGACCTACGACGGCGTCCCCGCTCGCGTGCAACTGCCCGTGCTCGACAACACCCGACGCCTCGCGGCCGTCGCCGAGTTCGACGGGCTCTATCCGCCTGCCCCGTCCGCCGGTCCGTGAGCCGTTGTTGACAGACGCGGGAAGATGTTTACTTTGGGGGTGGGTGGCTTCGCACAAGCCCACGAGCAACCGCGGCGCGGCTTTCTCTCCCAACGGAGCATCGCCAATGACTTCCATTCGTCGCTCGGACGACGAGCGCTCCCGGAGGCCCCACCCGGACGAAGACGAAGACGACCGCACGGAGCGCCGCGCCCCCGTCCGGAAAAAGAAGCGTCCAGGTGCCTCCCGGCAATCGTCCCCACAGCCAAACTGGCTCGAACTGCTGCCCCTCGGCATCGCCGTCGGCGTCGGCATCTTCTTTCTGTTCCCCATCCTCCTCTCTCCGAAGCTGTTTTTGCTGACGTTCTTCGTCGGCATCGGCATCAGCATCTTCGCCTTCGTGAAGTGCTGCATGCTCGCGGCCAGGGAGGGGAACTTCGTCTCCTTCGACTACCTCGCCGACCTCGGGCCGCTGCGCTGGGTGCTGGCCGTCGGCTTCTTCGGCTTCTACGTCATGGGCTTTTTCGTGCTCTGGGCCATCGCCCAGATTGGCACCGCCTTCGCGAAGCCCAAAGTGTTCCTGCCCTGGTTCGGCCTGCAAGCCTACGGCGTCGTGGTGATCGTTCTCGGCCTGATCGTCGGGGCGATCAGCGAGCGCCTGTGGCAGGGAGCTCGCCCGGCCCCCCCATCGCCGCCAGCCCGGGGCCCGAGCGCCCGAACACGCCGCCGCTCGTCGAGAAGAAGGCCCCGCCGAAGGAAGAGCCCGAGCCGCCCGCGCTGACGGGGGACCGGGAGATGGACCGATCCCTGGCCGACCTTGGGAACAACAAGAACGGCGACGCCCAGCGCAAGGCCGCCGAGCGCCTGGCCGCGCTCCGGCCCGATCGGCATCGTCCCCTGGTCGCCAAAAAGCTCGCCGAGAGCGCCCTGGCCGTCGAGCTCTACAACCGCACGGCCCTGATTCGAGCGCTGGGCACCTGGGCGACCGCCGCGGAAGTGCCCGCCTTGCTCGAGCTCCTGAGCGACAAGGACGTCAACACCCGCAACGAGGTGCTTCGGGTGATCGGCAAGTTGCGCGACGAGCGAACCGTCGAGCCGGTGGTCGGCTGCTTCGCGGAGCTCGCGACGCGCTACCACGGCGAGCGGGCGCTCAAGGCGATGGGCCCGATTGCCGAGGAGCAAGTCCTCGCGCTCCTCCGCGAGCCGGACAAGGCGTTGTGGGTGCCCGCCATCGGCATCCTCAAGGAGATCGGCACGCAGCGCAGCATCCCGACGCTCGAAGCGGCGAGCCGGGGCGACGTCTCCACGCAGTCGCCCGCCAAGGAGGCGATCGCCGCCATCAACGCGCGAACGAAGAAGTGACGCCCACTCACTTGTTCCCGAACAGACCGCCGAGCCCGCCGCTCAACTTGCCGAGGACCGACTGGCCCGCCTCGCTGCCGAGCCACTTCGGAATGTCCGCGGCGTTCTCCTTCAAAAAGGACACGACCTTCTGCGCCGTCTCGCGGTCGATGCCGACCTGCTCGACCAACTTGTCGATGAGCTCGTCCACAATGTGTTCCTCGATAAAGAAGGGGCGAACCGCTGTGCCCCTTGTAGGCAGCTGACGAGGGGCTGTCAAGGCGCGGGACGGTTTTTCGGCGCGCCCCCGATGCCTCAAGGTTGCCGCTGACGCGCGGGCGAGCGCCGTGTTATTGTTGCGGCGTGGCCCGCCCCGGTGTTCGGGCGCGGGCCCCGTCTTTTCCGGCAAGGAGGCCGCGGCGATGAACAACCTCGAGGCCCTCAAGGACGTCGCGCAGATCGTCTACTACCTCGCCCTGAGCATCAGCGGGCCCCTGGCGTTGCTCGGCTACCTGCACGCCAAGCGGGCCGAGCAGCGCGAACGCGAACACAAGGCCTACGACGAGCTGGACAAGAAGTTCCTCGAATACCAGAAGCTGGCCCTCGAGCACGACCTCGACCTGCTCGACCTCCCCGACGCCAGCGCCTACCTGGCCGGGGATCGGCTGCGCCGCAAACACGAGCTCGTGACCGCCACCTGCGGGTTTGCCCTTTTTCAGCGGGCCTATCTGACGTTTCACGACCAGGCCGACGACTTCAAGGCGCGGCAATGGGAGGGCTGGGACCAGCTGCTCTCGTCGTTCCTGGCGCGCCCCAGCGTTCAGGACGCCTGGCAGATCGGCCGGCTGCACTTCGACCGCTCCTTCCAGGCCCACGTGGACGAGCGGCTCGCGGCGCACCTCGAAGAGATCGGCGCCGCGCCGGCCGAGGTCTATGCGTTCCGCAAGACCGGCCTGCTCGTCTGCGTCCGCAACGAGCACTGGATGACGCCGGAGAACCTCGCCCTCTGGAAGTCCGCCCTGGCGGAGCACGAACAGGGCTGGGCGGCGTAGGTGGCCCACGCCAGGCAAGAAGCCCCGGCACCTCGTTTGCAACCTCTCTCCTATCAATGCCGGTAGCGGGGGCGCGGGCCCCCTTCACCGACGTTGTGCGTTTCGCGGGGAGATGGCATGAGGGGCGAACTGTTCCCGGCCGAGGACGGGCTGCGCGAGAAGGCGCTCCTCGTCCACGACCGCCTTTGCCGAGAGTACGGCTGTCCGATCCCCTTCTTCCACGACCTCGATCCGCTCGGCGAGCTGGTCTCGTCGCTCCTCTCGCACCGTACGCGCAACGCCGACTCGGCCCGCGCCTTCCGGGAGTTGCGTCGCCGCTTTCCCGATTGGGCCGCGGTCCGCGACGCCGGCACGGCGGAGGTGCAATTGGCCCTCGCCCCCTGCACCTGGCCCGAACAGAAGGCCCCGCGCTTGCAAACGGTGCTGCGCGAGATCACCCGTCGCCGGGGGGCGCTCGACCTGGGCTTCCTCGGGCAAATGCCCCCCGCCGAGGCCCGCTCTTGGCTGTCTTCCCTCCCGGGCGTGGGGCCCAAGACCAGCGCCGCCGTGCTGCTCTTCAGCACCCTGCGCATGCCCGCCTTGCCCGTGGACAGTCACCACCACCGGGTCGCGGCCCGGCTTGGCCTCGTTCCGGCCGGCATGGCCGTCGGCCCCGCCCACGCTGTCCTCGAGGACTACCTCCCGCCCGACTGGACGGCGCAGCAAGTCTACGACCACCACGAGGTCTTTATGCTCCACGGCCAGCGCTGCTGTCACCACCAACGCCCCGCCTGCGAGCGCTGTCCCGTCCTCGACGTCTGCCCGACTGGCCAGGCCCGCGGGGGGCTGGCCGAGCCCGCCCGTTCGGCCGGCGCCCCACCCGAGGGAGCTCGGCCATGAAGTTCGACTACACGCGCGATTTCAAGTCCCTCGATTTCCGCCTCCACCCCGAGCTCTACCAGGTCGGCGTCGGCGAGCAAGGCGTACTGCTCGTCGAGCCCTACAAGAGCGAGATCCTGCCTCACTGGCGCTTCCGCACGCCCGACGTGGCCCGCGCCTCGGCCCGGGCCATCTACCGCCTCTTCCTCGCCTACAAGAAGCAGAAGGACTTCGTCGGCATGGACATGGCCCGCAAGTTCTTGCAAATGGGCATGACGCGGGCCCGGCGCTACGCCAACCACAAGGGCGGGCGAAAATACGCCGAGGACGGCAAGACCGTCCTCCCCCGCGCCGAAGACCCGGTCAAGGCGGAGGCCGCCGCGATCTTCCGCGCCGCCTGGGAAAAGGCGAAGGCGGACGCCTCCTACGTCCGCCTCAAACGACAGCACCAGGAGCGCCACGAAAGGCCGTCCTGAGCGCGCCTCACTTCTTCGGGGCGGCAAACGCCTCGCGGAGCAGGTCGCGCATGTCCTGCCACGAGCGCCGGTCGGCGGCGGCGTTGTAGGCCACGCCCTTGATCCCCGCCTTCCCCGCCCCGGGCACGGTGAAGCTGTGGACGGCCCCGCCGTAGTAGATCATCTGGTAATCGACGTGGGCCTCCTCGAACGCGGCGCGCACCTTCTGAATGGTCGCCTCCGGGATGAGCGGGTCGATGGCGCCGTGGCAGATCAGCACCTTGGCCTTGATCGCCTTGGCCTGCCCGGCGCTGGGCACCGGCAGGGCGCCGTGGAAGGTCACCACGGCGGCAAGGTCGGCCCCCGTGTAGGCGAGCTGTAGCGCCGTCGAGCCGCCGAAGCAGTAGCCCATCGCGGCGACACGCGCCGCGTCCACCTTCTCGTCGTCCTGCAACACCTTGAGGCCGGCGCGCGCGCGGCCCTCCCAGGCCTTGAGGTTCTTGCGCACCTCGCCGGCCATCTTGCTCGCCTCCTTGGGGTGCGTGGTGCTTTTCCCCTCGCCGTACATGTCGGCGGCGAAGGCGACGTAGCCGAGCCCGGCGAGCTGCTCGGCGCGCTTGCGGGCGTAGTCGTTGAGCCCCCAGAACTCGTGGACCACCAGCACGCCGGGCCGCTTTCCCTTCACGGCATCGTCCCAGGCGAGGTGCCCCTTGAGCGTCACCCCGTCGTGGCTATAGGTGACGGCCTTGGTCTTCACGGCGGCCCGAGCGCAGGTGGCCTGGCAGCCCAGCACCACCAGCGCGATCAGCAACGGTCGAAGCATGACGAACCTCTCTTCCCCGGGCGATGCGATTTTCGGCCGGCCGTGCGCCGGGCCGACGAGAGACATTGTAGGGCCGGTCCCGCACGGCCGGCCCCTCTTATAATGAAGAAAGACGAGCCGCGAGGGGCCAGGGAGAAGGAAGAGGAGCTAACCATGAGCGACAAGGTCCACAAGACGGACGACGAGTGGCGCGGGCAGTTGACCGAGGAGCAGTTCCGGGTCGCGCGCCGGAAGGGGACGGAGCGGGCCTTCACCGGCGCCTACTGGGACAACAAGGAGGCGGGCACCTACGTGTGCGTCTGCTGCGGGCAACCGCTGTTCGACGCCGCGACCAAGTTCGACTCGGGCACCGGCTGGCCGAGCTTCTGGCAGCCCGCCGACGAGCAGAACGTCGCGCGCAAGACGGACCGCGGCTGGCTGATGACGCGAACGGAGGTGCTGTGCAGCCGCTGCGACGCTCACCTCGGGCACGTCTTCGACGACGGCCCGGCGCCGACGGGGCTGCGCTATTGCATGAACTCGGCGGCACTGCGCTTCGTGGGCGGCAAGGAAGAGGCAACGTGACGCCCTACGCCCTCGCCCTTCGCCCGTGCAAGCAGGCCCCGACGAACGTGTGCCGCACCAGCGTCTGATAGCTCGCCAGGCTCAGCCCCGCCGTCAGCCCCACCACGACGACGAACTTGAGCCCGGCCGGCAACGGCGCCCCTTCGAGGTCGAGCTGTATCAGGCCGACGAGCGGCAGGTGGCACAGATAGACCCAGTACGAGGCGTCCGCCAGGTAGCGCCACGCCCGGCGCTCCGCGCTCAGGCAGCGCAGCCCGAGCCCCAGCAACCCGAACAGCGACAGCCAGGCGACCAGCGACAGCGCCGCCGCCAGCCCCACCCGGTCCCCCCAACCTGCCTCCCCCGCCAGGTGGCGCTCGAGGAACACCAGCATCCCCACCGACGCGGGCACCGACAGCGCCAGGTGTGCCCCCCAGTAGCGGAAGGCATCCCCCAGCGCGTGGCGCCCGTGGTGCAGCACGGCCCCCGCGACGAAGTACGCTCCGTAATAGAGCAGCCGCCAGCCGTCGGGGAGGAAGGAGTTGCGGTGCGCCACGACGGGCGCCACGTTCGCGGCCAGGATGAGCGCCGTCGGCACCGAGAGCCACAGCGGCAGCGTGAGTGCCAGCCACGGCCTGGGCGTGGGGCAGGTCCGGAGGCATGCCCCCCGACCTTTTGGGCCCTTGATCCACCCGGCGACCCAGCGAATGGCGCACCAGGCAAGGGTGAGGAGCAGCAAGTCTTCGAGGAACCAGAGGTGGAGCGGGCCGTACAACTCGGACTGGATTGCCGGGCCGAACTTGATCGCCAGCACTTCCTTCAGGCTACAGCGCCCGCTGACCATCCAGCCCGTCGCCCACACGTAGAAGCTGATGGGCAGGATAAGGAGGCAGCCGGCCAGGAACGGGACGAGGACGCGCCGCGCCCGGTGGGCGAGCAGGCCGCGCGCTCCGCGGGCGCCCTCGAGCATGGCGGCGAAGAAGCCGGCGAGGAAGAAGAACAGGGGCAGCCGGAAGCTGTGTAGCCACCAGAAGAGGCCATCGAAGAAAAGGCTCGTGGCGCCGTCGTGAATGACCCAGACGAGCCCCGGCATCCGGCCGTTCATGTAGCTGACCGCCGCGTGCAGGCACACGCCCAGGCACGTGGCCGCCCCGCGCAGCGCGTCGAGGGCGACGATCCGGCCTTCGGCGGTTGGCAGCGCTCGGGCAGGAATAGCTGTCGCGGCTGTGTCCTTCGATTTGGCCAGAGCCACCCGGGGCCGGCCCAGGCCTACGCGGCTGGCCGGGATCGTTTCGCGGCGGGGCGGGGTAGGTCGGGCATGCGCTCCAGGAGCCAGGAAAACACGTCCTTGTGCTTCTGGC
>JBBSEZ010000254.1:0-14393 GCA_038239195.1 Gemmatales bacterium
ATGTAGGATGGCTCTCCTGAGCCGTCCGGGATGTAGGATGGCTCTCCTGAGCCGTCCGGGATGTAGGATGGCTCTCCTGAGCCGTCCGGACGGCTCAGGAGGGCCGTCCTACAGGGCGACTAACGGGCCGCGGCCCCGACGGAGCGATCATGGGCGACGAGACCGCCAGCCTGGTGCATCCCGTGCTGACCTACGGGCTGGCCTTGCGCGAGCGGCTCGAGGCGGGCGAGGCCCCGCCGCTCGATTCGGAGCAGGCCACCTTGATGGGGCTGTTGCTCTCGGAGCGCGAGGCCCGGCGCTGGCCCGATTACGGAGGCGCCCCGGCTCAGGAGCGCGACCGGACGAGCGGTCACGCCGAGGGGGCGGGCGCCGAGCGCTTCCTGGGGGCCCGCTACGCGCTGGTCTGCTGGCTCGACGAGCTGTTCGTGCTGAGTTCCCCCTGGCGCGAGCGCTGGAACGAGCACAAGCTCGAGGTCGCCCTCTACGCCAGCAACGACCGGGCCTGGAGGTTCTGGGACCAGGCCCGGCTGGCGGCCGCTCGCGGGGGGCCCGCGCTGGCGCCGTTCTTCCTGTGCGTGATGCTGGGCTTCCGGGGCGAGCTGGGCCTGGAGCCGGACCGCCTGCGCGAGTGGGTGGCAACCGCGCGCGCCCAGTTGGCCCGCGGGCCGGGCAAGGAGTGGTCGGCCCCGCCCGAGCGCGAGCCCGCCGCGCGCGTCCCCCCACTAAGCGGCCGCCGCCGGCTCCAGCGCCTGGTCCTGGTGGCCGGGGGAGTGCTGCTGGCCCTGGTCCCGGTGCTGGCGTTCGTTCTCGCCTACCGGCTTTCTTCGCAAGGATGAGGGCGTACCGTTGAGTTGGCTCTCGTGGTTGTGGGGCCTGGTGACCGGGCCGTTTCAGGCCCCTCCCGCCGTGGCCGAGGCTGCCGCCGCTGGCCAGGCTGCGCCGCCCGTTCCGGCCAACCGCCGGCGCGTCCTGCTGATCGTCTTGCACGTCTTGCTGGTCGTGCTGGTGGTCCTCGGGCTGTGGTATCTCAACGGCGCCTTCGGCCTCGACCGCGTGGTGCGCTGGCGCTGGCTGGGCCTGCACAAGGTCTGGCTGCCCCTGCTGTTCCTGCTGCTCTACGCGACCTTCTGGCTGGGGTGCTGGCTGTGGCGATTGCTGGGCCCGGAGCGCTCGGCCGGCGAGTTCCCCGACGTCGAAGGCGCCTGGGCCGCCGCCGTGGCCGAGTTGCGCCAGGCCGGGATCGAGCCCGCCGACGCGCCCCTGTTCCTGGTGCTGGGCCGACCAGCCAGTTCGTTGGAGCAATTCTTCGCCGCCTCGCGCCAGCCGTTCCAGGTGCGGCACGCCCCCCGCACCGCCGACGCGCCCCTGCACGTCTACGCCAACCGCGAGGGCATCTTCGTCACCTGCGAGGGCGCCTCGCTGCTCGGCGCCCAGGTCGCCCGGCTGGGGGATCGGGCCCCCGAAGAGGGCCCCCGCCCCACGCCCCTCACCTCCCTCCTCGACGGGCCCGGCGGGATGGACGTCGCGCCCTTGGCGGGCGAGGGCGGGCTGGAGGAAGGGCCGGCCAGAATCGTCCCGACCGTGATGCTCCTGGGCGAGGAGCCGACCCCACAGCCGCGCCAGCGCCGGCCTTCGCTGCTGCGAAACGACGCCGAGGTGGCCTTGCAGACGGCACGGCTGCGGCACCTGTGCAAGCTGATCGCCCGCGACCGGCAACCGTATTGTCCTGTCAATGGCGTACTCGTCCTGTTGCCGCTGGAGGCGACGGCCACGCCTCACGACGCCCTGGAGACGGGGGCAACCTGCCGCCACGACCTGGCGACCGTGCGGGAGGCGGCGCGGACCGATTGCCCGAGGTTCGCGGTCCTGTGCGACGGGGAGCGCTTGCCGGGGCTGTCCGACCTGATCGCCCACTTTCCGGAGGGCAAACAGCGGGCCTGGGTGCTGGGCCAGCACTTCCCGCTGGTGCCGGACTTGCCCCCTGGCGAGCTCCCCGCCATGATCGAAGGCGGAGTGGC
The DNA here is from genome assembly GCA_038239195.1 of Gemmatales bacterium. Classification (GTDB taxonomy): domain Bacteria; phylum Planctomycetota; class Planctomycetia; order Gemmatales; family Gemmataceae; genus JBBSEZ01. The sequence continues at coordinate 2,019 of JBBSEZ010000254.1, forward strand.
CTGGCTGACCGACAACCTGCTCCCGGCGGTGATCGTCAAGCTGATGCAGACCGAGGACGCGGCCCTGTCGGCGCGGCTGTTCCGGTTGCTGTGCGAGTCCCGCGAGCGGCTGCGGCTGCTGGCGAAGTTGCTCGAGCAGGCCGTGCTGTCGGGGGGGCGAGACGAGCCGCCCCTGCTCGGGGGCTGTTACCTCGCGGCCACGGGCGCCGACGGGGCGCGCGAGCAGGGCTTCCTGGCCGGCGTGTTCCAGAGGGCGCTGGCGCACCAGAACTTCGTCGCGTGGACCGACGAGGCGCTGGAGGAGGACGCCGCCTACCATCGGTGGGCGCTGGTGGGCTCCGTCGGGCTGGCGGTGTTCCTCGCGGCGGTGATCGCGCTGGCGGTGGGGTGGTAGGACGACTCAGGGCGGGTCGTTTCGTTTCGACAGGGTAGCCCGTCAGGAAATGCCCCGGCGCCTCTCCCGAATGCTTTGCTTCGCCCGAGTTGTCTCGACCGGCGCTGGCCCGGCGTCATCGAGGCGGCTGGGTCGTAGGCCGGCCCTGCTGCACGTCGCCGGGCGAACGGATGGGCTTGGCGGCTGGCCTGCCCGGCGAGATCATCAGATGAGCACCGATGATGGTCATGGCTATTACCTTGAGCGCGACGAGGCCGAAAAGCACCTTGCGCCCGAGTTTGTCGAAAAGCAGGGCCAGCATCAAGGCCACCACGAGAAGCCCCCCACAGCTATAGCTGAGGGGCCTGGCGGCAAACAGTAGGGCGAGTGGCATCGCGATCGGAGCTCCTTGTGCGAGAGCGTGTCCTCTCCGAACTCTAGGACACGATGCGGCGCCGTGCCGATCACCCCACCACCGGCCTTCCGTACAACCAGCGCTCCACCTCGCCCGCCTTCTCCTGGAGCGCGAGGGCACAATCGCGCACCGTGGCGGCGCGCGCGAAGAGCGTCAGCACGGGCTGCCCTTCTTCGACGGCGCTCCCCGGATGCGGCAGATCGGCAAAGTCGGCCATCTCCTCCACGGGAGGCGGGTTGCGGAGCACTTCGCGCCAGGGCCCTCCATCGGAGAATGCGACGTCTTCGCGCGCGAAGAGGATCGCCTTTCCCACCACGCTCGCTCCCCCGGCCGGCTTGTCGGGGAGAGGGCCAGGGCCCACGAAGGCGCGGCGGTGCCAGGAGAGGGCGCGCAGTCCGGTCGCGTATTCGAGTACCTCGACCGAGGCGGGGTAGCGCGGGTTGAGCTCGACCGGCCAGAAGCCGTCCTCGCGCAAGATGCCGTCGATCCCGAACAGCCCGCGCAGCCCACAGCGCTCGGTCAGGCGCTCCCCGAGGCGCGTCAAGCTCTGACCCAGATCGTCGCTCATCGGGCGCGGGCCGATGCTGCCGCAGTAGCGGAACGGGCCAGGGGCGCCCAGCCAGCGTTCGCCGACGAGCTGGCGCGTCAGGCCGAGCAAGTGTGCCGACCGGCCGACGGCGGCGAAGAGGGCCGCGACCGGCTCGCCTTCGATGAACTGCTGCAAGTAGCAGCCGGGCCGCTGGTCGTGGTCCTCGTCGCCGTCGTCGAAGAGAATGCCGATCCCGGCCGCTCCCTGCAACGGCTTGCTCAGCCAGCGCCCCGTCCTGGAAGTCTCCGAGGGCCCGCGAAGGACGAGCGGGGCCGGCACGCCCACGGCGCGGGCGGCGCCGGCCAGCACCACCGGGTCGCGCGCCTTCACCAGCTCGGCCGGGCCGTTGCCCCACAGCGGGCGGAGGTCGGCGAGCTGGCCGATGAGGAACGGATAGTTCTCCAGCCCGCCGGTGTAGAGCCAGGGGCTGTTCGGGGCGCGGTCGATGGCGGCGCGGAAGCCGTTGGGATAGGGCCCCGCCAGGCGCAGGCACGGGCAGCGCGCGCAGAGGTCCGCGTCGGCGAACAGATCGACACACCAGGGCGACAGCCCCGCCCGCAGCGCCGAGAAGGCAGCGGCGCGGGCGCTGGCGCCGAGGACCAGGACGTCGGTTGCTTCGCTCACCGTGAACCTCGGTCGGTTGCGGCCATCCCCTTGGCCGATTACACTCTCCGCAACAGCGAACGGCAACCCTGGACGTGCGAGGCGACGACATGCGCCGGCTATGGTGGGCTTGTGGGCTCGGGCCAATCCTCCTCCTCGCCCTCTCGGCGGGGGCCGTGGCCCCGCCCGGCCTCGCTCCCAAAGGGCCGCTCAGCCCGCGCGAGGAGCAGGCGACGTTCAGCGTCCCGAAAGGCTTTCGCGTGGAACTGGTCGCCTGCGAGCCGGAGGTCGTCGATCCGGTGGCGATGGCCTTCGACGAGGACGGCCGCATCTTTGTCGCCGAGATGCGCGGCTACCCCAACGCGGGCATCGGCACGGGCGCCATCACTTCGGGGCGCATCAAGGTGCTCGAGGACCGCGACGGCGATGGCTATTACGAGACGGCCACGCTCTACGCCGACAACCTGCGCTTCCCGACCAGCGTGATGCCCTGGCGGGGCGGGTTGCTGGTCGCCAACGCGCCGGACCTCCTTTATCTCGAGCAGACGCGCGGCAAGGGCAAGAGCGACCGGCGCCGCACGCTCTACAGCGGCTTCGACCTCGCCAACATCCAGCAACTCGTCAACAGCTTGCAGTGGGGGCTCGACAACCAGGTACACGGCTGCGCCGGCGGCAAGGGCGGGACCATTCGCTCCGCCGAGAAGCCGACCGCCCCTCCGGTGGTGCTGCGCGGAAGGGGGATTCGATTTCGCCCCGACGTGCCGGCCAGCCTGGAGCCGACCTCGGGCGGCGGACAGTACGGGCTGGCGCCCGACGAGTGGGGCCGTTGGTTCACGGCCACCAATAGCCAGCACCTGCGCCACGTGGTCCTGCCCGACCACGCCCTACGCCGCAACCCCGCCCTGCCGGTGGGCGCTGTCACGCTCGACGTCCCCGACCACGGGGCGGCCTGCAAGGTGTTTCGCCGCAGCCCCTTCGAGGGCTGGCGCGTCGAGCGCACCACGCGCAGGAAGGGGGGCCCCGATGCGCTTCGATTTCCGACCACGGAGCTCGTGCCGGGCGGCTACGTGACCTCGGCGTGCAGCCCGGCGATCTACACCGCGGACGTATTCCCTCCCGAATATCGCGGAAACGCCTTCGTCTGCGACCCGGCCAACAACCTCGTCCACCGCGACGTGCTGGCCCCGCGCGGCGCGACGTTCACGGCGAAGCGCGGGCACGAGGACTGCGAGTTCCTGGCCTCGACGGACACGTGGTTCCGGCCCGTCCACCTGACGCTGGGCCCGGACGGGGCGCTCTACGTGCTCGATTTCTACCGCGAGGTAATCGAGACGCCGCTGTCGCTGCCCGACGACATCAAGAAGAAGCTCAACCTCGAAAGCCGAGGCCGCGGGCGCATCTGGCGCGTGACGAACCGCCCCGCCGGCGCGCCGCGCCGCAAGCCGGCCCTGAGCAAGGCGCCGGCGGCGGAGCTTGTCAAGCACCTGGCCGACGGCAACGCCTGGTGGCGCTTGACCGCGCAGCGCCTGCTCGTCGAGCGCCAGGACCGGGCAGCCATCGCGCCGCTGCGGAAGCTGGCCAAGACGGCGGCGGGGACCGTGGGCCGGGCGCATGCGCTGTGGGCCCTCCACGGGCTGAATGCGCTCGAAGAGGGGGAGATCGTGGAGGCGCTCAAAGACCCATCGGCGGGGGTGCGCGAGCAGGCCCTGCGCCTGGCCGAGGACCGGCCGAAGAAGGGCCCCCTGTGGTCGGCGGTGGCCGCGCTTGCCGATGACCCGTCGCCGCGTGTGCGCTTCCAACTCGCGCTGACGCTAGGGGCGGCGGAGGGGGTGGACGTGGCCCCAGCGCTGGCGAAGGTGGCCCGGGCGCCCGACGCCGATAGCTGGACGCACACCGCGATCCTGAGTTCGGCCTACCGCTGCGCCCCGGCGCTGCTGACCGAGCTCGCCCGCGACCGGGCCGAGACGGCGGCCCAGCGCTCGTTGCTGGCCCAGCTGGCGGCCGTGGTGGGAGCGAAGGGCGACGACGCCGATCTGGGCAAGGTGCTCGCCCTGCTGGGGGCGAGCGGGGCCGAGGTTCGGCCACATCAGGTTGCGATCCTGGACGGCCTGGGGCAGGGCTTGCAGAACAGCTCGCGGCCGCTGGCCCGGCTGTGGGACAGTCCCCCGCCTCGCCTGAAAGAGCCGGTAGCCCGGGCGCGGGCCCTGTTCGAGAGCGCAGGGGCCCTTGCGAAAGACGGCAAACGGCCGTTGGGCGAGCGCGTGTCGGCGCTGCGGCTGCTGGGGCGTGGGCCGTACGCGCCGCTGGCGGCCGTCGCCCCCGACCTGCTGACGGCGGCCTCGGCGCCGGAACTGCAACGGGCGGCGGTGCAAGCGCTGGCCCGGCAGGAAGCGCCCGGCGTTGCGGAACTGCTCATCGAACCGTGGGCGGGCTATAGCCCCGCGGTGCGCCGGGAAGCGCTGGAGGCGCTGTTCGCCCGCGCCGACCGCCTGCCGCACCTGCTGACGGCGCTGGAGAAGAAGCGCGTGCTGACCAGCCAGATCGAGCCGGCCCGGCTGGAGCAGCTGCGCCGCCATCCCGACGTCCGGTTGCGCGCGCGGGCGCTGAAGGTGCTCGCGGGGCAGGTGGCGCCCGAACGGCGCAAGGTGGTGGAGGCGTACCGGGGTGCTTTGGATCTCAAGGGGGATCGCACAAGGGGGAAACTGGTCTTCAAGAAGACCTGCGCCACGTGTCACCGGCTGGAGGGGGAGGGGATCGAGGTGGGCCCGGACCTGCTGTCGGCGCTGCGCAACAAGTCGAGCGAGCAGTTGCTGATCGACGTGCTCGACCCGAGCCAGGAGGTCGATCCGCGGTATCTGAATTATCTGGTGACGACGAAACGCGGGCTGCAACTGAGCGGGATGATCGTGGCGGAGACGGCGGCGAGCCTGACGCTGCGGCGCGGCGAGAAGGCGGAGGACACGGTGTTGCGGGCGCAGGTGGAGAAGGTGGAGGCGACAGGGAAGTCGCTGATGCCGGAGGGGCTGGAGACGCAGGTGGGCAAGCGGGAGATGGCGGACTTGATCGCGTACTTGCGGGCCGTGGCGGGGGCGCGCTGATGCGCCTCGCCGGGCGAAACGCTTTGTTGTTTCGGTCATCGGGCATACAATGAACGGACGTTCAGAAAGCCAAGTTTCCTTACGTTTTGGCTCTTTTCCCTCGGCGGAGTCGCCATGAGCGGCAGTTGGCCGAAGATCATTCGCGATCCGATTCACGACTTGATCGCGTTTGAAGATGTCCCGTGCGATCGGTTATTGCTGGACTTGTTGAACGCTCGGGAAGTCCAGCGGTTGCGCCGGATCAAGCAGTTGGGGCTGACGGAGTTGGTCTTCCCGGCCGCCAACCACAGCCGATTCGCCCATTCGCTGGGCGTCTTGCACATCGCCCGCCGGTTCCTCGACCGCTTCCAGCAACTGACAGGGCACGGGCTGGACGAAGAGCGGCGCACCCTGGTGCTCGCGGCGGCCCTCCTCCACGACGTCGGCCACGGGCCGTTCTCGCATGCGTTCGAGAAGGTCACGGGGCAGAACCACGAGCGCTACACCCTGGCCATCATCCTGGACGAACAGACCGAGGTACACCAGAAACTGCGCGCCCACAGTTCCACGCTCCCGCAGCAACTTGCGCAGTTCTTCGATGAAGAAACGCCGCCGTCCGGCGGCGGTCATCGCGTGCCTCCCTACCTGGCCCAGATCATCTCCAGCCAGCTCGATGCGGATCGCTGCGATTACCTTCTGCGCGATAGCCACGCCACGGGCACGAATTACGGGAACTACGATCTGTCCTGGCTCCTCGCTCAACTTCGCCTGCAACCCGATGGCGCCCGGTTCTACCTCAGCCGCAAGGCCCTCTCGGTCGCGGAGGCCTACCTGTTCGCGCGCGCCCACATGTATCGAACGGTCTACTTCCACAAGACGACGCGCGCCGCCGAGGTCATGCTCCGGTTGCTGTTCCAGCGATTCAAGGAGTTGCTCGCCGAGGCCACGCCTTCGGCCAGGCTGGGAGTGGTCCCCGGTGCGCCCGGGCGCGCCCACGCCGCTTTCCTCGGGCCGATGGCGCTGCCCGACTACTTGCGGCTGGACGATCATACCATCACCGAGTTCCTCAAAGGCTGCACCGAGGCGTCGGATCCCGTCCTGCGCGATTTGAGCCTGGGCCTGTTGAACCGCCACCTGTTCAAAGCAACCGACGCCACGTCGGTCATTCAGGCTGGCGAAGTGGGCAAGTTAAACGCCTTCGACGCGCGCGTGCGCGATCACCTGAAGCAAGCTGGCCTTGACCCCCGTTTCGCTTTTGCCGATGACACCCCTGGCGATACTCCTTACAAGCCGTACAACCCAGACGACCGCAACCCGGCAACGCAGATCTACATCGAGGGGACGGGCGGGAGGCCAGTCGAGATCAGCACGGAGTCGGAGACGGTCGCTCAACTTCGCAAGCGCTACGTCCTCGTCCGTTACTACTCGCCCCCGGAGCAACGCGAGGCGATCAACCGCATCGCCGGAGCCATCCTGTACAAGGGGCAGTCATGAACACGGGCCAGTTTTGGTGGTTGGCCGCCGTGATCGGCGCTCACGAAGGTGGGCAGGTGATCGGGCGCACGCGCCTTCAGAAGACGGTCAAGTTGCTCCAGCGCCTTGGCCTGCCGACCGATTACCTGTACACGATCTTCTTCTACGGGCCTTACAGCGAAGGCGTCTTCTCCGACGTTCGCCTCCTCGAACAACTCGGGCTGGTGAAGGAGACCGAGCGCTCCACTCCAGAGGGCGCCTACCTCTACGCGGCTCAGGCGACAACCACCGACCTGCCGGACGTCGAGCGGTTTCGCCCCGCCATTCGGCGAATGGAGAAGGCAGACGCGGTCGTTCTGGAGTTGGCGGCCACGTACGACGCATTCCGCGAGATGGGCGCCGACCACACCGAGGCGGTGGAGCGCCTGCGTCGAAAGAAAGGGGCGAAGTGCGACAGCGGGCGACAGGAGGCCGCCCTGGCGTTACTGCGCGAACTGGGCTTGCCGGCCGGAGAGGATGCCGCCGCCGCGGTCGAGTGAGGGGCAAGGCCCATGCCCTCTCGCCGAGCGGGCCAAGGAGGACTTGACGGGCTGGCGAATCGGGAACGCACAGGACACGGCTGATGAGGACGACCGGGCCTGGCGCCCGCGCTGGGAGAGTAACTTCGCCACTCGACCGATCAAGCGAACGCAGGGGAGGCGACGGGGAAGTCGCTGATGCCGGAGGGGCTGGAGGCGCAGGTGAGCAACCGGGAGATGGCGGACCTCATCGCGTACTTGCGGGCGGTGGCGGGGGCGCGATGAAAGAGGGAGGGCCCGGCTGGCGGGGCCGGCCTGTCCTGGCGACGACAGCGAGACACTTCTCGCCCATCCCCACCACGATGGGGGCCCCAGACTCACCTGCTCAACGGCGGGGTGGGGTGAGCACGTGACTTTCGCAGCGCAAGTCGTTGCCAAGACACAGCCTGCGCCAGCAGAAAAAGTCACGTGGTCACGTGCTCACTATGGCAGGGGTGGAGCAATTGTCAGGCAAAGGCCTTCCCTTCGCCGATTGCGCGAGGGGCTCGCGAGGATCGCCGGGCGTCGGGGGCCGCTGGACAAGGAGGACAGAGACCGGCTACGCTGGCGAGAGCAACGGGAACGAGGTGTGGGAGGGCGTGGCATGGACGAGGCGGAGTGGATGGCCTGCGAGAGCCCCACGCCCATGCTCCAGTTCCTGTCCGACCGGGCCAGCGAGCGGAAATGGAGGCTCTTCGCCTGTGCGTGCGTGCGAGGGGTTTGGCACTTGCTGACGACGTATCACAGCCGCCGAGCCGTGGAGGTCGGGGAGCGCTACGCCGATGGCCTGGCCGATGAGTACGAGCGGCGGCGCGCTCGCCAGTCTGCGGATTTCGATTGCGGAGGAGCCGCATCGTACCCCGCCATCCAGGCGGCCAAGCTCTGCGTGAGCGACTGGCCTGGCCAGAGCCTTGTCGCAGAGGTCTGTCGTCGTACGGCGGAAGCGGCTGGCAAGCGAGAGGAGCGAAAGGCCCATTGTGCGTTCCTGCGCGACGTCTTTCGCCCTCCGCCCTTCTCGAATACCACCTTGGTCCCCGCTTGGCTGACGCCGAACGTCGAGGCCGTTGCCACCACCATCTACGCAGAGCGCCGCTTCGACGACCTCCCCGTCCTTGCCGACGCGCTCGAAGACGCCGGCTGCGCCGACCAAGTTATCCTTGACCACCTGCGCGGCCCCGGCCCGCACGTGCGCGGATGCTGGTCCCTGGACCTCGTGTTGGGGAAGGAGTGAGTCGTGACCGAGAGCGCGTGGCTGGCCTGCACCGACCCGCACCCGATGCTCATGTTCCTGACTGGCAGGGTGAGCGACCGGAAGTTGCGGCTGTTCGCCTGCGGTTGCTGCCGCCGCATTTGGCACCTGCTGACCGACGAGCAGAGTCGGAAGGCGGTCGAGGTAGCAGAGCGGTATGCGGAGGGCGATCTCAACGACGATGACCTGAACACCGCTTGCGCCGCTGTTGGGGCCGCCTCAATGTACTCTTTGGGTTGCCCCGCTGCCGCCGCCGAAGCTGCTGCCGAGGCAACCTGGGGCCACGACGCTTTCGGCGGTCCCTACCATGCTTCCCTTCTCACTTACAACGTCTCTTATGCGGTCGGGGAGGCTGTCAGTGAGAGCATTGCTCAGTGTGACCTCCTTCGCGACGTCAACGGCAATCCGTTTCGCCCGGTCGCCATCGCCCCATCGTGGCTGACGCCCCCCGTCGTCGCCATCGCTCGGGCCGCCTATGAGGAACGCGCTCTGCCGCGCGGCGAACTTGACCTCGCCCGTCTTGCCATCCTGGCCGACGCCCTTCTCGACGCCGGCTGCCCGACTCAAACCATCCTCGATCATCTTCGCAGCCCTGGCCCCCACGTTCGCGGCTGCTGGGCCGTCGATCTGATCCTTGACACGTCAAGCAACTGAAACGAAACGACTTGGAATGAAACAAAACGACCCTTCACAGTGGCGTTTTGTTGCAAAGCCCGGGGACGTGGATCAGGCGCCCGGCACTCCCTCGTCCGCGTCCTCGGGCAGTTCGTCCGGCTCGGAGGCTTCCTCGGGCTTGGCTTCTCGGCGCACCGTCAGGTTCTCCCCGGCCAGGGTGGCGCTGAACTGGTCGCGCTTCATCTGGAGGAGAAGGTCCGGCAGTTCCTCCAGGGCAGTCGGGGCCTCCGCCAGGACAGCCTGGAGCGGCTCGTGAACGTACTTTTCCAGGAACCTGGTCATCGTCGGCCCGGCGAGGGATCGCAGATATTCCCAGGCCGCCTCGCCGACGTACTCCTCGCCCCCCTCGGCGACGAACTTCGCCTTCAGCTCGTCGAGCTTGGCGTTGGGCGTCGAGTCGAGCACCACCAGGACGGGAACGTAGCCGCTGGCCTTGCAGTCGGCGGGGAACGCCAGCTCCTCCTTCCACCGGCCCTGCCCGGAGGCAGCGATGGTCACGCGCAGCTTGATCTCGTGCGCCCGCTTGTCGCGGATGCAATCGACCTGCCGGCCCTTCGTACGGTTGCCCCGCCGCTTGACGGGGCTTTTCCCGGCGGCGCACGGGACGCCGCCGATGGCGGCTGCGATGATCGGCTCAAAGACGTAACCTGTTTCCTGCGCCGCCCGGTTGTCGATGTCGTAGATCCACTTTCGCCACAACAAGAAGGGCGTCAGCGCCTTGGCGCCAAGACAGCCGTACTGGAGCAGTCCCCGCGGACCGACCTGCTCCACCGTGGGGACCGGCTGGGTCTTGAGGATGCGCTCGTACTTGAGCCGTCCCTTGTGCATGGCCGCCAGGCAGGCAAAGTAGGTCTCGGCGTCCTTGTCCAGGCCAACGAGCGCCTCGAAGGCGGCCAGGAAGGGGTGGCCCGGCAGACAAAGAAGCTCCATCGACTGCACGCCGAAAAACGGAGGCAACTCCCGGGCGGCGGTCGGGAGGTGCTCCTCGAGCCCGAGGTCGCGCGCGATCAGCGCGACCAGGTAGGCGCAGACGTCATCCTCCAGGGCAACTCCCTGCATCGACCCGCCGACGGATTGGGCCTTGGCGATGATGCTGCGCTGCGTCTGGGTCAGTCCCACAGGAGGCGCTCCTTTGCTCGGACAACGCCGTGAAATCTCTCCCGCACCAGCCGGGTCACTTCTGCGAGGGCAGGGCTTTTCCCGCTCGACAGGGTCGGCACGAAACTCAAGAGCGCGCCGTGGCCTTCCCTCGGCCGCGCCTGCGCCAGCCCCTCCAAGAGGGCCCGGGCGACGACTTCCGCCAACAGCGGGGGGACGGCGTTGCCGATCTGCTGGGCCTGCTGAGACGCGGGGCCGGTACACGCGAAGTCGTCGGGAAAAGTCTGGATGCGGGCGCATTCGCGGAGCGTCAGGTTCCGGTCCTCGGACGGGTGCAAGAACTCGGCCACGGCGCCGCCCGTGATGGCCTTACACGGCTCGTCGGGCTTGAGGCGCCTCACGCCGAACGGGGCCCCGCCGCGCTGCGCGGAGGGGGTGCCGTCCATTACTCGCCGGTTGGCGCGCCTCGTGAAGCTGTCGTGCCATAGCTCGTTGGGCAGGTCGCGCATGGTCTGGCCCGGCAGCAACCGGCGGGCGCGTGCCAGATCGACCCCGGCGAGGGGGCGATAGAAGTGCCCCTGGGGAACGCCTGGCCCGGCCGTCGCTGCTGGCGGCAGGCCGGCGAGCGCTTCCTCCACCGATGGCGTGCGTGGCAGACACGTTCCGCCGAGGGCCGCGCCGGGAGCGCCGTAAGCGGTGTGGGTTGGATCGGGGAACGGCGGCTCCCAGCCGAGGCCGCCGACGGCGATGACGCGTTTGCGGTGCTGCGGCACGCCGTAGTTGGCGGCATTCACCTTGCGGAGGTGAATGCGGTAGCCCGCCCCCACCAGGGGCGTCAGCAGCTCCAGCACCCGGCTCCCTCCCTCGGCGGTCAGAAAGCCCTCGACGTTCTCGAAGACGAAGGCAAGCGGGCGATGTCGAACCACGACTTGCGCGAAGCAGGACACGAGGGTGTTGCGGCTGTCCCCTGGCCTCCGCAAGCCGGCCGAGGAGAAGCCCTGACAAGGCGGGCCGCCCGCGATCACCGCCGCCTCGGGCAACTCCGTGTACTCGGCGATCTCCCGGCAGACGGCGTGGTCGCCCAGGTTGGCGCGGTACGTCTCGACGGCGGGAGGGTCGTTGTCGATCCCGCAGACCAGCTCGAAGCCGGCTCTCTGGAAGCCTTGCGAGAGGCCGCCGGCGCCACAGAACAAGTCTGCCACCGTCCAGCAAGAGGCCATGCTTCATCCCCGGGCGCGTGCGTCGCTCAGTTTCACCGGGCAATGATACCCGAAAGAAGGGTACAAGCGTATCGTAAATTTCTGTCCAGATGATGACCGAGGAGCCAGACCACGGACTTATCTGCTCCAAGCGCATCGCTCGATCTCCTGAAGCATAGCGCGCCGCAAGACAGGCGGACAGGCGGCGCGCCGCCTTCGGTGACAACGTTTCTCGGGCAATCGCTTGGCGCAGCCGGCAACGTCGGCGCAGCTCGCCAGGCCCCTGACGGCGGAGGACACCGACGTGGCGAGAAAGAACGAAGCCAAGCCACTCACGCCATGATGCCGCGCACCACCTTGCCGTACACGTCCGTCAAGCGGTAATCGCGCCCGCCGTAGTGGTACGTCAACCTCTCGTGGTCCAGCCCCAGCAGGTGCAGCAGCGTCGCGTGCAGGTCGTGGACGTGGACGCGGTTGGCGACCGCGTCCCAGCCGAACTCATCCGTCGCCCCGAACGTCATCCCGCCCTTCACGCCCCCGCCGGCCAGCCACGTGCTGAAGCCGTACGGATGATGGTCGCGCCCGCTCGCCCCTTCGCTCGCCGGGGTCCGGCCGAACTCGCCGCCCCAGAGCACGACCGTCTCCTCCAGCAGCCCTCTCGCCTTGAGGTCCCGCAGCAGGCCGGCGATGGGCCGGTCCGTCGCGGCGGCGTTGCGCTCGTGCCCGCCCTTGAGGTCGCTGTGCTGGTCCCAAGGCTGAAACCCGCCCGTGGTGTGATAGAGCTGCACGAAGCGCACCCCGCGCTCCACCAGGCGCCGCGCCAGCAGGCACTGCCGGCCAAAGACGTCCGTCGCCCCCGTCCCAATGCCGTACAGCTCCTTTGTTTTCGTCGGCTCGCGGTCGACGTCGAACGCCTCCGGCGCCCGCGACTGCATCCGGTAGGCCAGCTCGAACGACTCGATCCGCGCCCCCAGCCGGCTGTCGTGGGGCCCGCCCGCGGGGGGCACACCGTTTTGTTTCCCCACCCGCGGGGCCGCGGGCCGCCGCGCGGGGGGGGCCGCCGCCCG
>JBBSEZ010000255.1:0-14380 GCA_038239195.1 Gemmatales bacterium
CCAAAAACTAGACGCCGGCGGACCCCCACTTCATTTGGTTGCCCCCCCCCCCCCCCGGCCCCCCCCGCCGCCCCGGGTCGGACCACACCCCCCCGGGGGCCGGCGGGGGGCTGCCAGTTTGCCCCGGTGGCGAGGTATTTGGGAAAGCGCCAGCTAGAACCACTCGGGGCGCAACAGCGCCACGAGCAGGTACGCGAACAAAAAGAGGGTGACGAGAACGCTCAGCCAGATCACAGCGGGCCCCTTTCATACCTTGTCGCAGGCGATCACGAAAAGGAACATCAACCCCATTACCGCCAGCCCCAGCAGAAACAGCGCGGGCAACCAGGTCGCCAGGTCCATGTGTTTCCCTCCGTTCCAGTGATGGAGGAAGGGACAACGCAACCCCCGCGCCGCCCCCGAGGCAATGCCATAACTTTCGGGATTGAAGGAAGTTGCGCAAGATGGGCCGACGTCGCGCGACGCCCCAGAGCATGCAGAATGCCCGACCGGGGTTGCAAGTTGCCCGATCGAAGGGTGCGGCCCTGCCGATGGTGGCGGCCGATCGCGAGAGGAGAGGCCAGCGCAGCGCCTTGCCGATCATTGAACTTGCTTCGCGGGGAGGGCTCGGGTATCTGTCCGCTCGCAGGCGCCTGCGCTACGACAGCGCCGGCGGTTGTCTCTCTCCGGCCCGCCCGCCCCTTCACCAACCACGAGCCACCCAGGCCCTCAGCCGGCAGTTGTCGGGGGCGCCCGCCCCGGGAGGAGGAAGACCATGACGATCCCCGCGTGGACCAGTCGGTTCCGTCCGGCCGAGAACGGACTGCGCCTGCTCGCGCCCGGCGACGGCCAGGCGATGGACGAAGGCCGGGCCTGCGAGCTCTACCGGGAGTTGATCCAGGACGCCTACCCAGAGCTCCAGCGGCGGGCGGAAGAGGGCGAGGAGAGCGCGGCGCGCTGGCTCGAACGGCTGCTCGCCCTTGGCGAGCACCTCGGGGCCCGCGTCGCGGCCTCGGGCGAGAAGGGGGCCGGTGCGGCGGGGGCGGCCGACGCGCTCGTGAAGGAGGGCCTGGCACGGCGGCGCGTCCCGGGAGCTACCTATCGGCTTCAGTTCAACCGAGGCTTCACGTTCCGCGATGCCCGCGAGTTGGTGCCCTACCTGCACGCTCTGGGCATCAGCGACTGTTACGCCTCGCCCGTCCTCCAGGCCCGCGCCGGCAGCAGCCACGGCTACGACATCTGCGACCACAGCCGGCTCAGCCCCGAGCTCGGCGGGGAGGAGGAGTTTACGGCCTTCGCCGACGCCCTGCGCGAGCACGGCATGGGGCTGGTGCTCGACGCGGTGCCCAACCACATGGGCATCGAGGGCCCCGGGAATGCCTGGTGGGCCGACGTGCTGGAGAACGGCCCCGGCTCCGCCTACGCCCCCTTTTTCGACGTCGATTGGGCCCCTGTCAACCCCGCCCTGGAGAACAAGGTCCTCCTGCCCCTCCTCGAGGACCAGTACGGCAAGGTGCTGGAAGCAGGCAAGGTCCGCCTGGACTACGAGGACGGCGCCTTCTCCCTCCACTACTACCAGCACCTGCTCCCGGTGGCCCCCTGTACCTATCCCGCCGTGCTCGAGAACGCGCACGGCGCCCTGGCAAGTACGCTCGGGGACAGCCACGACCACCTGCGCGAGCTCCGCAGCGTGCTGACCGCGCTGCGCTACTTGCCCCCGCGCACCGACCCGGCCGCCGACAAGGTCGCCGAGCGCCACCGCGAGAAGGAGGTCATCAAGCGCCGTCTCGCGGCCCTGAGCGCGGCCAGCCCCGACGTCCGGGCCGCCATCGACGGTGCGGTGCGGGCCTTCAACGGCTCTCCCGGCGCCCCGCGCAGCTTCGACCTGCTGCATGGGCTGATCGAGCGCCAGTCCTACCGGCTGGCCTTCTGGCGCGTCGCGGCCGAGGAGATCAACTACCGCCGCTTCTTCGACGTCAACGAGCTGGCGGCGATCCGCATGGAGCTCCCGGAGGTGTTCCGCGCCGCCCACCAGGTGCTCTTCCGGCTGCTGGCCGAGGGCAAGGCGACCGGGCTGCGCATCGACCACCCCGACGGCCTGCGCGACCCCGCCGCCTACTTCCGCCAGTTGCAGGAGCATTACCTCCTGGCCCGCGCCGACGCCTCCCTCGGCGCCCGGCCCGAGGGCCTGGAGCGCGAGGTAGCAGCGCGCCTGAGCGCTGGGGTGGGCGGCTGGCCGCTCTACGTGGTGGCCGAGAAGATCCTCGCCGACGGCGAGGCGCTGCCGCCCGACTGGGCGGTGGACGGCACCACCGGCTACGACTTCCTCAACGCCGTCAACGGCCTGTTCATCGACGCCGAGGGGCGCGACGCCTTCGACCGCATCTACCGCTTGTTCACCGGCGCCTCCGCCAGCTACGAGCAGCTCGTCACCTCCGCCAAGAAGATGACGATGCTGGTGTCGATGGCCAGCGAGATCAACGCCCTGGCCCACCAGCTCGACCGCATCTCCGAGCGCAACCGCCTGTGCCGCGACTTCACGCTGAACAGCCTCACGTTCGCGTTGCGCGAGGTCATCGCCTGCCTGCCCGTTTACCGCACCTACATCACCGGGCCCGAGGCGGTCACCGTGCAGGACCGCCTGGTTGTCGAGGCGGCGGTCGAGGAGGCCAAGCGCCGCAACCCGCGCACTGCCGAGGCCATCTTCGACTTCGTGCGCGACGCCGTGTTGCTGCGCGGCGTGCAGGACTTCCCCGAGGCCGACCGGCCGCGGCTGGTCGAGTGGGCCCTGAAGTTCCAGCAGTTGACCGGGCCAATCATGGCCAAGAGCGTCGAGGACACGGTCTTCTACACCTTCAACCGACTCGTGTCGCTCAACGAGGTGGGCGGGGCCCCCGACCAGTACGGGACGTCGGTGACGACCTTCCACCGCCGCAACGCCGAGCGCCTCGAGCGCTGGCCGCACTCGCTGCTGTGTACCTCGACGCACGACACCAAGCGGAGCGAGGACGTGCGGGCGCGCCTCAACGCCCTGTCGGAGATGGCGGGCGAGTGGCAATCGGCCCTGGCGCGCTGGGGCCGGCTCAACTCCTCGAAGAAGGTCGTCGTCGAGGACCACCCGGCGCCGGACCGCAACGACGAATACCTGCTCTACCAGGCGCTCCTCGGCGCCTGGCCGGCGGGTGCCATTGCAAGCGGGGGCCTGGCCCCGTTCCGCGGCCGCATCGCCGAGTACGTGCAGAAGGCGACCAAGGAGGCCAAGGTCCACACGAGCTGGATCAACCCCAACGAGGAGTACGACGACGCCGTGCGCCAGTTCGTCGCCCGCCTCCTCCCCGATCGGGTGGAGGGCCCGTTCCTCAACGACCTGGTTGCCTTGCAGCGACGCGTGGCGTACTTCGGGCACTTCAACTCGCTGGCCCAGGTGCTCTTGAAGCTGACCAGCCCCGGCGTGCCCGACCTCTACCAGGGCTGCGAGCTGTGGGACTTCAGCCTCGTCGATCCCGACAACCGCCGCCCGGTGGATTATGAGTTGCGGCGCGAGGCCCTCGCCGACTTGCAGAAGCGCATTGCCGGGGCTGGGGACGACCTGGCGCCACTGGCAAGCGCATTGGTGGAGAGCGCGGCCGACGGAAAGGTAAAGGCGTACCTGACCTACCAGGCGTTGAACTTCCGCCGGGCCCATGAGGGCCTGTTCGTCGGCGGGGACTACCTGCCGGTGGAGGCGACGGGGCCGCGGCGCGACCACGTGTGCGCCTTCGCCCGCTCGGCGGGCGACGACGCGATGCTGGTGGTGGTGCCCCGTCTGGTGGTGCGGCTCGCCGACGGGGCAGAGCGGCCGCCGCTGGGGCCGGAGGTGTGGGGCAAGACCGGGCTGCTGCTGCCGCCCCATCTGGCGGGGCGGAGCTACCGCAACGTCTTCACGGGAGAGGTGCTGGCGTCGGGCGGGGACGCGCGCGCCGCGGGGCCTTTGCTCGGGGAGGTGCTGGGGCGGTTCCCCGTGGCGCTGCTGGGGTCGAGCTGAACCTGGCCGTTGCCGGGCCCCTTTCATTTCCCCGGCTCATTCGCCCCTTATGCTTGCGGGCGTGGAAATCTCTCTATGTTCAAGGGCTAGCTGGGACAGCGGCACGGTCCAACATCGGCCGCAGCACCTCCCGACCAAACCGAGTGGTATATTGCGCGGCGCCCTTCAACCAAAGGTGGTGTCCGTCCAGGAAGCCATCGTCGTCCACCCATTGACGGGCATCGACAACCGGAACGTCATACGCCGCGGCTGTGCGGCAGATGAAATCCACCAAGCGCGAGCTCTCGGCGTAGGCCGCACGAAAGACCGACGACTCCGGCGGAATGACGAGCGCGGCCGTCAAGTGCTCCTGCTTGCAAAGGGCAAGCAACTTGCGCAGGTCGCGGACGGGCCGTTCGGCCAGTTGGGCGTCCTGCAAGCTGGCTTGGTATTGGTCGAGAGCTCTGCGGGTCCACTCCGCGGTCTGCTCCGGAGTGCCCTTGGGGCTGTCGAACCAACCGTGGCTGTCCCGGCCCAGCCGCTGCCCAGGCCCCGGCAGCGGGCCGGCCGGGACGTCGAGACTCAAGGCGTCGCGCAGCTCGGCCTGGTGGCGGTAGGCAGGCAGGAGGCGGGGGGGGCCCCAGCGGCGCAGCACGATCTCGGGGCGCGTATACGAAGGATACACTCTGGCCAACTCGGCCACGGTGAGCCGGGCGGGGTCCAACTGGCGCTCCTCCAGAAGGCGCGCCCCACCCCGTTGGCTGAACGAGATCGGCATCGCTTCCAGGAACACGAGGTCCGGCCGTATGCCGTCGGCCAGCAATCGGCGCAGGGCGATCTGCTGCATCAGCGGGCCGCCGCCGGGAATCCCGAAGTTGTAAACCAACGGGGTGACGCCATCGGCCGGCTGGCTCAACTGGATGGCTCGCAAGGCTTGCTCGGTGCGCGAGCTGCCCAGGGCCACGACGAGCGGCCGGCCGGGCGCGGCCTCCCGCAGCCCTGCCAGACCGGCGCGGAGGAGGGCGTACTCCGGGTCGCGCACGGCCGTCCACCAGCGGTCAACCGCCAGCCCCAGGGTTAGCTGCACCCCGACGAAGCTCGCCAGCATCCACAGCATCTCGGTCCGATGGCGCCACTGTTTCGTCCGCCGCATGGCATCCCCTCCCTGGAGCCGTCAGAACTGGAAGTAGATGAATGCCTTGCTGGCGTTGGGCGCGGCGATCAGGGCCAGCGTCGCCGCCGCCCCGAAACTGGCCCCGCGCATCCACAGTGGCACGTGTTCCCAGAGGCCCACCCAGCGATCGCGGTGTCCCAGGAAATGACACAGCGCCACCAGGGCGAACGTGAGATACAGGCCGTGTACCTGCATGGTCAGCCCGGCGCCTGCTGTAGGCACAAACATGTGGGCGAGGCTCTCTCCCGCAGCGACCAAACTGGTCGAGCGAAACACCACGAGCGTCAGACAGAAACAGACGAAGGTCAACGCCACGCGCAGCATCGTCCCCGGCGAGGACCTTAGGGCCGCGGTCAACGTGGGCCGCCGGGAGCACCAGGGCTGGAAGGCCGTATGGATCGCGAGCAGTAAACCGTTGAGGAAGCCCCATGCCACGTAATTCCAGCTCGCACCGTGCCAGAGCCCGCACAGGGTCATCATCAAGAGAAGGTTGAAATAAGTTCTCCCCCGCGAACCGCGACTGCCGCCCAGTGGGAAGAAGAGGTAGTCGCGAATCCAACTGGAAAGCGAAATGTGCCAACGCCGCCAGAGCTCCGCCATGTTCGCCGACAAGAACGGCAGGTTGAAGTTCGGCGCCAGGTGGTAGCCCAGCAAGTGGGCCAGCCCCAGCGCCATGTCCGTGTAGCCAGAGAAATCGCAGTAGACCTGGAGAGCGTAGGCGATCGTGGCCATCCAAAGGGCGTAGCTCCCGTAAGTCCCCGCGTCGGCGAAGACGGGATCGACGTAGAGGGCCATCCGGTCGGCGATGGCCAGTTTCTTGAACAGTCCCACGAGAATGAGCCAGGCGCCGGCATTGCCGCGCCGCCAACTCCAATGCTTGCGACGCGCGACCTGCGGCAAGAAGTCGCGGGCGCGCACGATCGGCCCGGCCACCAGATGCGGGAAGAACAGGACAAACAGCATGAAGTGAGCAAGGTTGCGTTCGGCTCGAATCTTGCGACTATAAACATCGACGGTGTAGTTGATGGCCTCGAAGGTGTAGAAGGAGATGCCGATGGGCAGGATGACTCGAAGCACCGGGAGGGACAAGTGGAAGTTTGCCGCCCCCGCCGCGACCTCCAACGAGTGGAGGAAGAAGTTCACGTACTTGAACCAGCAGAGCAGCCCCAGGTTCATGACGAGACTGGCCAGCAACAGCAACTTGCGCGGCCGCGGGGCCGACCAGGTCTCCATGGCGCGGGCGACCAGGTAGTCCATGAGCGTGGAGGCCCCGAGCACGAAGGCCAGGCGGTAGTCCCAGCAGGCGTAAAAGTAGAAGCTCGCCGCCAGCAGGAGATAGACCCGAGCCTTGTGCCAGGGCAAGAGCCAGTAGGTGAAGAAGACGGCCAGGAAAAAGAGGCAAAATTGCGGGGAACAGAACAGCATCGAAGACCACCCTCCACTCCCTGGAACGATCGTTCCCCGATGCAACGGGCGGATAACGTGCCGGGCGCTGCCGATCCAGTCAAAAGTTCCCTTCCGCCTGACAGGAGCGACGAACTGCCGGGACCTTGGGCCCGATCTTTCAGTCCTGAATCGGGCCGGAGGGGGCGGGCGGCTCTCCGGGCGCGTCTCCTTTAACTCTCGGCATTTCGCACGATGGAGATTGTAAATTGCCTGATTTATCCGAGAAGACGTCGCAACGGGCACAGGCGAGGAAAGCGGTGCGGGCGGCGGTAGGCATTTTCTCGCGGAAGCCCGCACAGTCAGGCAATTCGGCCAAGAAGTTCTTTGTGGGGCGTGCCGATATTAAGGGCAAGCCCCGCAAAGTGCCCCCCGGCCGATCATCCGACCGGCCGCCCCTCGGTTCGGCCTGGTCGGGGCCCCGAACGCGCCCTCGGTTCATTCCATCCCCGAAGAGGCTCCGCGATGTGGTCGGTCCTCCTCACCGCCATCCTGGTGCCCGGGCAGGGCGTGCCCCCCTCGCCCGAGGCCCCGCCGGCCCCGGTCGAGGTGTCCGCCCCCCTCTTGCCCCTGCCCGCCCCCGCGCCTGGAGCGGCAGCCCCCGCCGCGGCGACGCCCGCGGCCGCCGAGCGCTGGCCCTTGATGCGATTCCTCCAGGGCACCTACCCCGGCTACGTGCTCGACGGCAACCGCATGCAGGTCACCGGCTGGACCGACATGACCTACACGGCCAGCTCCGACGCGCACGAGCAGCTGCCGATGGGCTTCAACTACAAGGCCAACCAGTTCCTCCTCCAGCAAAACTGGCTGCGCCTGGACCTCCCCGTCAATCAGAGCGCCACGACGCCGACCTTCGGGTTCCGCTCCGACACGATCTTGCCCGGCAGCGACTATCGCTTCACGACGGCGCGAGGCCTGTTCGACAGCCAGCTCACCGCCAACCACGGGGAGCCAAGCACCTACGGCATCGACCCCATCCAGTTCTACGGCGAGGCCTACTTCCCGCAGGTGATGAAGGGCCTCGACGTCAAGGTCGGTCGCTTCTTCGCCCAGTACGGCGTCGAAAGCAACCCCGCCGTGGACAACGCCCTCTCCTCGCACTGCTACAGCTTCATCTACGACCCGTTCACCCACACCGGCGTGCTTACCACCCTCAAGCTCGACGACGCCTGGAGCGTGCAGAACGGCCTGGTCCTCGGCAGCGACGTCTTCGTCGCCCCCGAAGACCGTCCCACCTACATCGGCAGCGTCAAGTGGGCCCCGCCCACCGCCCGCGACAGCGTCCTTTTCTCCGTCATCGTCGGCCCCGGCCGCTTCGAGCAGAACCGCAACTTCAACAACCCCGAGGTCTTCGACCTCGTCTACACCCACAAGTTCAACGACCGCCTCAACTACTCCTTCGAGGGGCTGTTCGCCTTCCAGACCAACGTTCCCGAGATCGGCACCGCCACCTGGTTCGGCGTCCTCAACTACCTCACCTATACGTTCACCCCCCGCCTGAGCGGGACCACCCGCCTCGAGTTCTTCGACGACGCGCAGGGCCAGCGCACCGGCTTCAAGGGGCTGTATACCGCCCTCACGACGGGGCTGACGTTCAAGCCGCGGCGCTGGATCAGCCTGCGGCCCGAGGTGCGTTACGACTACAACGACGAATCGCGCCCTTTCGAGAACCATCATGGAGTGTTTACCGCCACCATGGACGTGCTCGTGAGGTGGTGAGGTGTTTCCCTCACCCCCCAACCCCCTCTCCCAGAACGGGAGAGGGGAGCCAGGCGGGGAGGCCCGACCTCCTCCCCCGACCTCACACGCTCCCTCTCCCCCTCTCCCTCCTTGGGAGAAAGGGTTGGGGGGTGAGGGAAACGCCCTCCAAAGGAGATCGGCTCATGCTCGAATCGATGTTGTTGCTCGGCGCCCTGCTGCCCGGCCAGCCGGCGCCGAAGACTGTGCCCCCCGGTACGCCGGTGACCATCACGGTCGCGCCTGCCGCCGCGTCCAGCCCCAGCGTCACCCTCAACTTGTTCGAGCGGCACGGCCATGCGACGCCACACCGCCAAGGCTTCACCCACACCGGCGGCGGCAACACCGACGTCGCGCAGCCCTCCGCCGACACGGTCGTCGTCACCATGACCGGCGTTGCCGTCGCCGGCGGGCACCCCTGCAAGGACTCGGCCGCCGGCTTCGACTTCGACTTCGAGCAGTGCTTCGAGGTCTCCTTCGACAAGCCCGAGGTCAAGGCCGCCAAGCTCACCATCGAGGGCCGCGTCATCGGCCTGCTCCGCAGCCAGAGCCACGGGCGCGGCAGCGCCGAGCAGGGCAAGGCCTGCGCCACGGTGAGCTCCGGCCCGGTCGCGCTGCTGACGTTGTGCGTCCCGCCTCACGGCGTGGCCGGCGGCGAGAACCTCTCGATCAACTGCCGCGAGGGCCCCGTCAGCGTCCCCGTGAAGGCGGGCAAGTACACCCTCCACCAGTCCTTCCAGATCGGCGCCTCCCACCCGCGCGCTCTGCTGCCGTGCAAGGCGGCGTCGGCCGAGTTCGCCCCCGACCCCGCGCTCGACCCGCTGTGGATCAGCTACTTCGAGCCGTTCCACGGTGCCCAGAAAAAGGACTTCGGCTTCCAGATCACCATCAAGGTAGTGCCCGAGGAGGAGAAGAAGGAGGAGAACGGCAAGAAGGAAGGCAAGAAGGACAAGGTCAACGGCGTGGCTCGCCCGCCGCTGCCCGAGCTGCTGGCCATTCCCTCGCGTTGAGCCGGGAGAGAGGCCCTCGCCCCGCAGACAGGGCCGCTTCCGGCTCGGTGGCACGAGCGGGGCCCAAGGCATAGACTGCGTGGAGTGCTCCCCGGGTTGCCCGTTGCGCACCTGGTGAGGTGGAAATGCCAACCATCTCGACGCCTCCCGGAGCGAGCCCTTCGCTACGCCCTGTTCGTCAGCCCGATGCGAGCGCAGCCGTGACCCTTCCCCCCACGCTCACTCTTTCGAGCGCGAGCAAGCAAGCCTGGGGCGCGGTGGTCGTCGGCGCCGGCCCGGCTGGCTCCCTTGCCGCGCGCGAACTGGCCCGGCGTGGCGTGCGCGTGCTGCTGGTCGATCGCGCCGCCTTCCCGCGCGGAAAGGTCTGCGGCTGCTGTCTGAACGGCCGGGCCCTCGCCACCCTGCGGGCGGTCGGGCTGGGCGAGCTCCCGGTTCGTCGCGGCGCCGTCCCGCTCCGCACCGTCCGCATGGGCGCCTACGGCAAATCCGTCGAGCTGCGCTTGCCGCAGGGGATGGCGCTGTCGCGCGTGGCCTTCGACGCCGACCTGGTGACGGCCGCCGTCGAGTCCGGGGCCGACTTCCTTCCTCGAACGCGCGCCGCGCTCGTCGAGACCGATCGCGCTGACGGAGAGCGCCGCTCCGTCGTGCTCCACGGCAGCGCCGCGGAGGTTCGCGTCGCGGCCCGGGTCGTGCTCGCGGCCGACGGCCTGGGCGGCAACCTGCTGGCGCGGGCGGGACTGAGTGAGGCGCCCCCCATCCCCGGCGCGCGCATCGGCGCGGGCGTGGTGCTCGAAGCGCCCGAGGCGTTTTATCGCCCGGGCACGGTCTACCTCGCCTACGCGCGCGCCGGCTACGTGGGGCTGGTGCGCCTGGAGGACGGCCGGCTCGACGTGGCGACCGCCCTGGACGCGGACGCGGTGCGCGCCGCGGGCGGCCCCGGGCCAACCGCCGCGGGGGTGCTCGCCGAGATGGGCTGGCCGATCCCGCCGCGCCTGCCCGAGCAAGGCTGGCGCGGCACGGCGGCCCTGACGCGACGGGCGGCGCACCTCGCGGCTCATCGCGTCTTCGCGCTGGGCGACGCGGCGGGCTACGTGGAGCCGTTCACCGGAGAGGGCATGGCCTGGGCCCTGGCGGCGGGGGCGGTCGTGGCCCCGCTCGCGGCTTGCGCCGCGGAGCGCTGGCGCCCGGAGATGGCGCAGCGCTGGGCCGCGACGTATCGTCGGGTCGTCGGCCGGCGCCAGTACGTCTGCCGGGCCGTCACCGCCGTGCTCCGCCGCCCGGCGCTGGCCCGGGCCCTCCTCCAGGTCGTCGCCCGGGCGCCGTTTCTGGCGGCGCCGGTGGTGCGTTACGTCAATGGGCCTCGGGAGGGATGAAGGGGGCGAGGCCAATCTTGCGGGAGCTCTCGTAGGGCAAGCGTCCGCGCTTGCCCAAGGCGCGGGCAAGCAAGGACGCTTGCCCTACGAGAGGGCAACGGAGCGAAGCCGGAGCGCAAATCGCCCCTGCCACACCCTGCCACCGTGGCAGGGGGCTTTGCGCCGCGTAACATCTTTTCCCATCGAAATTTACGTCGTCGCGCCGGCCAACCCTGCCACCCTGCCACCGCGCTTGGGGCGGCCTCGGATCCACGTTCCCGGTGGTACTGTCCGCTCACTTGTCTCTTTTCCACAGCGAAAGACGCGCTCGGATGGGACAGCGTCACCGGGAGCAAGAAGGAAGGGCCGCCTGGGCCTTGCCTCCCCCTCGCGGAGCCAGTACGGTAGTTCGGGGCAACTTCCCGAGTTTGGCGGCAGCCGTGTCCCAGCAACTCGCGACAACTCGTTACGCCCGCCTCGAAATGGTCCTGAGCGTTTTGCTCGCCCAGGAGAGGTTCACCCTTGCCCAGATGAAGGCGAAACGCCCCCAGGAGCAGCCGGCCTTCGTCACGCGCGTCGTGCGCCAGTTGGCGCGCGAAGGACATCTCCGAACGGGAGAGGATGGGGCCTTCTCCTGGGCGGTCGCTTCGCGCGATTTCCCGGCCGAGGCCTGGCTGAACGGGCAGGTGTACGGTGCCCAGATCCCGGACGCCCCCGCGGAAGACCGGCCGCGCGAGCGACTGCTGGCGAACGGGGCGGCGGCCTTGCGGACCGCGGAGTTGCTGGCCATCCTGATCCGCGCCGGACGAACCGGGGAGTCCGCGCTTCAGGGCGGCGAGAAGATCGCGGCGCGCTACGCGGAACAACTCGAGCGACTTCCCGACGCAGGGCGAGGCGACCTGAAGGCGGTGACGGCGACCGTCGGAGAGACCGCCTATTGTCAGATCCTGGCCGGCATCGAACTGGGCCGGCGCGTCGCGCAGGCCCAGAACGACCGGCAGCAGCATTCGCGTCGCCTCCTCAGTTCCGCCGACGCGGTGCAGTTCTGCCGCGAGCGCTTTGCCCGTTTGGCCAGCGACGGCGCCCAGGAGGAGTTCCACGTCGTCTGCCTCGACGCCAAGAACCAGGCCCTCGGCACGCACCGGATCAGCGTCGGCATCCTCGACCGCAGCCTGATTCATCCGCGCGAAGTGTTCCGCCCCGCCATCAAGGACGCTGCCAAGGCCGTCCTCCTGGTCCACAATCACCCCTCCGGCGATCCCACGCCGAGCGACGACGATCTCGCGCTGACGGCCCGCATGGAGGAGGCCGGCAAGACCCTGGGCATTGGGGTGCTGGATCACGTCGTCGTGGCCCGCAACGGGGCCGCCAGCATCCGCGAATACCGCGCTGCCCGTTGAGCGGGTCAGCGCCGCAGCAGCGCGATCGCTTCGGCGATCTCGCGGCCCTTGGCTTCGATGAGGTCCAGCAGTTCCTCGGGCGTGCGCGTGTCGAGGACCGACTTCCGGTGCGGGTTGACCGCCTTGAGGTCGTACACCGCGTCTTCGATCTCCTTGGCCTTGCCGGCCGCTTCCCGGGCCTCCTTCGTCAGGGCCGCGACTTGCTCCTCGGCGCCGGCGAGCGCCTGGTCGTCCCTGGGCCTGGCTTTCTTCAGCTCCTTGACGCGTTCTTTCCCCTGCTCGGCCTCCTGGCCCTTCCTGGTCGCCTGCTCTTTGAAAGGTCGCGCCTCCGCCGCCGCGCTGCGCTTGCGCTCGTCCATGTCCACCGTCCAGCTTTCCTCGCTGTCGGCGCGGGTGGGCAACAGGCGGAAGAAGTCGTCGAAGTGCTTCATCAGGAGCGGGGCCTTCTTGCGCACCTTCACCCCGGTCAGGTCGTAGTACCAGATCTTCGACGTGGGCCGGCCCTTGGTGAAGAAGAGCAGGTTGGTCTTGACCCCCGCGCCGGCCGCGGTGAACACCCCGGCCGGCAGGCTGACGATGCACCACAGGTCGCAGTCGTCGAGCAGCTTGCGCTTGGTCTTCACGAAGGCGTCTTCGTTGGCGCGGAAGAGCAGGCCCTCGTCCAGCACGATGCCGCACCGCCCTCCGGGGCGCAGGCTGCGCATCACGTGCTGGAGGAAGAGCACCTGCGTGGCGCTGGTCTTGTAGTCGAAATTGGTCTGGGCCTCCTTGCCTTCCTTGCCGCCGAAGGGCGGGTTGGTGAGGACCACGTCGAACAGCGCCGGCGCGTCCTCGAACAGCCCGCCGTAGGCCTCGCTCCCGGTGAGCGTGTTGCCGTGCCAGAGGTTGGGCTTGTCGATGCCGTGCAGCACCAGGTTCGCCAGGGCGATGGGGTAGACCTGGTTCTCTTTCTCGCGGCCCCAGAAGGTGCGCTGCTTGAGCGTTTCCAGGTGGTCGGCCGTCGCGGACTGGCCGAGCTGTTGGTGCGCTTACTCGAAGCTCTGGGCGAGGAACCCGCCGGTGCCGCACCCCGGGTCGTAGACCGTCTCGCCGACCTCGGGGGCGATGGCGCGCACCATCGCCTTGATGACCTGGCGCGGCGTGAAGAACTGGCCGCCGTCGTTGTTCTTCTCGCCCAACTTGAGGAGCAGCCCCTCGTAGACCTGCGACAGCGCGAAGACGTGCGTCGGATCGACCGACTCGGACGTGATCTTGTGGACCTTGTCGAGCACGTCGAGGAAGTTGCGTTCGGTGTCGATGCGGGCGCGTTCGACGCCGGACATGACCTCGCTGATGACCTTCTGCCGGGGGCTGGCGTCGGGCCGTTTCTTGAGGCCCTTCAGATAGGGCAGCAGCCCCGCCAGGCCGCCCTGCTTGTCGGGAGAGCCGTTGACGAAGCCGAAGAACGCCCCGAGCGCCCCGGTTTCCAGCTCCTTGCGCTTCGTGCCGTCGGGGGCCGCCCAGTCGCGCCAGCGGTAGGGCGCTTCGAGGGAGGGGCGGAACGGCACGCCCAGGGCCTCGGCCTCTTGCTGCTCGCGCCCTTCCTTCTCGTCGAGGATGCGCAGGAACAGGATCCAGGTGAGCTCGGGGACGTACTGGAGGGCGCTGGCGCAGTTGCCGCGGCGCATGATGTCGCAGATCGACCAGATGGCTTGATCGACGGATTGCTGGGTCGGGAGAGCCTTGTTGTTGTCGCGTCCATTTTTCATGGTGATGGCCTTACACGCCTCCGCCGAAAGCTCGCCTTAATAACGCACCTGAGAGATCGTCAATCGTTTTCAATTCGCTCTTCAGCGCACGCGTGAGCTGTTCCGCTACCGCCAACTTTTCATCCAGATGTTTCGCGATCCGTCGTTGTATGTCCACTTGTGGGACACAGACTCGCAATGATTCAGCCGTCGGCATGTAAACGGTCTGGTGGGTCGCTCCGCTCGCAAGACTGCGGAAATACTCGCGCGACGCCATGAGCAAGTACATCAAGAACTTTGGTTCGAGCCGGTCTCCGCAAACCCAGTTGAAGAAGTCCTGACTGGTCGCCATGTCCCGGCCCATGATCGTTACGAAACCGACTGAAGCGGTCCGTGAAAGGCAGACGGTCCCACAGCTGAACTTTCGCAGATTCTGGGACAAAGCGTTAGCGGACCTCCCAAGGCTGTTACCTTGGGGGCGGGGCGATTTCGGCTTGTGCGGCGGGGAACCTGCTGCCGCTCACGCCGCGATCAAGATACAGCGCTTGAGGACGC
>JBBSEZ010000256.1:0-14351 GCA_038239195.1 Gemmatales bacterium
GGACGGCTCGGGAGAGCCGTTCTACAGCAAACCAAGTCCTCTTGCTCGCCTGAGCAGCAATCGCGAGGGCCCCTGCGATGGCCAAGAAGCGCTCTCCACCCCAGGAAGCCGCCTTCCTCCAGGACGTCTGCGAGCACGCGGAAGACGACACGCCCCGCCTCGTCTGCGCCGACTGGCTGGAGGAGAACGGCCAGCCCGAGCGCGCCGAATTCATCCGCGTGCAGATCGAGCTGGCCCGCATGGATGAGGAGGACGTCGGCCGCCCCGCGCTCCAGCTGCGAGCGCGGGAACTGCTGGCGCTGCACGGCGGCGTCTGGCGCGCCCCGCTGCCGGCGTGGGCGAAGAAAGAGCCGCACGAGTTCCGCCGTGGCTTCGTCGAGTGTATGAACGTGACGGTGACGCCTTTCCTGCGCCATGCCGAGGCGCTCTTTCGCGCGGCGCCGGTGCGCGCGGCGCGCCTCCGGGCGCATCGTCCGTCCCTCGCCACACTGGCCGCCCTGGCCGCCTGCCCCCACCTGGCCCGCCTGAGCGCGCTCGACCTGCGTGACACCGCGCTGCGCGGCGACGAGCTGCGCGAGCTGCTCGCCTCCCCGCACCTGGGCGCACTGACCGACCTGGTGCTCCGCAGCAACCTCATCGGCCTGGACGGCGCCCGTGCCCTGGCGGCGTGGGGGCAGTTCCCCCGCCTGACGGCACTCGACCTCGGTGACAACGGGCTCGGCGCCGAGGCCGTCGAGGCCCTCGCAGGCGCCCCAGCCATTTCGGGACTTCGGCGGCTCGACCTCGAAAGGAACCAATTCGGGGCCGAAGGGGCCCGGGCGCTGGCCTCCTCGCCCCACCTGGCCGGGCTCCAGACGCTGGGGCTGGCTCGGTGTGGGCTCGACGCCACCGCGTTGAGGCCCCTTCTGTCGTCGGCCCGGCTCGGCGCCCTCGCCCACCTCGACCTGTCCGGCAACCCCTTGGCTTCCGGGCCACTCGACGGCGACCTCCTCGGGCAGTTCACGTCGCTGGACCTGAAGGCTTGCGGTCTCGGGAGCCAGGGCGTTGCCTCCCTGGCAGCGTCGCCCCACCTCGGGCGCCTGCGCCGGCTGTCCCTGATCAGCAACGGGCTCGATGCCGAAAGCGCCCGGGCCCTGGCCTCCGCCCCTTTTCGCGACCTCACCGCCCTCGACGTGAGCTCCAACCAGATCGGGCTGGAGGGGATGCGCGCCCTTGCCCAATCGCCCCGTCTGGCTTCGCTGACCTCCCTGACGCTCACGAGCATCCGCCCCATCGGCGACTGGCTGCCCGCCCTCGCCGCCGCAACCCACCTGCCCAACCTGGCCTTTCTCGACCTGCGGTGGAACAACCTCGGCCCCGCCGAGGCCGCTGCCCTGGCCGATTCACCCGTCGTCGAGCGCCTCACGACCCTCGACCTCAGCTTCAACCGCCTGGGCGACGAGGGCGCGCGGGCCCTGGCCTCCTCGCCCCGCCTCGCCAACCTCCAACGGCTTCTCCTGCGCAACAACAACCAGATCGGCGACGCGGGCGCCCTGGCGCTGGCGCGCTCGCCCCACCTGACCGCGCTCCGCGAATTGCAGTTGCAGGGGGGCCGGGGCGTCACCCTTGAGGGCTGGCGCGCCCTGGCGTCCTCGCCCAACTTGCCCCGGCTGGTCCTGCTCGGCGCCCCGACCTGGCAGCAGGAGGTACAGGCCCTCCTGCGCGAGCACGGCAAGGGCTTCTCCCCCGTTTAGTCGCCCTGCGGAGGACCACGGACCGATGGCCAAGAAGCGACCCCCTACCCTCGAAGAGGCCTTCCTCGCCGCCATTCGCGAGGCCCCCGACGACGACGCCCCGCGCCTGGTCTACGCCGACTGGCTCGACGACAACGGCCAGGGCGACCGCGCCGAATTCATCCGCGCCCAGTGCGAACTGGCGAAGCTGGGCCCCGGCGACGAGGGCCGGCTGGCGCTGGAGCGGCGCGCGCGGCGGCTGCTGGCCCGGCACCGCGACGACTGGATGGGCAACCTCCCCCGCTGGGCCCTCAAGGAGGACCATTGCGTCTTCCGGCGCGGCTTCGTTACGGAACTAAGCGCCACGGCCAACCACTTCTTGAAGAGCGCCGCCGAACTGAGGGCGGCAACGCCCCTGGAGGGCCTGCGCCTGCGCCGCGTGGGAAGCTCCCTCGGTGCCCTCGTCGCGCTTCCCCAGATCGGCTCGCTGCGCTCGCTCCACCTGGCGCGCAACAACGTCCGCACCGAAGGGGTGCGTCAGCTCGCGTCCTCGCGTTACCTCGCCAACCTGAGTGAACTGGTCCTCGACGGCAACTACGTCGATTCGGCTGCCGCCCGCTGCCTGGCCGAATCGACGTGCCTCCCCCGCCTCACGACGCTGAGCGCGATGCGCGCCCTGTTCGGCGTGCCTGCACTGCGCTCCCTGCTCGCCTCGCCCAGCAACCTGCGTTTGACCACCCTCAACGTGGCCGACGCCCGCTTCGAGAACGGCGGCATCCGCACGCTCATCGAGTCCCCTAATCTGGACGAGTTGCGCACTCTGAACCTCCACTTTACCGGGCTGGGCGACGACGCGATGGAAGAACTGGCGCGATCGCCGCTGCTGAAGCGCCTCACCGACCTGAACCTGTATCTGAACGCGATAACGGCGCGCGGCGCGCACGCGCTGGCTTCGTCGCACCGGCTCGCCACGCTGAACCTGTCGTACAACGAGATCGGCGACGAGGGCGCGATCACCCTCGCGAGCTCTCCTTCGGCCGCCCACCTGCGCGACTTCAACTTGCAGCTCACCCACGTCTCCGACGAGGGCGCCGAAGCCCTGGCGGCCTCCCCCCGTTTGGCCAACCTCCGCGCGCTCAACTTGAACAACAACTGGGTGCATCACGCGGGGGCCGCCGCCCTCCTCGCGTCCCCCCATCTGACGAGCCTGAAGCGCCTTGTCTTGAGCTCGAACCGCCTTGGCATCGAGGGCGCGGAGGCGCTGGCGGCGTCCCCGCTCCTTGGCCGGTTGACGGAACTGGAGCTGAGCTCCGCCTCCCTCGCCGACGCCGGGGCGCGGGCCCTGGCGGCCTCGCCGCGCCTGGCCAACCTCGCCGCGCTCAACCTCGGAGGGAACTCCCTCACGGCCGAGGGCGCCCGAACGCTCGCCGCCTCGCCGCATCTGGCCAACCTCGTCTCGCTCGGCCTCGTCAACAACCGGGTCGGCGCCGCCGGCGCCCAGGCCCTGGCCGAGTCGCCCCACCTCCCCGACCTCGCCGAGCTCGACCTGCGCTACAACCGGCTCGGCCCCCGCGCCAAGGAGCGCTTGCGGGCGCGCTTTGGCCGGCGCGTCCGGCTCGACGATTTCCCCACGTGAGCCGCCTCACGTCTGGGCGCCCAGCCACCCCAGCAACAGCCCCAGGTAGCGCTCCGGGCTCGGCTCGAACTCCAGCGTGTGGTGGGCGCCCGGGTGCTCGATTACCTCGACGTCCCGCGGGAAGCGGGCGGCGAAGGCGCGCGTGCGGGCGTTGTCGATGATGCGGTCGCGCTCCGCGAGCATCAGCAACGTCGGCACCTTCACCTGTTTGGCCGCCCGTCGCGCGTAGAGGTCGAGCCGAAAGCTCTCGAACAGGAAGCGAGCCGTGGCCTGGCGGAGGGCGAGCGGATCGTCGCGGATGAACTGCTGCCTGCTCGGCGTGGCGGTGAACAGCTCGGGGTCGTCGAGCGGGATGGGAAACAACCGGGTCGGCGCCACCAGGCGCGCCCAGGCGATGCGCAGGCGCTCCCGGCGCGGAGGGCCGATGCGCGGGCACAGCCCAGGGCAGAGTAGCATCAGCCCCTCGACCAGCCCGGGGTGGCGACGCTGGAGCCCGACAGCAAGCTTGCCCCCCCACGAGATGGCGAGCAGAAACGTGGGCCGGCCCGGCGCGGGCGGTTGGGCGCGCAAGAACTCGGCCACGTCGTCGAGCAGGCGCCGGCCGCTCGGCGTGTCGCCGCGCGCCTGCTCGTTCAGGCCGGAGCCGCGCCGGTCGAGGAACGAGACGGCGTAGCCCGCCTCGGCGAGGCGCCGGCACGTCAAGTCGTACCACCCGCCGTGGCTCTGGATGCCGTGCAGGCACACCACCCGGCCGCGCTCGGGCCCGGCGGCGGGGTAGCGGCGATAGCGCCAGCGGTAGCCATCTCCGGCGGTGTGCGTTTCGAGCGTGAAGGCGTTGTCGTTCATGGTTACGAGGATGCTATCGCGGGGGGCCCTCGTCGTCAAACGGGATCGCTGCCCGGGGGGAACGCCAAGCCGCAAGCGGCGGGCCCGGCAGGTTCGCCGCTTGCGGCTTGGCGTGGAGGGGCCCTCCCGCGAAAATGTCGTTGCCGCTCCCCTCCCTCCCGGAACATGATGGAGCGCCCGCCCCACGAGATCGTCCTCATGCCGACCTGCCTCCGCCGCCTTCTTGGCTGGGCCGCCTTGCCCTTGCTCGCCCTGCCGGCCGCGCTCCCGGCGGTCGCGCCGCCCTTCCCCGCCCGGCCCGAAGGCCACGCCGAGATTCCCCTGCTCGGCGACGACGACCTCGACGTGCGGCGGGCGGCCGAAAAGCGACTCCTGGCCCTTGGCGAGAAGGCCCTTCCTGCCCTGCGGTCGGCGCAGAAGGAGCACCCCGACACCGACGTGCGCCTGCGGGCCGGCGTCCTCCTCGCCGACATTCAGAAACTCGGCGAGGCCCGCCGCCTCGTCGGCCACGTCAAGGCCGTGCGCGGGCTGGCGTTCTCGCGCGACGGCAAGCGGGCCCTCAGCGGCGCGATGGACGGCGCGCTGCGCCTGTGGGCGCTCGACACGGGCAAGGAGGTGCGCTCCTTCGTGGGGCACCCCGGCTGGGTGTGCGGCGTCGATCTGTCTCCCGATGGCCGGCACGCCCTCTCCGCCGGGGGCGCGACCGCACGCTGCGGCTCTGGGACGTGCGAACGGGCAAGGAGACGCGCCGCTTCCCCGGCCACGTGGGCCGCACCCTCGGCGTCGCCTTCTCGCCGGACGGGCGCTTCGCGCTCTCGGGCGCTGGCGACACCGACGGCTCCCTGCGCCTGTTCGACGTCGAGAGCGGCAAACTGATGCGGCGCTTCGAGGGGCACGCCGGCTGGGCGTGGGCCACGTGCTTTTCTCCCAAGGGGGCCCGCCTTCTCTCCGCGGGGCTGCACGACCGCACCGCCAGGCTCTGGGACGGCGCTAGCGGGCGCGAGCTGCGCTGCTTCAAGGGCCACACCGGCCCCGTCGTCGGTGTCGCCTTCGCCGAGGGCGGCAAGCAGGCCCTCACCTGCGCCCGCGATGGCACGATCCGGCTGTGGGACGGGGAGACCGGCAACGAGGTGCGCCGCTACCCCGCCGCCGCCGAGTGCCTGGCCGTCCCGTCCGACGGCAAGCGCGTGCTCGTCGGCGAGAAGGGCGTCGTGCGCTTGCTCGACCTCGAAACGGGCAAGGCCCTGCATCGCTTCGCGGGCCACAAGGACCAGGTCCACGCGCTGGCCGTCTCCTCCGATGGCCGGCGCGCCCTGTCCGGCGGCGCCGACGGGGCGGTGTGGCTGTGGAACTTGCCCCGGCCGTGAGAGCGCTCGGTCGAGAAGTGCGGCGAGCAAACGCGAACGCCCCGGCGCGACCTTCCGGTCGTGCCGAGGCGCCAAAACCGATCGGGGGAAGCGGTCACACGGCGGAGGCCTTCTCGGCCCGGGGCCTGGGCTTGGGAGCGGCCTCCTTCTTGGGGCCGACGAGGTCGGAGATGCGGACCTTTTCGAGCTGCTTGCGGACCGAGTCGGCGCTCTCCTGGCAGATGTTCTCGAGCTTCTGGTTGATCGGCCCGTTGGTCTTCCGGGTGAACGGCGAGTTGCCGCTGATCTGGCCATCGACGGCCTCGAGGATCTCCAGCATGGTGATCTGGCTGGGGGCCTTCTTGAGGCGATAGCCGCCGTTGGGGCCCTTGATCGAGATCAGCACGCCGGCGGAGACGAGCGGCTTGAGCACCTTCAGCAGGAAGCGCTCGGGGATGCCGCGGGCCTGCGCGATGTTGTGCGAGGCCACCGCCTTGTCGGTCTTCTGCGCGGCCATGAAGGCCACCGCGTGAAGGGCATACGAGCTCGCGCGCGTCAGTTTCATGTCTACCTCATTTGGCCCGCCCTCGTGCCCACGTTTTCCGCCGCGGGAGAGGAGAGGGCCAACACACCACGGGACACAGATGTCGGGCACGAAGCCCCACTCCGAGCTCGGCGCCCGCCCTCCTCCGAAGGGCGACCCGGCGCCGGGGACAACAACCGCCCCCTCTGCCGCCCCCGTGAGGCCCTGGCCCGCACGGCCGCGCCTCCTGATCGTCCGGGGCCTCGCGAAGGCGCGCTCGCGCGACGGGGCCGGGAAAAGGAGCGCTACTCCGATCCAGTAAGTTGGATTATAACGCTCGCGCCTCGTCAGGCAATGGCATCTTTCCTGATCCGGATATGGATTTGAGGATATTTCCGAGGGCCCCTGTCAGCAAGGGGGTGGGAGGAAAAATCTCGGCTTTTCTTTCGCCCCCAAACTCCCTCTCTCAAGGAGGGATAGCCAGAAGAGGAGCGGGGGAGGCCTCTTCTGCTCCTGGGGAGGGGGATGGGGCGGGGAGGGTTGCCCGTCAGCCCGCGCCGCGCTTGACGTCCTTGTCGGTGAAGCGCACGCCGATGACGGCGGTGGCAGGGAGGTCGCGGCCGCGCCACGCGACGAGCCCGCGCCGCACCTGCACGCGCCACAACAGCGGTCCCTGGTAGGGGCGCCCCTTCTTGCCGCCAAACAGGGCGTCTGCCACCTCCTTGTCTTCCCCGTTGGAGGCGAGGGTGGTGACCATCACCTCACCCGGCTTCAGGCCGACGGGGTCGGTCTTCTTGCGGCCAGGGGCATCGAGCCATTGACGCTTGTTTTCGGGCCCGCTCCCCGAGCGCGCCAGCCACCGGGCCGGCCCGCCGTAGAACACCTGCTTGCCCGCCTCGATCAGCGTGAACGGCGGGGCGCCTTCGCCTTGCTTCCACCGGCGGTCGAAGTAGTTATCCAGCGGGGTGAAGGCGTTATCGCTGGAGACGTTGCGCAGGCGCAACTCCAAAACGAGAGACTCGTACTGACAATCTTCCGGCTGCTCGCTGCCCTCGTCGAACATCTTGAGCTTCTTGCGGTAGACGCGCAGCGGCTGGACCTCCAGGTCGCCGACGGTCAACTTCTCGCCGAGCGGCACGATGAGGTGCTCCGGCAAGGGCCGCGTCCCCATGTTGGCCAGCCAGCCGGCCTCGAACGGCGAGCGCTTCTGGTTGGGGTCGCGCTTGAAGCGGATCACCGCTCCCGTGGACTGCTTGCGCACTCCGGGGTTGTCGCCTTCGAGGTCGGGAAATCGGTCGAACGGGTCGATCGACTTCTTTTGCAACTGAGAGGCCTTGATCGTGGCGTAGGCCGCGATGGCCGTCGCGAGGACCGCCCAAACGACCAGGGTGATCATCGCGACGGGGACGAACCACCCGCTCCCCTCGGCGCGGCGAACGCGAGGCGGCCGGATCGCCATCGCATCGCCGGGGCCCTCGGCCCCCGCGTGGCCCGGCGCCCCCGACTCGGTCAGGGTGGCGGCCGAGCCCGAGGCCCCGCCGTCCATCCACGAGTGAGGCGAGGCGGCGGTCGCTCCGCCTGCGCCCGTCGCTTCCGGGAACGGGTTGGCCCCGCCCGGCGGTTCGTTGTAGGTCAGGGTGGCGCCGTCGATGGGCGCGCCCCCTCTCGACTCGTTCTCGGGGGGCGCGGCGGGCGTGGTCGGAACGTGGGCCAGGGTGGCATCGCCGTTGTCGGCCGGCGCCAACTGGGGGGCGGGCGGCAGCGGAGGAAGAGGCGCCGGGGGCCGGGGGTCGCGCGGGATCTCCATGCGCGGGGCGGGGCCGCTAAAGAGGTCGTCCTCCATGTCGCTGGGGGGCGCGAAAATGTCCTCGTGATCGGTCGAGCCGAGGGCCTTGAATTGCGGCATGGTCGAGCCGAACAGGTCCTGCGTCGGCTCGCTGGGCGGCAGCATCATTGGGGCCGGAGGTGGAGGAGGAGGTGGCGCCGCTGCGGCCGACGGCGGTGGCGCGACCACCACCTGCTGACAGTGAGGGCAGCGCACCTGCTGGCCCAGATAGTCGGCGCCGACCGCCATGAGGTTCTTGCAGTGGCCACACTGGAAGTTCACCGTCTGCATGACACCTGTGCCCTTCTGCTACGCGGATGGCGAGCCCCGCGGCTCGCTGCTCAGGAACCTTCGCCGTCTTCTGCCAGCGCCCACCAATCGAGCGCCGGCGCTGCCGTCCCGCCCGGGTCATGGGGCAGGACGCCGAGGAGGGGGACCGGCAACCAGCGCCTCAGTTCCTCGACGTTGCCTTGCTCGGCCAGCCCTTGCACCGGCGTCGTCTCGCTCACGACCACCCCCGCTATCCGCAGGCCGCGCCGCTGGGCCACCTCGACGGTCAGCAGCACGTGGTTGAGCGTCCCCAGGCTGCGCCGCGCCACGATCACCAGCGGAAGGCCCAGCACCTTCACCAGATCGGCGACCGTCTTGTCCTCGGTCAGCGGACACAACAGGCCCCCCACGCCTTCGACGAGCACGGCGCTTTCGAGGTTCCCCCGCCCTCGCACTTTCTCCGCGAGGGCGGTCAGGACCAACCTTTCTCCCGCCTGTCGCGCCGCCACGGGAGGGGCGGCGGGGGCCTCGAACGTCCAGGGAGTGATGGCCCGCCAGTCGTCGTCGCCGGCGGCCTCGGCGAGCCGGCGCGTATCGTCGCTCCACAGGCCTCGCTCCGTCCACTCGGCCCCCGTCGCCACCGGCTTGCAGACGCGGAAGGGCCGCCCTTGGTGGCGCCAGGCCCGGGCGATGGCGCAGGCGACGTGGGTCTTGCCGGCGCCCGTGTCGGTGGCGGTGACGAATAGGCCTAGCATGTCTCGTCCCCGATCTCCTGTAGCGCATTGTAAAGCGCTTCTCCCAGCCGGTCCACAAGATCCTCGGAGATGGCCAGCGGCGGCATCACCACCACCACGTCGCCCAGGGGCCGCAACAGCACCCCGTGCTCGCGACAGTGCCGGCACACGCGCGCCCCCACTCGTAGCGCGGAGGGGAAAGGCGCCCGGGTGGCCCGGTCGCGCACTAACTCGACGCCCGCCAGCAGCCCCCGCTGGCGCACGTCGCCCACGATGGGCAAGGCGCGCATTCGGTGGAGTTGCTTGCTCAAGCGGTCGATCTTGGGGCCGAGGGCGGGCAGGCCGGCCGGCGCCTGGAGCAGGTCGAGGCTGGCCAGCGCGACGGCAGCGCCCAGGGGGTTGCCGGTGTAAGTGTGGCCGTGATAGAACGCTTGCCCGCCGCCCGTCGGGCCCTCGGGCGGGTCGAGGAAGGCGGCGAACACCTCCTCGGTGGTGAGCGTGGCGGCCAGGGGCAAGTAGCCCCCCGTCAGCCCCTTGGCCAGGCAGAGGAAGTCGGGCACCACGCCCTCTTGCTGGCAGGCGAACAGCGTGCCCGTCCGCCCGAAGCCGACCGCGACCTCATCGGCGATCAGCAACACGTCGTGGGCGCGCGTGACCTCCCTCACCCGTCGCAAATAGCCTTCCGGGGCGACGATCATCCCCGCGGCGCCCTGCACGAGCGGTTCGATCACGACGGCGGCCAGCTCGTCGGCGTGCTGCGCGACCAGGCCGGCGAGGGCGTCGGCGCAGTCGATGCGGCAGGTGGCGCGCTCCAGCCCCAGGGGACAGCGGTAGCAGTAGGGGGAGGGGGCGCGGAAAGACGGGAAGAGCAGCGGGGCGAACAGGTGGTGGAAGCGAGCCAGGTCGCCGACGCTGACGGCGCCAAGCGTGTCGCCGTGGTAGGCGCGCTGGAGGGAGAGGAACTTGGTCTTGCGGGGCCGTGGCTCGGGCCTCTGGTGCCAGTACTGAAAGGCCATCTTGAGGGCGACCTCGACGGCGGTGGCCCCATCGTCGGAGTAGAAGACGCGCGTCAGGCCAGGGGGCGCCAGCTCGACGAGGCGGCGCGCCAGCACCGTGGCGGGGACGTTGGCCAGCCCCAGCAGCGTCACGTGGGCGACACGATCGAGCTGGTGGCGCAGGGCGTCGTCGAGCTCCGGGACGCGATGGCCGTGGACGTTGCACCACAGCGAGGAGGTGCCGTCGAGGTA
Source organism: Gemmatales bacterium (assembly GCA_038239195.1). Classification (GTDB taxonomy): domain Bacteria; phylum Planctomycetota; class Planctomycetia; order Gemmatales; family Gemmataceae; genus JBBSEZ01. The sequence continues at coordinate 10,140 of JBBSEZ010000256.1, forward strand.
CTCGCGGCCATCGAGGTCGATGAGGAAGAGGCCGCGCGCTTCCTCGATGATAAGGGGGCGCTCGGCAGCGTAGGCGCGCATGGGCGTGAAGGGGTGCCAGACGTGCTCGCGGTCCCACTGTTCGAGCTGTTCGCGGCTGGGGGGCGTGCTCATGATCGCCACTCGACGGTTAGGGGAGCGCCAATGCCGAGGCCGAGCCGACGCGCGGCGCTGCCCTGGACGATGGCGACTTCGAGCAACCCGCCACTGCCGATCAGGGCCACCACCTCGCCGGGCGCGGCATCGGCGTAGGTGCGCACGACGCGCGCCGGGACGTCGGCGAGGCGAACTTCGAGAGGGCTGTGGAGGTCTCCGGGCACATTGCTGATCAGATTGCCGAAGTCATCGACGAAGACGATCTCGCCCGCGACCCTGTTCGACTCGCGCACGGGCTCGGGCCAGGGGAGCCTCACCCAGTCGCGAGTAACGAAGCCGAGCTCGGCGGGGTCGAGCCCGAGGCTGAGGTGGGCGGCGACGGGGGCGAAGACGTCGCGCCCGTGGAAGGTGGCGCTGACGGTGGGCCGCCAGAAGCGCCGTTCGGCGACGCGCACGACCTGCGGCGCGGGGTAGCGGGCCTCGAGCCGGCCCCAGCAGCCGTTGTCGGGGACGAGCAGGCGCTGGCCGCCGAGGGCGACGTGGAGGATGGCGCGGTCGCTGCCGACGCCGGGATCGACAACGACGACGTGGATCGTGTCGGGGGGAAAATAGGGCACGGCCTCCGCGAGGAAGAAGGCGGCATGGCGGACGTCCTGGGGGGGGATGGCGTGGCTGAGATCGACGAGGCGCGCGGCGGGGCTGATGGAGAGCACGACGCCCTTCATGGCGGCGACGTAGGGGGAGCCGGTGCCGAAGTCGGTGGTCAGGGTGAGGAGAGGATCGGACATGGCGGGCCCACGAAGGCGCGGGGCTTACTGCTTCAGCTTGCACTTGCGCAGCATGACGCCGGACGTCCTGCCTTCGCACTTGCCCTGAATGGTCGCGGACCGGCCCGGCTTGATTTGGGCGAAGAGGGCCTTGTCATCGCCCTCGAACCAACACTTGACGTCGATGGGCATGCCGCGCTCGTCGCTCAGCACGACGGAGATCGTGTTCCCGGCGTCGTTCGCGACCGCGTGAACCATGCCCGTCACCTCCAGGATTTTGTCCTTGTACTTCTTGTCCGCTTCGCCGGGGCCGAGCGTCCTGTAGTCCTGTGCGAGTTGGACGGCGGTGACGGAGGTCGGCGTGTTCGCGGGGCCTGCCCCGCCGCTTTTCCACGACGAGAAACTGCCGGCACAGGCGAGGAACAGGGCCGCCGCGAGGGCGGTCAACAGCCTGGCGGAGCGAGCCCGCATTGGGGGCCTCCGAGAAAGGACGAGGGCCGGGGCGGCACGGAAGGCTTCCGTGTTGTAGTTCGCCCTGGTCAAACGTCAAGGCCGCGGACGCGCTCCGCCGTGTAGCCGCTTACGCGAAGCGCATCGCTGTGGACGCGCTCCGCTTCGCGTCGCGGCTACACGGTTGCGCCGGGGGCCCCGCTTGCGGCCTGGCGCCCATCGGGATATGCTCGACAGAGGGGGCAAGTAGCGTGCTGCGTTTCGTGACCGAAGGGCCGGGGCCGATCTCCCGGCGCGAGTGCCTGCGGATCGCCGGCCTGGGCGGGCTGGCCCTGGCCGCGCCGGGGCAGGCGGCGCCGCGCGCCGGAGCTCCCGGCTTCGGGAAGGCGCGCTCCGTCCTCATCGTCTACGCCAGCGGCGGGCAGAGCCAGATCGACACCTGGGACCCCAAGCCCACCGCTCCGGCCGAGGTGCGCGGGGCCTTTCGCCCCATCGCCACGTCGGTCCCCGGCACGCTCGTTTGCGAACACCTGCCGCGGGTCGCCCGCCTGGCCCGCCTCTATACGATCGTGCGCAACGTCTCGCACGACGACCTCGACCACGGCTCGGCCACCTACGTCGCGCTGACCGGACAATTCCACCCGCGCAAGTCGTCCAACCCGCCACCCCGGCCGACCGACTACCCCACGTACGGGGCCATCCTGAAGCGCGTGCGGCCGGCGCCGCGCTTGCCCTACACCGCCGTCCACCTCAACGGGCCCGTTTTGGTGCCCGAGGTCGTCGCCCCCGGACAGTACGGGGGCTTCCTCGGCCGCGGCTACGAGCCGCTGATCCTCGGCGACGTGACGCAGGAGCGCTGGCCCCTGGCCGAGCTGGGCCCGCGCCCCGACTTGCCGCCCGTGCGGCTGCGCCAGCGGCAAACGCTCCTGCGGTCGATCGAACGCTACCGGCGCGACCTGGAGCAGGACCGCACCGCCCTGGAGCACAGCGCCGTGCGCCGCCAGGCCTACGAGCTGCTGGCTGCCCCGCAAGCGGCGCGAGCCTTCGACCTGGGCGCCGAGCCGTTGGCCGTGCGCGAGCGCTACGGCATGCACCGGGCCGGGCAGGCGTGTCTGCTGGGCAGGCGACTCGTCGAGGCGGGGGTGCCGCTGGTCACGGTTTTCTTCAACCACACCATCCGCGGGCAGGACAAGGTGCCGGCCCGGGCCGACAGTTACGGCTGGGACACGCACAACGACGTCTTCGACGCCCTGCAACACCACCTCCTGCCGCGCTTCGACCACACCTTCTCCGCGCTCTTGCTCGACCTCGAACAGCGCGGGCTGCTCGATACGACGCTGGTCGTCTGCATGGGCGAGTTTGGCCGGGCGCCGCGCGTCGCCCTGGAGCGCAACTTCGCCGGCACCTCGCCCGGGCGCAAACACTGGGCCGCCGTCTACTCCATCGTACTGGCCGGGGCTGGCGTCGCGCGCGGCGGGGTGGTCGGCAGCTCGGATCGCCTGGGGGCCTACCCGGCCAGCCAGCCAGTCGGCCCGGGCGACGTGTCTGCTACAATGTTCAGTGCCCTCGGCATCAACCCCGCCGGACACTACCACGACCCGCTCGATCGGCCCTTCCGCATCGCGGAGGGCAAGCCGATCCGGGCGCTGTATGGGCCCCGAACATGAAGCGCTGCCTGCTCGCGTGCCTGCTCCTTGGTCCGTTGCCCGTTTTCGCCGAGGCCCCGCCCACGCCCGCCGACCTGGTGCGCCAACTCGGCGACGAGTCGTTCGAGGTGCGCCGCGAGGCCGCCGAGAAGTTGGTCGCCCTGGGCACGAATGCCGAGAGCGCCGTGCGCGCCGGCCTTGAGGACCGCGACGTGGAGGTGCGCCGGCGGTGCCGCGCGCTGCTCCCGCGCCTGCTCAGGGCCGACCGCGAGGGAAAGTTCAATGCCTTCCTCGCGGACGTCGAGGACCGGCAGAAGCACGACCTGCCCGGCTGGGCGCGATTCGGCAAGCTCGCCGGCACCGGCGCGGCGGGCCGCCAGCTTTTCGTGCGGGCACAGCGCGCGGAGGCGGCCTTCCTCGCCGTCGCCGAGCGCGATCCCAAGGCGGCGAGCGCCACCCTGGCCAGCCGCTGCGCCGGCTTGCAGTTGAAGGCGATCGACCCCGAGCAAGACAAAACTATCCTTGGGGAAGTCGCCGCCCTGGCGTTCGTCGCCACGGGCCCGGGCGTCGCCCTGCCGCCGCGTTCGCTCGATCAGTTGTTCGCCGGCCTGGAAACGCTAGCGAACCGGGAGGCGCTGCGCAAACAGGTGAAGGCCGACGCGGCGCTGCGCAAGTTGCTGGCGGCGACCCTGCGCGAGCGCTCGGGGGGGTCGGCGCTCGCAAAGGGGCTGCACGTGGCGCTGGAGCTGGAGTTGAAGGAGGCCGTCGATTGGGGCATGCAGATCGCCACCGACCGCAAGGCCGACGTTGGCGCACGGGCGATGGCGCTGCTGCTGCTGGGCGGGGTGGGCGACAAGGGGCTGGCCCCCCGGCTGAAACCGCTGCTGTGCGAGACGGCCCGCGTGGGGACGCGCCGGGTCGGCCCGACGACGCTGACCGCCGAGTTGCGCGACGTGGCGCTGGCGACGCTGGTGCGGCTGGAGGGCGGAAACGTCGCGGACTACGGCTATCCGTATTTGCGGGCCCTGCCGGGCCTGAAGGGGGTGCCCGAGCCCTCGTGCCTGGGGTTCGCCAGCGACGCCCAGCGGGCGGCGGCGCTGAAGCGCTGGGAGGAGCATGCGGGGAAGAAGTGAGGGGAAGGGCCTCGTTTATCGACGCGTCGCCGAAGCGTGGCGCAAACAGGCCCCCCACCAAGCTCCCCGCGCGCTGACTCC
>JBBSEZ010000257.1:0-14340 GCA_038239195.1 Gemmatales bacterium
CGCCCATCCCGCCCGAGACCGTCGCCGTGAACGTCACCGCCTGACCCGGCGCCGACAAGTTCTGGTTGGAAGACAGCGACGTCGAACTGGCGATGAGTATCTGCTTGCTGACGGTCAGGTCCTGCGCGTTCGCGAGGACCGTCCAGCCGAACGGGTTGGAGTAGGTGCCTCCTCGCGTCCCCCCGGCCGTCAAGATGGCCTTGCTGAAGGGCGCCTCCGGGTTGTAGCCGCCCGCCAAATCGATTTGGAGCGTGCCGTTCACCGTCGCGTCGCCGCCGACGGCGAGCAAGCCCCAGGAGGCGTCGGACGAGGCGTGGACGTCCAAAGTCCCGCCGGTCTGAACGTACTTGCCCGTGACGGTCAGGGCCAGTTGCGCCGGGTTGGAGCCAACGTCCACCCAGCCGTTGATGACGCCCACGGAGCCGGCGATGGTGCCGCCCCCCACCAAAGTCCCCGCGGCCAGCAGGTAGACCTGGCCGGGGCCGATCGTGAGGGTGCCTCCATCCAGGACGGTGTTGCCGCCGGCGCTCTGCCAGAGGCCCTGCTTGAACTCGATCCCCTGGCCGTTGAGGAAGAGGCCCCCCGACGTCTGGACGCGGATGTCGAAGACCGTGCCGTTGCCGACCCCGGTCTTCGACACACTCGCCAGGCCCCCAAGGTTCTTGAAGAAGGAGTTGTTGGCGGCCAGATCCAGGTCCGTCATTTCGGCGTTGTTGCGGATCTCGAAGGTGCCGTCGTTCTCGAACGTCGCGTTGGTCAGCTGGATGTTGCCGGTGCCGTTCCAGCTACCTTGGGCCGTCGAGGTCAGGGTGGTGTTCAGGAGCGACTTCACGGTGGCGCCGTCGATGACCATGACGCCCGAGATGGAAAACGCTTTCGGCCCATCCACCGCCCCGCCGGTCCAGTTGAAGTTGTTCGTCGAGGAAACGATCCCGCCTCCGCCGAAGATGTCCCCAGTGATCGACGCACGATCGGACAGCTCCAGCGAAGTGTCAAACGTCACCGTCGTGTTGGCGGGCACGGTAAAGTTGGAGGTGCCCGTCACCTGAACGAGGCCAGCGCCCTCGAACGTGGGGGTCGTCCCCACGAGCAGGACGCCGGCCTTGAAAGCCAGGGTGGCGCCGAAGTCGATGGTGGCGCGACCGCTATCGGTGCTTATCGTCCCCGTCAGGCTTAACGTGCCCTGCTTCACCTCGACCTGACCACCCGGGAGGTTGTTCAGGTCGATGCCCAGGGTCGTCTCCCCGGCGGTTCGGTCCTTCACGACCGTCCCGGTGTTGTTGAAGGTGCCCAGGAGGGCGGTCGTCATTGCCCGGTCGCACAGGATGTTGAACGTGCCAAAGTTGTCGAACGTGGCGCCGGTGGTCAGCCCGATCATGCCGTCCGTCCAACTCGACGTGCCGTGATTGCCGAGCACCGAACCGCTGAAGCTCACGTTCGAGGCGAAGGTCATGGACGAGTTGCTGTCCGCGGTGATGAAGGCGATGGTGTTAGCGCTAATGCCGTTGAAGTTGATGCCGCCCGGGCTCTGGGGCGTGCCGGCGATGGCGACCGTGCCGCTGCCTTGCAAAGCGCCGCCGGCCATCTGGTAGACGTGCGCGGTGAGCGTCTGGTCGGCATCGACCGACACGATGCCCCCCTCCTCGAGGACGGTATCGACGACCGAGAGGGCGCTGGCGATTCTCACAGTGCCCTGGTAGCCGGGGAGAACCTGGAGCTGCCCGATCGAGCTGGCGAAGTTGGGGTTGACGACAGCCGACTTGCTCCCGTTGGGCCGCCCCGCCAGGGCCCCGCTGAAGACGGCGACGTCGGTCGAATCGACGGGCTTGACGCCGCCGACCCAGTTCGCGGCGGTGCTCGCGTTGTTGTCCACCCCATCGCCGGACCACGTGCAGATCGTGTTGGCGGGGAGGATGCGGGCGCCCAGCACCTCCAACCACGGCTTAGCAGTAACGGGGGCGGGCCGGGCAACGCGGCGCGGCGAACAGCCCGGCGATCCAGGCGGAGGTTGTGCGGAGCCGGGACTGGAAGCCGACGTGCATCTTGGTGATTCGGAGGAGCATGGGGGGGCCTTTGTGAGGCGTCCCGAGGCACGGCGGTGCGCCTCGCTGAACGAATCATCCTGGGCAGGACGTTCGCGCCCGGTCAAGCGAATTCGCGAGGATAAAATTCGATTTGTGGAAATAGCTGGAGGCGCGGGGCCGACCGGCGAGGGGGCCTGGCACGACGATGATGCCGGGACGATGGCGTTGAATTGACTGAAAGGAAAGGCGGCCCGAGTCGGGAGCTCGGGCCGCCTCTGGGCCTGCGGGGAGATCACCAACTGCCCAGCACTTCCATCGTGAGCTGGCCGAGGCTTCGCTCGCTCACCGACGCCGGCTCGCCGCACTCCGAGCAGCGGATGTTGCCGCAGCCGATCAGCGTCGTGAAGATCATGTCCTCGTAGGTCTCGCCGTCGCCCAGCGCGTACCACGGCCCCTCGTCGGCCATGCGGTCGAGCACCTCGGCGGCCGGCGTCTCGGGAGAGGCCGCGAACGAGCAGCAGCAGTGGGGGCAGTACAGTTCGACCTGCATGGCTCACCTCCTGATAAACCAGAACGGCATTTGCTTTGATGGGAAGTGTTATTGCAAGCGCGATACCAATCGCCGCTCTGTCAAGGTGATTTCTCGAATGAATGGCCATATCTCCTTCATCTGCTTTGACTTCGGTCGTTCAATTTGCGGTGGCCCCGGCGCGCGAGCGGGAGGGCGGCGCGGTCGGTTTTGCAAGAACCGCCAGAGCAATGTACAAAAGCGTTCTCTTGCCTCCCTTGTGTGCTTCACGCGCATGCCGGAAAATTGGTCGCCGAGGCAAGCCAGGCAAACGAGGAAGGACGACGGGGCAGGGCCCTGCCAGGCTTGCGTTGGCGGGGCGGTTTGGCGATGCTGGGGTTGTGGGTGGTCAGTTCTCCTGGGTGAGATGAGGCGAGCGGGGGCGTTAGCCCCCTGTTGGCGAGCGGGGGGCGTAAGCCCCCTGTTGGGGGGGGGGGGGGGGGGGGCCCCCCGGGGGGGGGGGGGGGGGGGGGCCACCCCCCGGGGGGGGGGCCGGTCCCCGGGGGGGCCCCCCCCCCCCCGCTCGCCTGGAAAAAGGCTCATCCCGCGCAGGCGGGAGGGGTGGCAATGCGCGATTCGTTGCCGGTCGGTTTGGAGCAGTTGCTGGGGGCCGCGCCGCGGTTGGGCCCGCTGGCCCGGTTGGGGCTGCGCACCGTGGGCGACCTGCTGTTCCACTTCCCGCGCTCCTACGAAGACCTGACCGACCTGCGGCCCATCGCCGCCCTGACCTCGGGCGCCTTGCAGACCGTTCAGGGCGAGGTCGTCGAGATGGACACGCGCTACCTCAACGATGGGGGCTTCGTCGTCAGCGTGGTGCTCAACGACGGCGGGCCGCGCAGCCTCGAAGGCGCGTGGTTCAACCAGGCCCACGTCACGCGGCGCTTCCGCTACGGACAGCGGCTGTCGTTCAGCGGCAAGGCGCGCTGGCAGCGCGATCACTGGCAGATGGTCGGGCCGCGCGTGCAAATCCTCGACCCGGGCGTGGACGTCTCGACGCCCGGCATCGTCCCCGTCTACCCGCTCACGGAAGACCTGCGCCCCGATCACCTCCGCCCGCTCATCGGCCGAGCTATCGACCTCCACGCGCCCTCCCTGCCCGAGGTGTTGCCCGAGGAGTTGCGCCAGCGCCACGGCTGGCCCGGCGTCTTGGAGGCCCTGCGCGCGGTCCATTTCCCCTCCAGCCTGGAGGCGGCGGAGCGCGGCCGGCGGCGCTTCGTCTACGAGGAGTTGCTGCTCTGCCAGCTCGCCCTGGCCCTGCGGCGGCGCGAGACGCGCGACCGGCGCAGCGCCCCCGTCCTGGCCGTCACCGAGCAGATCGACGCGCGCATCCGCCGGCTGTTCCCGTTCCCCCTGACGGGCGATCAGGACCGGGCCATTGCCGACGTCTGCCGCGACCTGGCGAGCGGCCGGCCGATGCAGCGCCTGGTGCAGGCCGACGTGGGCGCCGGCAAGACCGCCGTGGCCGCGTACGCGCTGCTGGTGGCGGTGGCGTGCAAACACCAGGCGGCGTTGATGGCGCCGACGGAGGTGCTGGCCCGCCAGCACGCCGCCACGCTGGAGGGCTACCTCGCAAATAGCCGGGTGCGCCGGCTGCTGCTCACGGGGGCGCTGACGCCGCGCGAGCGCCGCGCCGCCCTCGACGCGCTGAAGGCCGGCGAGATCGACCTCGTGGTCGGCACGCAGTCGCTGGTGCAGGAGGGCGTCGAGTTCGCCCGCCTGGGGCTGGTGGTGATCGACGAGCAGCACAAGTTCGGCGTGCAGCAGCGGGCGCGGGTGCGCCGGCTGGGGGCCGATCCGCACTACCTGGTGATGACGGCCACGCCGATCCCGCGCACGGTGGCCCTGACCGTCTTCGGCGACCTCGACGTGTCGCTGATCCGCGAGCTGCCGCCCGGCCGGCAGCCCGTCGCCACGCGCTGGCTGTCCGAGGCGGAGCGCGACCGGGCGCACGCGCTGCTGCGCGAGGGGCTGGAGCAGAAGAAGCAGGCATACGTCGTCTGCCCGCTCATCGAGGAGGCGGAGGGGCTGGACGTGAAGTCGGCCACGCGCACCTATGAGGAGCTCCGAAGCGGGCCGTTCAGGGGCTTCCGCGTCGGACTGCTGCACGGCCGGCAGGACGACGCGACCAAGGCGGACGCGATGGCGCGTTTTCGGGCCCACGAAATCGACTTGCTCGTCTGCACGTCGGTGGTCGAGGTGGGCATCGACGTGCCGAATGCGACGCTGCTGTTGATCGAGCGCGCCGAGCGGTTCGGGCTGTCGCAGCTCCACCAGTTGCGCGGCCGGGTGAGCCGGGGCGCCGCGCCCGGGCTCTGCCTGCTGTTCGCTCAGCCGGCCGGCGACGAGGGGCGCGAGCGATTGCGGGCGCTCTTGCGCTCGACGGACGGTTTCGCGCTGGCGGAGGAGGACGCGCGTCTGCGGGGGGTGGGCGAGCTATTCGGCTCGCGCCAGCACGGGGCGGGAGAGTTACTTGTTGGGGCTCGCGACGCGGGCCTGCTGGACGTGGCCCGGCGCGATGCGTTCGCGCTGGTGGACGGCGATCCGGAGTTGCGGCGGGAGGAACACGCGGGGCTGCGCGAGGCGGTGTGGCGCAGGTATGGGGAGACGTTGGAACTGAGTGAGGTGGGGTGACGGCATGGACACGGGCATCACGAAGGCGCCGCGCTCGCCTGCACCGGGGCCGGAGGTGTCGTTGTACGGGAGGCAACGCACCCAGAGGGCTTGCGCGAGAGGCCGCGAAGGGGCGAGAGGCCCATGGGAGAGGTGCCGGGATCGTAGGGACAAGCGTCCTCACTTGTCCTCGCCCGGGAATGGGCGCGAGCTCCAGACCAAGGCCGACAAGCGAGGACGCTTGTCGGCACGGTAACACGCCCTGCGTCATTTATCCCGCTGCCAGCGGGCTTGTCTTCTCCCCCTACACGGAATCGGGCGCGAACACCGTGCGGCCCCCATCCACCGGCAGGCAAACGCCGGTGACAAAATCGTTCTCGACGAAGAACAGCACCGCCCGCGCCACGTCTTGCGGCGTCCCCTCGCGCTTGACCAAAGTGCCCTCGATCGCCTGGCGGCGCTCCTCCTCCGGCAGATCGGGCGGCAGCATCACGGGCCCCGGTAGGACGCAGTTGACGCGCACGGCCGGGTTGCGGGCCCCCAGTTCGACGGCCAGGCAGCGCGTCAGCGTCGGGATCGCCCCCTTGGACGGGAAGTAGGCCGCGTAGTTCACGTAGGGCCGGGCCACCGCCCAGTCGCCCAGGTTGACGATGCACCCGCCCTCGGGTTGGCGCACCATCGCCAGGCCGGCCTGCTGCGCGCAGAGGAAGGTGCTCAGCGTGTTGGTCTCGAAGTAGTAGCGCACGTCGGCCGCCGTCACGTCTTCGAGCTTCTTGCTCTGCCAGTCCGCCGCGCAGTTCACCAGCACGTCGAGCCGACCGAAGGTGGACAGCGCTTGCTCGATCAGCCCGCGGGCCGAGCGCTCGTCGGTCAAGTCTGCTTGCAGGGCGATTGCCTCCACGCCCAGGGCGCGGAAGGACTCGACGGTCTCTGCGGCCTCCGCGGCGGAACTGCGATAGTGGACGCCCAGAGCATAGCCGCGCTTCGCCAAGGCCTGTGCGACGTGCCAGCCGATGCGGCGCTTGCCGCTGCCCGTCACCAGGGCCACCTTGGGGCTTGCCATCGAATCACCTCGGAAGGAGAAGAGAGGAGGACGGTCATTCGAGGGGCGGCCAACGGCCGGTCGCTTCGCCCTGGCCCTCGGCGGCCGTCCCGCTTTCTTATTCTGGACAAAGGGGGCACGCTCGGCACGGGGCTGAAGGCAAGACCGCCGGCATTTGGCGCGAAGTTTGCTAAGAGAAGGGCGAACGCAACGGCTTGCCGGCACGAAGGGCGCGCCGGGGCCCAGTCTGGACTGCGCCAGGCTCCTCGCCCGGGCCCCGTACTCGGACGCGCGCGCCGTACGCTGCCTCGAGGAGCCCCCCCATGCTGCAAGAAGTCATTCGGATCGCGAGCATGACCGAGCAACTGGCGCGGCAGAACGTCGCCCTCGCCAACGAAACGAAAGAAATTCTTCAGGAAGTCAAAGAAGGCCTCCGCGAGGTCAAGCAAGACGTGCGCGAGCTGAAAGAGAGACTGCGCGAGGTCAAGGAGGCCAGGGTCGAAGAGAAAAAGGGCAGATGACCTGGCGTGGAGGGATGGAATGAACAAAGCCTTCCGAGAGATCGGAAGGCTTTGCGAGTGGAGCCGAGGGGGCTCGAACCCCTAACCTCAGCATTGCGAACGCTGCGCTCTCCCAGTTGAGCTACGGCCCCCACGTTCCTGAGGTGATTATAGGGGCAGGCCGGCCGTCCGCAAGAGGGACCGGCCGCGGAAACGGCCGGCGCCCCCAACCCTTTTTCAAAGCGGCGCGAAACCTCAACTCCCACCCGGCGACGCCCCCTTCTTCTCCGCGGCTGCCATCGCCTGGTAGCGCGTCCCGAGGTACTTGCCGTCGCGCAGGCGCTGGGCACAATCCTGCGCCCGGATCGGGTCGTTCTTCACCTTGTCGAACAGCCCGATCAAGTAGTACAGCGCCTTGGCGTGCTCCTCGGGGTCCTGATCGTACAGGGCATCGACGCGTAGGTAGTGCCAGAACGCCTCCGCCGGCACTCCCTTCTGGCGGTAGTAGTCGCCGAGCAGGTTGTGGGCGAGGCCGCGCAGCTTGTTGTCGTTGCTGGTACGAATCGCCTCGTTCAGCAGCGCCTCGGCCTGCTTCAGGTTTTTCTGGCCGATCTGGCTCTCGGCGCGGAACGCCGTGATGAACGCCCGCTGTGGGTCGTCCTTCGCCATCGACTTCTCCACCGAGGCCAGCTTTTTCTCCGCGTCGGCATAGCGCTCGCCGCGCAGGTAGATCCGCGCCACCAGGAAATCGGCCTCCTGCTTCAGGTCGGCCGGAACGTCCGGCACCTCGGCGAGGGCCTCGTACGTCTTGCGCGCCTCCTCCAGCAATCCCTCTTTCACCTGCATCTTCCCCAGCGTCTTCAGGGCCGGCAAGATCTGCCAGGCGTTGGGGTGGGCGTCCTTGAACTTGGTCAGCGCCTCGATCGCGGGCTTGGTCTTGGCCTCCTCGTAGCGCGATTGCAGAACCAGGAGATTGGCGATCCGGTACTGGACGTAGCGCTTCGCGTTGTCGCGGCTGGCGACCTTGCCCTCCATCTCCTGATAGCCCTTCAACGCCTCCTCCATCTTGGTGTCGCGCGTCTTCAGGGCCTTCGTCTTCAGGAAGTCGTTGTTTTTCTTGTCCTTGGCGTCTTTCGGTATCGTGTTCTCCAACTTGCGAAAGGCCTCATCCGCCGCGATGGCCTGGGCCTCGAGGAGGATGGGAGCGCGAAAGGCCGTTGAGCCAACCCCGTCCACGTCGTAATCGACCTGCTTGATGTGGGCGGCCGGGATCTGCTTCAAGGTGTCTTTGCCCTTCACTTTCACCTTGACCTTCACCCACGCCGCGGTCTCTTCGACGAGAGGGCCGACCAGCTTCTTGCGGTCCTTGTCCGTCGGGCCCTGATAATAGATGTTGTCCTCCGCCCGGATCGTCCCGAGCGCCAGCACCGCCAGGACCGTGGCCGCCAACCAACGCTTCATCGTCCTCGCCTCCACTTGAATGTCCAACGCAGCGGGCCTCGCAACGCCTCTCCCCGGGGCCTTATCCGCTTTTCTTCTTCCTCGCCGCCCGGTACTCCGCGTAAAGCGCCGGCTCCGCCGCGAACATCTCGTCGAAGCGCTTCTTCGATTCGTTGCTGCCAAAGTCCACGCCCTGCGCCTTCTCCAGGTCGGAGGTCATTCGCGCTGCGTTCGCCAGCGCCTTGTCGCGCTCCGCCTTCGTGCTCAGCGTCTGGCCGTTCTTGTAGTAGCAGAACACCATGTGAAAGTAGCACTCGAGGTAGGCGTCCTTCATGCGCGGGTCGTCGAGCTTGCCGACGAGTCGCTTGACCAGGGGGGCGTAGAGGCGGAACCCCTCGGCGTACTTCTCGCGCGCCTCCAGCAGCAGACCGTTCTCCAGGATCACCTGGAGCGACGTCTTGCCCCACCCGGCCATGATCTTTTCCATCACCACGGTGGCCTTGGCCAGGTTTTTCGGGTCCTTGCTCAGGCGCAGCTCGCGCACCAGCTTGAACGGCACCAACTTCCGCAGCTTGTCGTCCGGGGGAAGGTCCTTCGGCAACACGATCTTCTCCAACTCGCGCGCCGCCTTGCCGTGCTCGCCCATGCTCGAGTAGCAGTCGGCCACCACTAACTGGAAGTCCGGCGTCATCTTCTTCTGCTTGGCAATCCGCTTGTCCAGGATGGCCGTGTAGCCCTTGATCGCCCGGTCGAGCTCGGCCTTGTCGCCCTTCTTGCGCAGGCCTTCCACCTGTCCCTTCATCAGGAAGGCCAGCACCCGCAACACGTTGTTGCCCCCGCCTTCCTCCGCCACCGCGTCGAGCGCCTCCAGCGCCGCGTTCGTCTCGTCGATCTTGCCCATCTGGAGGTACGACTTCATGGCCAGGGAGATCAGCGGGATGCCCAGCTCCCGGTTGCTCTTCAGGGCCGTCTTCTCGGGCGAGTCGCCCTCTTTCGTCAGGACCATCACCAGCGGGCCTAGCAGCTCGATCACGCGCTCGTGGTTGCCCTCGGTGAAGGCGGAGTCGGCCTGGCCATACCTCGCATAGAGCATCAGCAAGACGACTTGGTTCTGGATGTCCTGGCGCTTGGTCTTGTCGTCGGCCTTGGTGTTGCCCAGTTCGATCTTCGGGTTGGCGAGCACCTTGAGCACGGCGTCGGCGAGGCTTTCCATGTCCTTGAAGTGCTTGAGCCGATACCACTCCCCGATCAGCGTCGCCTTGCCGTTGAGGACCATGAAGTTCGTTTCCGGGTCCGGGCCCAGGGCCGACATCGGCACGCTCGCCAGCGCCGCCATCGCCCGCCGGCGGTAGTCGCCGTCGCGGTCGCCCGCGATCGGCTCCAGCTTCTCGCGCACGGCGCGGAAGCAGGCGAACGACAGGTGCATGCGCGCCCGGGCCACGTTGGCGTAGCTGGGCGTGATCGTCGAGAGCATCTTGACCGCCTCGGCGTAGTTCTCGGCGCGGAACAGGGCCAGCCCCATCTCGTGCCGGGCCATGTCGCCCGCCTGGTCCTTCGACCAGCGCTCGATCATGTAGCCGCCCAGCCGGAACATGGCGGCGCGGTCCTCGGCCATCTCCTCGTCGGTGGCCGCCCCCTTCTCGCGCGCCAGCAGCCGGCTGTAGGCGTCCAGAGCGTAGGAGGCCGCCAGGGACGCCTGCTGCGAGCTGGGGTCGGCGATCGCAAACGCCTCGCCCTCGCGGATCGCCTCGCGCAGGTTGCCGCTCAGGAGTTGCCAGTAGGTGAGCGTGACGCGCGCCTTCTGCACTTGCAGGCGCGGCTGGTCCTTGGCGTCGGGGCGCTTCAAGCCCCGATCCAAGGCGGCGACGATGGCCTTCACGTGCGGGTCGCGAACCTCCTTCAACTCCTTGGCGTTCTTGGCCTTTTCCGAGGCCTTGTTCATCAGCGCGATCTCGTTCTCGGCGCGGATGAAACACTCCTCGAACGAGTTGAGCTTGGCGATCGGCTTGTCGAACGCCCCCTGGGCGCTGAGGATGGAGAGCTTCAACAGCCGGGCCTTCTCGCTGAATTCGTTCTCGCTCCCCTCGATCTCGCGGAGCAGGGCGCGGGCGTCGGTCAACAGCTTGTCGCGCGGCGCCTTCTTGCTCCCCGCCTGCGCGACGTAGGTTCGTGCCAGCAGATAGCTGACGCCGTAGCCTTCCGGCGTGCGCCGCGCCCGGACGTACTGCGCCCGCCAGGCCTTTCCTTCTCGGATCAGGTTTTGGACCTTGTTCTTCTCGTCGAGCGGTTTCTCGTCGTCGATCAGCATCAGGAAATACTTCGCCAGGCGCTGGCCGTCCACGGCGGTGGGGGACCGGGAGGCCAGGATGCGCGCGATGGTGGTGCGGGCCGGGATGGGGGTATTCTCGGTCACGAGCTGGCAGCGCGCATACCACGCGGCCGCCTTCCAGGTGGCGGGGCTGTCGAGAGGCCCGTCCTGGATCTTCTGGAGCGCTTTCGTGGTGTCGGTCAGCTTGGCGTCGTCGCCGGTCTCCCACTGGCTGTAGAGGTTGAGGGCCACCTCCAGCTGCGTCTCGCGGATGACCTCGCCGACGCGGTTGCGGTCGTTGGCCAGCACGATCCTCTTGGCCTTGTCGGGCTCCTTCTCCGGGTCGGGAAGACTTTCAAACCGCTTATCGAGCGCCTCGACGGCGGCGCGGAGGCGCTTGTTGGCCTCTTCCAGGGTGCCGCGCGCCTGCACCTTGCCCGCTTCGCGCGTCTTGAGGTCGTCGCCGAGGAGGGCCCGGCTCAGCTCAGCCTTGCCCTGATAGTTGAGCACGCGGGCGACGTCGAGGTTGGCGTCGGCCAGGCGCGGATGGCCGGGGTTCTTCTCGATGAACTTCTCCAGCTCCTCGCGGGCCTGCTTGTAGAGCGCCACCCGGCGCGTCGTCTCTGCCTCCTCGGTGGCCGCCTCCAGGCGCGTCTTGGCCAGCTCGAGCGGGAGCTCTTTGGCCAGCGCGGGCGGGGCGCCCTTGGCGATGCGCTCGAGGTATTCCAGCGCCAGCTTGTTGTCCTTGCGCTTGCGCAGGGCATCGACGAAGCGGAGGTCTTCGCGGAAGTCCGGCTCCTGCGCGCTCAGGAAGAGCCCGCCGCCCAGGAGAACGAGGCAGACCGGAGGGAAGAGACGACGCAACATGGTGAAACACCTCAGAAGCCCGAGGAGACGGGCAGCCGACGGAGGAGACATGGCCGAGGAGGGCGCCTTTTTTTCAGTATGGAGAGGGGGCGCGAGCGTGTCAAACGGATTTCGCGAGGGAACGCCAAGCCGCAAGCGGCGGGCCCGGAAGGTTCGCCGCTTGCGGCTTCGCGTGAGCCCTCGTTTACTTCTCCCCTTGCAGCGCCCGGGCCACGCCGAGCGATCCGAGGGCCCCGCCGGCGCCTTCCCAGCCCTGCGCCGTCCGCGCCCAGCCGCCCTCGATGCGCACGTTGTGGCGGGCCAGATCTTGCCGCGCCATCAACTGCGAGACGGTCTCGGCGGGGATCGCCTCGACGGCCTCCGCACCGACGACCCCCTTGGCGGAGGCCAGGCGAGCGCGCAGCAGCGTCAGCTTGCCCCAGGCGAGCGCTCCCGGATCGGCGATGGCGTCGATGGCCGCTTCCGCACGCTCCTCGCCGAGCCCGTTTTGCAGACAGATGCGGGCCAGGCGCAGCAGCGCCAGGGAGAGCTTGCGGCGACCCTTCACCTGGTCGAGCATGTCAAGGGCGGCCTCGGCGGCAGACTTGTCGCCCGTTTTGGCTTGCAGAGCGGCCCCCGCCACCGCCACCAGGGCGCGAAACCTGCCTTCGACGTCGTTCACTTTCCTGGCCGACTCGAGGGCCTCGTCCCACTTCCCGCGCGCGGCCAGCCCCTCGGCCTTGCCGGCGCGCTCGTTGATCTCGTCGGAAAGGATCGTCTTGGAGGGCGGCGGGGGCTTGCGCTCCAGGGCGATGGCCAGCGCGACCACGGGCGCGCGCAGGCGAAAGGCCTTTTTGGCGTAGGGCGCCAGGGACTCGTCGGCGAGCTTCTCCGCGGCGGCCTTGCGGCCGGCGGCGAGCAATTCGAGCCCGCAGGCCGCCAGCGCTTCGGAGCGGTCCTCTCCGGTGGCGGGGTAGCTCTGGGCCACCAGCGGCAGCACGCGCTCCACCTGGTCGCGCTCGCTCAGCCGGCGCGTCAGCGCGCGCAGCGCGTCGAGGCGGGCCTCGTGATCGACGATCGCGGAGAGGCTGGCGAGCAGGGACTTTTGCACGTCGGCCCATTTGAGAGCGCGTTTGTCGTCGAGATCGGCAATGGCGCTCCCGCCCAGTTCGACCTGGAGAAGGGCCATCTCGCCGAGGAGGGCGTCGTGTTCGACGCCCGAAACCTCGCCGAGGGCGCCGAGCGCCTTGGCGAACTGCTTGCGGGCCTCGTCGGCGCTGCCGGTGCGCTTGCCGTGGACGAAGTAGGCGCCGGCGCCGAGGTGCAGGGCGGCCTTGTCCTGCGGGCTGGCCTTGTCGGAGGCGGCGTAGTCGAGGGCGCGCTTGAGGGCGCGCTGTTCGCGGCTGCGGTTGAGCCAGCCCATCACCAGCAAGGTGCCGGCGAGCAGCACGCCCAGCCCCGCGGCGGCGTAGACGGCGGGGCGCAACTTTTCGCGCCAGGTGCGCGGCTCCTGCGGCAAGGCCCCGGCCGCCTCCAGGGACTCCAGCCCCACGCGGGTCGTGGCGCCCGCGTCCCACGTCCCTTCGGGCGCGGGCTGGTCGGGGCGCTTGGCGCCGAGGGGGAGCTTGTTGTCCTGGGCGCGCCAGTCCTTCTTCTCCAACTTCTTGAGGGGGGGGACCTTGATGATGCGCCGGCACGACGGGCAGGGGTGCTTCTTGTCGGCGAGGCTGACGTCGAGCGAGACGGGCTCGTTGCACATCGGGCACTCGAAGTCGATGGTCTTGGCCTCGGCGGGCTCCTCCACCTTGGGCGCATCGTTGAACAGAGCGGCCGCGGCGGCCTCGACCTCATCCGGGAGTGGCGCCGGCTCCGGCGGCGAGGGCGGAGGTGGAGCAGGGGGCGTTGGGGCAGGGACGCTGGCGATAGCGGGCGCCGGCTTGGCGGGCGCCAGCTTGGCGGGGGCGGGGCTCGCGGGCACGGGGACAGGCGCGGCGGTTGGCTTGGCGACCGTGCCGTTGGGCCCGGGCACGGTCACCGCGTTCTTGCACTTGCCGCACTTGCCCCGTTTGCCGGCGGCCTCGTCGGGGACGGTCATCGACGTCTGACAGTGCGGGCAGGTGAATTTGATCGCCATGATCGGAGATGTCCGTGCTCGGGCCCCGTGAGTCAAAGCGCTGAGAGGAATTGTACCACCGGGGCCCGCCCCTCGCCACGGGGCCGCCTGCCGTTTCGCGCTTCGTATATAATGAATTCGCCGACGAGGGAGGTGAGATGGCTCGCCAGAAACGCCAGCTCGACGTCAAGACCGGGGCGCCGCGGCCGCTCGACCTGCGGGCGCTGCCGCTGGGCCAGGGCATGCGCTTCGGCACCTGGTCGCTGTGGCGCGACGAGCCGCGCCGGGCCTCCTTCGTCTGTCTATTCCTCATCGACGCCGCGAGCCAGTGCGTCATCTACCTGCCGACCGGCTCGAACGGCTGGGTGAACTACCGCCTGCCGTCGTGCGATGCCGACGACTGGTACGTGATCTGGTCGAGTGGCCAGGTCGAGACGCAGCGCCGGGGCCTCCAGCAGGGGCCCTACGTCGCCCGGTCGGCGCGGCACGAGTTGCGGGAGGACGCCTACCGCTCGGACGACTGGACGTTTCGCGTTCGGGGGGAGCAGCTGCGCATCGACTACCTCGCCGAGCGGCGCTTGACGCTGTGGCGGAGCTCGCCGAAGTGGACGTGTGACGAGGTCGAGCTGCCGGGGATTTGACGGAGGCGAAGGGCGTCACGGCCTTGTTTCGAGGGTGAATTCCGGCTGGCCCAGAGGGTCGGTTTGCTGGGTCATGCGGAACGATTCGCCGAAGACGGGGGAGCGCCACTAGTACATGACCGGCGGAATCGGACTACCATCTGCGGGCAGGATTGAGTACATTGCCCAGCCTGTGCAAGTTCTCGATCACCCCAGGGGAGCACTCCGATGCCAGGGAAGGCTGCCAAAGTTACCATCACCGAACGACA
>JBBSEZ010000258.1:0-14306 GCA_038239195.1 Gemmatales bacterium
GGATCGCCAAGCCGCAAGCGGCGGGCCCTGGCTCAATTCCGCTTGCGGCTTGGCGAGGCGCTCCCGGAACGTTTACCACTCCCAGGCTGAGAGGGCCCCCCTATTCCAGTTGCTCCGGGCCCGAAAAGGTGGTAACATGCCCACCATTCGGGGAGGAAGGGCATGGCCGGCGCGCCGACGGTTCTTTCGCTGTTCTCTGGCGCCGGCGGCCTCGACCTCGGCTTCCTCCAGGCAGGCTTCCGCGTCGTGCAAGCGCTCGACCTCATGCCCGACGCCTGCGCCACCTATCGCCGGAACATCGGGGAGCACGTTCGCTGCGGGAGCGTGCGCGAGGCGAACGCCTCGACGCTGCCCGCTTGCGCCGTCGCGATCGGCGGGCCCCCCTGCCAGGGCTATTCCGTGGCGGGGCACATGGGCCCGGACGACCCGCGCAGCGCGCTCACCTGGGAGTTCGTCCGCGTGGTGCGCGAGGTGAGGCCCCTGGCTTTCGTGATGGAGAACGTCAAGGCGCTGGCGGTCCTGGCGCGCTGGCAGCCGGTCCGCGCTCGCCTGCTGGCAGAACTGTCCGAGGGCGGTTACGCGGTGAGGATGCACGTCCTGAATGCCCGCGACTTCGGCGTGCCGCAGGGCCGCGAGCGCGTCTTCTTCGTCGGCACGCGCTTGCCTCTTGCTCCCGTCGAGGACATCGCGCCGACCACCTCGACGCCAGTCACTGCCGGCGACGTGCTCCGCTGTTTGCCGCCTCCGGGGAAGGCCCCCAACCTTGGCACCTGCGCCGCCCGCGTGGTGCCCGCCCGCGCCCCCGTGCTGCGCCGCTCGCCCTACGCGGGCATGCTGTTCAACGGTCAGGGCCGGCCCATCGACCTCAGCTCGACGGTCAACACGCTGCCCGCGTCGATGGGCGGCAATCGCACGCCGATCGTGGACGAGGCGGAGCTCCGCGACGGCGAACCGCCGTGGGTCGTCGCCTACCACGCGCGCCTCTGCCAGGGGCTTCCCTCACTGAGCGAAGCGCCGCCCCGCTTGCGGCGCCTCACGGTCACGGAGGCGGCCCTCCTGCAAACCTTCCCCCTCGGCTTCGCGTTCGCCGGCCGGCAGAGCTCGCAGTACGCGCAGATCGGCAACGCCGTCCCGCCGCTGCTGGCGCGCTGCGTCGCCGAGGCGCTCATGGCGAAATGGCCCTGCGGGCTGGTTTAGCCACGTTCTGCGAAGCGTCGCTAACCGAAAACGGGTCGCCCAGAACACGAGGACCGAGCATGGCCTTCCAGGAACAATTCACCCTCTCGACCGCCGGCCACGGCGACATGCACGACCTGACCGAACAGGTCGCCGCCGTCGTCGCCCGGTCGAAAGTGCGCACCGGGATCGTTCACGTCTTCAACGTCGGCAGCACCTCCGCCGTCGGCACGATCGAGTTCGAGCCGGGCTTGCGCGAAGACCTCCCCGCCATCCTCGACCGCCTCATGCCGCCCAGCCGCGACTACGGCCACGAGAAGGCGTGGCACGACGGCAACGGCCATTCGCACCTCCAGGCCACCACACTGGGCCCCGCCCTCACGGTGCCGGTCGGCGCCAGCAAGCTCGTGCTCGGCACCTGGCAGCAAATCTTCCACCTCGAATGCGACACGCGCCCGCGCGAGCGGACCGTCGTGGTGACCGTTCTGGGCGAATGAGGGCCCGCGATGGACCTGGAACAAGCCCTCCTCGGTGCCATCGTCGCCGACGCCGAGGACGACCTGCCCCGACTGGCCTACGCCGACTGGCTCGAGGAGCAGGGGGACGTCGGCCGCGCCGAGTTCATCCGCACCCAGTGCCGGCTGGCCGGCGCGTCTCCCGCCGCGCCGGACTACCTCGACCTGACCGAGCGGGAGAGCGAGTTGATCGCGCTCATGGAGCGCCGGGCCCGGGGCCTCGCCCCCGAGTTGCCTCCAGGGTTGCGCTTCTACCTCAGCATCCGCTACGGGCGCGACGAGAGCTTCTGCCGAGGCTTCCCGTATTTCGTCAAGGGGGATTGGTCCGAAGCGCCCCAGGAAGAAGACGTGTCAAGGCTGTGCGCCGCCCTGGAGCGCGTGATGAGGACGACGACCGCGCGCGGGCTGGACCTCGCGTACGTTGTCCCTGCGCAAGTGGCCGCGATCCTCCAGGCCCCGGCGGCAGCCGCGCTGACTGGCCTGACCGTCCTCGCGGTGTATCTGACGCCGGCCGACGCGGAAGGCGTGATCCGCGCCCTGGTCGATCTCCCCGTGGCCCGCAACCTCCAACGCCTGGCCCTCCATTGCGGCGCGACCGCGGCCGGGGTGGCGATCCTCGAGGCGGCCCCATTCGACCGACTCATCCGGCTCGACGCCCCGGCGTTCCTGTGCCCCCCGGCCGACCTCGCCCGGCTGACGGCGGCCCCCTGGTTCCGCCGGCTGCGGCATCTGCGAATCGGCCTCGGGGGCGCCGACTGGGTGGCCGCGGCGCTTCCCGGGTTGTCCCGGCTGCCGGACCTCCACACCCTCGAACTGCGCGACTTCCAGCCCGAGGGAGCGCCCCCACTCGCCGGGTGTGCGTTCCCCTCCCTGGCCCGGCTCGACCTGAGTTCCTGCGCGCTGGGGCCCGCGGGCGTTGCCGCGCTGGCGTCGGCCTCGATCCCGCAACTGGCGATCCTCCAGCTCTGCCACGACGGGCTCCGAAACGGGGAGGTGGCAACCCTGGCCGCCGCGAGTTGGTGGCCCGGCGTCCGCAGCCTCGACCTGAGCACCAACGCCATCGGCGACAAGGGCGTCACCGCCCTCGCAGCCAGCCCGGCCGCTCCCGGGCTTCGCGTCCTCCGACTGCGCAACAACCCGTTCGGCAAGGTTGGCCTGTCCGCCTTCACCAACCCGGCCTTCCCCAACCTGACCACGCTCGACTTGGGCTCGACCCTCAAGCGAAAGGCGACGGCCGAGGACGTGGCGAGGTTCCTGGCTGGGTTGCAACTCCCACGGTTGAAACATCTGGACCTGGGCGGGTGGCCGGTCGGCGACGCCGGGGCCGCCGTGCTGGCGTCCTCCCCCGGGCTCGCCAACCTCTCCCGGTTGGCCCTGGACCATTGCGGCATCGGCGATGCCGGGGCGAAACCGCTGTTCTCCTCCCCCCACCTCCGCCACCTCATCGAACTGGACCTGCGCGACAACCAGGTCGCGACGGCCGCGGGCGCCCTCCTCGATCCCGCTAACCTCCCGGCCCTCGCCGAGTGCTGGCTCTCCGGCAACAAGCTCCCTCCGCGGCTCGCCGCCTCCGTAAAGGAAGCCCGACCCTGTGTCCACGTTTGATCGGCGCCCCCGCCGCCCCTATCATCTTCTCCAACGATCTCTCTTTCTCCTTTCGAGGGCCTCCCCATGCGTCCGCTCTGTCTGTGTGCCTTGCTCCTTCCCCTGTGCCTGCCCGCGAAAGCCGACGAGGCAGGCGACAAGATCGCCGGCCTCGGCCCGACCGGCGCTCCTGTCAAGCTCCACACGAAGTTCGCCTTCACCGAGGGCCCCGCCGCCGACCGCGCGGGCAACGTCTATTTCTCCGACATTCCCAACCAGAAAATCTACAAGGTCGATCTCAAGGGCAAGTTGACGCTCTTCCGCGACAAGAGCAATCGCTCCAACGGCCTGATGGTCAACGCGAAGGGCGAGATTGTCGCCTGCGAGATGGCCGGGCAGGTGGTCGCCTACAGCGCCGACGGCAAGTCGCGCCGCGTCCTCGCCGGGAAGCACGACGGCAAGCGCTTCAACGCCCCCAACGACCTGGTCCTCGACAAAAAGGGCGGCATCTATTTCACCGACCCCGCTTTCGGCGCCCCCACGCCCCTCCCCCAGGGCAAGACCGCCGTTTACTACCTCTCCCCCGACGGTAAGACAACGCGCCTGATCGACGATTTGCCCAACCCCAACGGCGTCATCCTCTCGCCGGACGAGAAGACGCTCTACGTCATCCCCACCGGCCAGGCCGACATGATGAGCTACGCCGTCAAAGCGCCCGGCAAGATCGGCAAGGCCAGGGTCTTCTGCACCCTGCGCCAGCCCAAGGGCGTCAAGAACAGCGGCGGCGATGGCCTCGCGGTGGACGCGAAGGGCAACTTGTACATCACCTCGCGCCTGGGCCTGCAAGTGTTCGACCCGGCCGGCAAGTACCTGGGGCTCATCGAGGTCCCCGAGGGCCCCGCCAACGTCAAGTTCGGCGGCGCCGACTTCAAGACGCTCTACGTGACGGCCCGCACGTCGCTCTACACCTTCAAGATGGACGTCGCCGGCCACCAGTTCGCCCGAGGTGAGTAAGGCGCTGGGCAGGAAAACCCTTCGCCGTGGGACGGCTCTCCCGAGCCGTCCTACGAGCCGTTTTCTCACGCCGTTCGCCGAAGCGCGAGGGCGCACCCCTGGGCAGGTTGGGGCGTCGTCTTCCGCGATGGTTTATGAGTGGGATGGGTTGGAATGGGCAGACGAGAATCGCGATTTTTGCGGGAAATGCTTGACGGTGAGCGCGCACCGGAGTACGTTGGATGATTGAAACATCCCACGCCCTCCTCAAATCTCCTCCCAGAGAAAACCGAGCAGCTCGCTGAGCCACCTCTCCCGTAGCCAGCGAGCCGCCCGGTTGTTTGTTCGCTCTCTCTCCCAGAGCAGAACGTCAGGAATAAAAGCACTTCGCGCGCCAATTCGGACCTGCATCACGGGCCGTCCGCCCTTACTCATGGTAAGTCATTATCAGAAATATAGTTAGGGATTGCGAAGACTTGCAGAAGCGGGGCAGGGGGGCCATGCACTCTGACGGATCGCCCAATTTGCATGCGAACGATGCCCGGACGTTGGGCGTGCAGAGCGTTCTCGCTTGCCGCGGCTGACCGGGAAGTATCGGTGGGAAAGCCTTTTCGCGAAGGCGAGCGAAGGAGTCGCGAGCCGAATTGTCTCGCCGACCTGCTACCACAGCGTTTCCTCCCCCCAAGGCTCGCAACGCCATCCTCTGCTCTCGTTCCCGAAGCAGAGACAAGGGCCAGCGATGCCCGGCCCTTCGTTCGAGGCCTTCCGCGCAGCGGGCTTGACTCAAAGGGCTGGCCCCTCCCTCGCATCAGCCCTTCGGCCGAAGGGGCACGCCGGACGGCGCGGGCGCTCTCGCGTCCTGAGACGGGCAACGGTTCTGTTGTGGGGGGAATGGCGAGGAACGGGAGTGGCTTCCGTCCGGGGCCCATCCGAGGCGGCCCGAAGCGCGACGCAGCTATCCCGGAGAGCGCCTTCGCCACCGCAGCCCAGGAGCCGAGTGAGAATGGCCCCATGGGAATGCTTCGCCTTCCCTCGTCGTGAACGTCTTGCGCCCTTGCACCACCGAGGGACAAGAATTGGCCCCCATGGCGAACGATTCGCCCTGCCGTCCCGGCGGGTTTTTCCCCTGGCCAGCGTTTTTGCCAGGTCGCTGCACAAACCCTTTGTTAATAATAATTTGTGGCTGTAGCCGGCTTCTCATCCCTGCGGCACAGGTCTTTCTGTCTCATAAATCGTTCATTTTCCAGTGGCCGGAAGCCCCTCGCCGACGCGAAGGGACTGCGCCGCGCCCGCCGATGCAAGGAAGGGGATGGGAACACGCCGTCGGGGAACAGTCCCGGGCGGCAACCGATCACACAACTTCGTTTTGGAGGTACGATCGCAATGGACAAGAGCATCATTGCCCGCGCCATGCTCACCGTCGGGCTCCTCGCCTGCACGGCCCCGGCGCACGCCGACGACAGCACGACCCGGGCCCTGTCGTTGAAGGGAGATGACACCGACGCCAAGACCCTCGCTGTCCACGGCTGGGGCGGCTACGGCTACCGCGGTTACGGCTGGGGCGGCTACGGCTACCGCAGCTACGGCTGGGGCGGCTACGGCTACCGCGGTTACGGCTGGGGTGGCTACGGTTACGGAGGTTTCTACCGGCCCTACTACGCCGGGCTCGGCTTCGGCTACCCCTACTCTTACGGCTACAACTACTACTCGGCGCCGTTCGCCTACAACTACCCCTCATACTACTATTCGGCGCCGCTCCTCTACAGCTACCCCTCTTACTCCTACTACTCGGCGCCTTACTACTGCCCGATCGGCTCGACGTTCTCGACCCTGCCGGCGGTGACGCTGAGTATCCGGCCGTCGCGGACGACGCTGGAGGGGGGCGAGACCTTCCCGTACGACGGCGACCCCCGGAGCCCGGTGCCGATGCCCAAGGCGGAAAGTGACCCGACGGACATGCCGCGCATCCGGCCAAGCCCGGCGGTGCGCGGGAGCGCCCGCGTCGTCTCGCTGCCCGGTCCCGAGGCCACGACGGGCAAGTGGGCCTACCCGGCCTACGGCGAGATGCCCCGTCGCACGGGCCGTTGACGAGCCGCCTGGCCTGCAACGCCCGAGCCCCCTGGCCAGCCGGGGGGCTTTGTTGTTTCTCCCGGTAGGAATTCGACCCCCGGTGAGGGGGCATAAGGCATGGCGAGCGGCGGGGCTTGCCCGCCTTGCCCCCGCCGCCCGCGCGCACCGCGGGGCTGCCCTCGTTGCGCTTCCTTGGCTCGCCGCCAACCGCCCCCTCGCCGGCCTTGGAGCTCCGGGAGTTGCCGCGCCAGAAACCGGCCGCGGACGCGCATGCACGAGAACGGGTAGGGCCCCCGAGGAGGGGGCCACGTGGCCCTCGGCGAGGCGCAAGTCAATGGCGGGCGAGCGTTCCCCCAACGGAGTGACATTACCAAGTGCTGTGCCTGGCGCGGCGCCAGAACGCGGACACGCCGGGCACGGCTCGCCGACCAACTCGCGGCCGTGGCCCCGAAGGACGCTCGGGGTTGGCGAGGGCATCGACCATGTTTCGCAGCTTCAGACGCCTTCTGGCCTGGCTGCGGCCGCGCAGGCGCCGGCAGGCGCCCACAGCCCCGCCAATCAGACGCTTTGACGAGTGGGAAGAACTCGTCCCCGACCCACGAGGGCGCTCCTGGTGAGAGCAGCGGCGACGGGCCGCCAGGCGACGCCGGCCTGCTCTTCGGCCCGAGAACGGGCGTGGCGTCAGGAAGCGGTCGCCGCGATCGCCTCGTAGAGGTAGTCGAGAGGGGAGAGCGGCAGCGGCTCGGTCAGCTCCCACTCCGGGTTGAAGTCCGGCAGGAATAACCGCTCCTCGACATCCCGCACCGCTGGCCCCGCGGCGACAGCCAGGCCCAGCTCGCGGTTGTGCCGGAAGCTGAGGTTGTCGAAGTTGCCGCTGCCCGTGTAGGCCCAGACGCCGTCCACCGCCATCGCCTTGGCGTGCGTCATCCCCGGGTACAGGTAGACCCGCATGCCCGCCGCGAGCAGGCGGTTGGCCGTGACACGGTTGGCGCGGTCGTAAATGGGGCTCTCGCTGTGCAGCGTCAGCACCACCCGCACGTCGGCCCCGCGCTGCCTGGCCTTCGCCAGCAGGTAGATCAGGTGGCTGTCGCTGAAGTACGGGTTCTCGAGGTAGACGTGGTGCTCGGCCCTCTCGACGGCCGCGTAGAGGATGCGGGCGAGCAGGTGCTGGGTGGCCCGCGTGCGCACCACGCGGGCCATCGCGTTGGGGGCCTGCGGGGTCGCCGGCGCGGGCAGCGTCGCCCCGGGGGCCCCGCCCTGGCGCTGCCAGAACTCCTCGAAGAGCGCTCCCATCTGGGCCGCCAGCGGGCCGCTCAGGGTGTACGACAGGTCGTGGTCGCTCTCGAAGGCGCTCTGGTAGAAGTTCCGCCCGCCGCTCCAGGCGACCCCGCCGTCGGCGATGACGAGCTTGCGGTGGTCGAACCGGAAAGCAGGGTCGCGGGTGCGCAGGAGTTGTACGCAGGGCTGCCGGGCCAGCCAGCAGACCGCCCGATTCACCTCCTCGGCGCTGGCGTCGCGCGGCTCGCCCTGAGCAAGGTTGCCGCCCCCGTCCACCAGCACCCGCACCGGCAGGTTTGGCCCGGCCCGGGCGGCCAGACGGCGGGCCACCCGCCAGCCGAGCTCGTCGTTGCCCCAGAGATACATCAGCACATCGAGGCGGCAGGTGGCGCCGTCGATCACCCGCTCCAGCGCCTCCAAGGCTTCGCCGCCGTCAACGTACAGGCACACCTCCGCCGGGGAGAGTGGCTCCCTGGACAAGCGCTGGGACTCGGCCTCGAGGTCGTCGGGTTGCAGCGTCGGCCTGTCGGGGCTCACCGGCGCGGGCTTCCCGAGGCACTTCAGCGCGACCCGCTTCTGGGCCACTCCATCGGCGAAGGAGCGGAGGTAAGCCAGGGGCTCCGTGGCCAGAGCGTAGGCGCTGCGGCCGGGGTCGGCGACCACCGCCACGGCCGTGTCGGCGACGACCTGGCGGGCGAGCAGGGCCGGACGCGGCAGGATGGTTGGCCCGCAGGCGGCCGGCCGCGCCGGTGGCATCCGGCAGCCCGCCAGGAACAGCAGGCCCATCCCCAAGGCCAGACGTCTGCAGGCGTCCCGAGTCATGCTTCCCCCCCTCGCCGGTGCAACCAAGGAGGATATCGGCAGGCGGCCGGCGTTGTCGGAGCAGGAAGCAGGGGGCGACCTTTTCGCGAGAGAAAGCTGGGGCGCCCCTGTCGCCTGTAAGGCCGGCGCGTAGCAAGCCCACTGCCCCTGTGCGGCGGGGCCACCCGCTCACCCCTGCGACGGTCGCCAAAGCGGCCCTCGCCGTTTTGGGGCGCGCAAGCTGGGCTGCCGTCCTCGTTCCGAGAGCAGGGAGCAAGGGGTGCAGTAGCCTCCCTCCCCTCGGAACACGTCAAGGAGCATCCAATGCGTACACTCTTCCTGAGCCTCGCCGCCGGCCTGCTCGGGCTGGCGCTCTCCGGCACCGCCAAGGCGGATCACCACAGCCACTCCGGTCACTCCGGCGGCTACGGCGGCCAGGGCTACTCGCGCGGCTACGGCAGCTACTACGGGGGCGGCTCCGGCGGCGGCGGCTATGGCGGCTACGGCTACTCGCGCGGCTACGGCAGCTACTACGGTGGCTCGCCCGGCTACGGCGCGTACTACGCCCCCCGGCCCTACTACGCCCCCAGCTATTACTCCCCCGGCTACGGCAGCTACTACTCCTCACCTGGCTGCTACAATTACTGACAGTGGCGGCGAGGCGCTCTGGGCTCGGCAGGAAGCATTCCTGCCGAGCCCGCTCCATTTTCCCCCCTTCCTTCCGGTCCGAGTTGTGCTCCGCTCGCCCACGCCCGGATGGGCCCCGAAGAAATTTGAAGCGTGCGGCGCAAGGTGGCCCCCAGGCGTCGTCTCCCCAATGGAAGGAGCGACACGCCAGGAAAGTCCTGGTGACGACTCCTCTCCATCTCAAAAGGAGCAATTCCCATGACCGCCACCAAGCCCGTCGCCAAGAAGACCGTCCGCGAAGTCAAGTCCCTCCGCACGTCGGCCCGCCCCCAGGCCGGCAAGCTGCACCACTGCTGCCGCTGCTGCCGCTGATCGCCGCCCGTCGCCCCGACGCCCTGCTCAGGCCCGTGCGGTTTGCCCCTTTTTGCAAGCCGCACGGGCCTGACGGCCAGGCGAGCTCTCTCAAACGAGAACAGGAGGACGAAATGTTGCCCGCCATTGGCTACGCCCTGCGAGATGAGAACCGCCCGATCCTCGACGAGCCCGCCATCGACGCCGCCGAGATCACCTTCGAGCGCGCCGACGACCCGCTCCGCGTCGAGCGCTACGTCGGCGACCGCGACTTCGATTACGTCAGCGTTCACGCGCTCAAGCTCTCCGTGGCCAGCCCCGACGCGCCCCGCCGCGATTACCTCGACGCCCTCCGGGCCATCGCCGAGGAGAACGGCGCCGACTCGATCAGCGATCACCTCGGCTTCACTCGCGACGGCAACGACGGCTTCGAGATGGGCCACTTCGCCCCCCCGCCTTACACCGAGGACGCCCTCGACGCCACCTGCCGCAACATCGACCTGCTGCAACGACACTTTCGCGGGCTGCCGTTCTACCTCGAGAACATCGCCTACCTGTTCCGCTTCCCCGGCACCATGACCGAGGTGGAGTTCCTCGTCCGCACCCTGCGGCGGACCGGCTGCGGCTGGCTGCTCGACGTCACCAATGTCTACGCCAACGCGGTCAATCACGGCTACGACGCCCGCGCCTTCATCGACGAGGTGATGCCCGCCGCCGGCCGGGTCGAGATGCACCTGGCGGGCGGGTTCTTCGACAAGCGAACGGGCGAGTACGTCGATAGCCATTCCGAGCCGATCCCCGACGAAGTGTGGGGCCTGTATCGCCACGCCCTCGAAGTGGGCCGCGGCAAGGTCGAGGCGGTCTTCATCGAGCGCGACCAGAACTTCCCCGACGAGGCCGGCTGGCGCGCCGAGGTGCGCCAGACGCGCCGGATCGCCGAAGAGGTGGAGGCCCTGTCATGATCGGTCAAACTCGGCAGCTCGACGCCTACCGCGAACAGCTCACGCGCCTGACTCGCGCCCTCACGACGACAGAAGAGGCAAGCGTCCCCGCCGACCGGGCGCTGCGCGAGCAGATGAAGGCGTTCACCGAGGAAAACTTCGACAAGCGCCAGGAGAAACTGCAAGCCCAGCTCGCGTTCGTGGCCGAGGCCTTCGACGAGCTCGACGATCTGCTGCGGGGCTACGTCCGCGAAGTCCGCTCGTCGGCCTACGACAGCGTCGCCACCGACGCCGACCGCTTCATGGGCTGGCTGGAGGGCCGCCACGCTCCCACCCCCGAGCAGCGCGACTACCTCGCCTGCCAGCGGGCGCGCCACGCAGTCGAGGCCGCAGCCCGGCGCGACCGCCGCGCCCACGTCCGCTTTCAGGAACTGTGGAGCGTGGCCGGCCGCCTGGCGGCGGAGTTGTCCGACAACCCGGGGCTGGTGGTGCATCTCAACCCCGCCCGCGCCTGGTCGCGGTTCCATACGCCCGTTCTGCTGGATGAGGGCAATCCCCTCCCTGCCGACGCCCTCTTCTTCGCCGCCGGCAACGACGTGCGGACTGCCGTTCTGGAGCCGGCGGGCCAGGCCCTGGTGCGCGAACTGGCCGACCTCGGCCCCTGCACGCTGGACGAGTGGGCCGCCCGCGGCGAGCTGGCGGATCGGGAGGAACTGGTCGCGCTCTGCCAGGACCTCGCCTCGATGGGCCTGGTGGCGTTCTCGTGATCGGATCGCGGTTGGCGATGGGGAGGATGGCATCATGGTCGAGACGGCCCCCCGCGGCCCGAACGCAGTCCTGCGGGCGGATCGATGCGCGCCGACCGAGTCGGCGGCAGGGGCCGACGTCGCCCAGCGCTGGGCCCTGCGCGACGTGTTCCGGCTCCACCGCTGGCGAATCCTGTTGACCTACGGCCTGTTCACTCTGGAGAACGTCCTCCGGCTGGCGCAGCCGTACGCCCTGGGGCTGGCGATTAACGATCTCTTGAGGTCGTCTTCGTTCGGCCTGACGATCCTCGTCGGGCAGCACCTCGGCTATCTGCTCGTCGGCTCCGTACGGCGCGTGTACGACACGCGGGCCTTCACCACCATCTACACCCGGCTGGCGACGCGCCTGGTGCTGGACCAGCGCGACCGGGCGGTGGACGTTTCCTGCGTGGCGGCCCGGTCGGCCCTGTCGCGCGCCTTTGTGGACTTCTTCGAGCGGGACGTGCCGACGGTGATGCGGGCAGTCTACTCGGTCGCCGGCGCCCTGGTGATGCTGTGCCTGTACGACTGGCTGCTGCTGCCCCTGTGCCTGGGGCTGTTGGTCCCGGCCTTCTTCCTCAACTGGGCGTACGGCCGGCAGACCTTGCGGCTCAACGCCCGGCTGCACGACGAGCTCGAGCGCGAGGTGGCCGTCATCCACGCGGGCCGCGGCGCCGAGGTGCGGGACCACTACGACCGGGTGGCCCACTGGCGGATCAAGCTCTCTGACTGGGAGGCCCTCAACTGTGGCCTCATGGAACTGTTTATCCTGGGGACGATGGCCGGCGCGTTGCTGCTCTTCTGCCGCGTCCCCGGCACCGGGGCGGGAGACATCTTCGCGGTGTTCCGCTATCTGCTCATGTTCATCATGGCCCTGGACAGCGTTCCCCTTCTCGTGCAACAGGTGAGCCGACTCCGCGACATCGGCCGACGGATGCGGGCGGAGGGGCCAGAAGGCCCGGCCGAACAGACGGCCTGACCGTTCCGCGGGCGACAGTGCGGGAACGGGGTTGCTTTTTCGAGGCCCTCGGGCGATATAATGGTAAATGAGGGAGCACGCTGCTCGTCTCGTGTGGAGGGGTCGAATCGACATGCTTCGGATTGCGGTGGCGACGTACCTGATGCTCGTGACGGTGGCAGGGCCCTGGCTCTGCTGCTGCTCGCCGGCGCGCCTGTCCGCCCTTTTCTCGAAGCCCTCGACCGAGACGAGTTCCGCGCCGGCCCGGCCCCCGTGCTGCTCTCATCACGCCGATCCCTGTCCGGAAAACGACCCGGGGAGCACGCCCGCCCAGCCGCAACCCACTCGGGCGCCCTGTCCTTGCCAGGACAGGCCCGACGGTTCGGCCCTCGTGTCGCCTCCGCTTTCCGAGGAGACGCGACAGATCCTGGCGGATGACTCCGAGGCCCCTGGCGATCTCTTCTCCCTCCCGGCCTTTCACCACGAGCTCGTTTTGGGCTTCCGCCTTCCTGTCGCGAGGGCGCCCGACGCCCTTCCCTTCTTGACGACCGACGACATTCTGCACGCCCTCCACATCCTGCGCTGCTAAAGCCCTTCATTCCCCAAGCGGAGCGGCGCGACCTGCGCGTTTGCGATCCGTCTCCGCCTGCTTCCTTACCAAATTCCGCCTCGGTCTTGCGATCTCGCGGAGGCTCCGCGAGAAACGTGCGACCTTGTGTTTCGCTTCCTCAACCGGCGTAGGGCCCAGGGCCCGCCGGGCAAAAGGAGAATGACATGCTGCGCAAATACAGCCTTCTGGCCCTGAGCCTCGCCGCCCTCACCCTGGTCGCCGTTGCCGGTTGCCAGCAAGAGAAGGACAGCCCCCCGAAGGACGATAACGATACGAAAGAGGCCAAGGCGCCCACGCCGGGGAAGGGCGGCGAGCACGGCCACAAGCCCGGCGAGCACGGCGGCAACATCGTCGAGATTGGCCGCGACAACTATCACGCCGAGGCCGTCTTCGAGAAGGATGGCGTCGTCCGCCTCTACATGCTCGGAAAGGATGAGGCCAAGGTCCTCGAAGTCGAGCCCCAGACGCTGAAGGCCTACGCCAAGCCGGTGGGCGGCAGCGTGTCGGCTTTCTTCGAGATCAAGGCGGCCCCCACCAAGGAAGACGCCGTCGGGAAGACCTCGCGGTTCACCGGCACCTTGCCCAGTGCCCTCTGGGGCAAGCAGGTGGAGGTGACGGTCCCCAGCATCCGCATCGCCGGCGATCGGTTCCGCTTCTTCTTCAAGTCCGCCGCCGAATCGGGGCACGTGGCCATGCCCCCCAGGGCCAGCGATGAGAAGGCGCGCGCGTTGTACTTTACCCCTGGGGGCAAGTACACCGAGGCCGACGTCAAGGCCAACGGCAACGTGACCGCCGGGCAGAAGTACGCGGGCATGACGTCCGAGCACGACGCCGACCCGAAGCGCGGCGAGCGAACCTGCCCGATCACCGACACCAAGGCCAACCCCGAGTTCACCTGGGTGGTGGGGGGCAAGACGTATCAGTTCTGCTGCCCGCCTTGCATCGACGAGTTCGTCAAGAAGGCCAAGAACCAGCCCGACAAGATCAAGCCCCCCGAGGCCTACGTGAAAGAGTAAGTGCGGCACGGCCTGGCGATTGCACAGGTTTCAGTCGCCGGGGGCCTGGCTCCCGTGGGCAGTCGAGGACGGGCAGAGGAACAGGAAGGATTGGTTTGCCCAGGGAGGGGCGGAAAGAGGCTCGCACGTCGTGGGCCTCTCCGAGGTGTTCTCCACAACAAGGGAGAAGGACCATGCACCGCTTCGTCGTTCTGGGATCGCTGTTGGTGGCCGGCTTCGCGCTGGCGGTCGTGTCGGGGCCGTCGGCCCGGGCCGAGGAGAAGGAGAAGGCCGCCGAGCACAAGGGGCACATGCACGGCGTGGACAAGTGCGCTGTGGAGTGCGCGAAGTGCATGCTGGCGTGCGAGTCGTGCGCCCGCCACTGCGCCATGAAGCTCGCCAAGGGCGAGAAGAAGCACGCCAAGACGCTGGCGACCTGCGCCGATTGCGGCGACTTCTGCGCCCTGGCCGCCAAGGTCGTCGCCCGCAAGGGCCCGATGTCGGTGACCACCTGCGAGGCCTGCGCCAAGGTTTGCGACGTTTGCGCCAAGGCGTGTGAGGACGTCGGCCCCGACGACGATCACATGAAGCAGTGCGCCAAGGCGTGTCGCGATTGTGCCAA
>JBBSEZ010000259.1:0-14283 GCA_038239195.1 Gemmatales bacterium
CCGCCACCGCGCTCCGCTCCGCGTCGCGGCTACACGGCCCTCTTGAGCGACGCGCTCCGCCCGGCCCCCGTTGGCTCACGCCTTCTTCTTGACCGCGTTCTTGAAGACCTCGACGCACGCCTGGACGTCCTTGGTCGGCTCCGCCTCGCTGGCCTCGTACTCGATGCTGATGAGCCCGGTAAACTTGACGTCGCGCAGGGCCTTGATGACCGCCGGCACGTCGAGGACGCCCTTGCCATACACGACGTCGGTGTTGCGCGCGTTGTCGTGGTCCTTGAGATGGATCCCGAAGTTGCGCGCGCCCATGAGGCGAATTTGCTGAGCAACGTCGAGCCTCCGGCCGACCTGAGCGGCGCGGATCAGGTGGCCGGTGTCCAGGCACGAGCCGATGAGCGGGTGGTGGTCCTTGACGGCCTTGAGGATGATCTCCGCCGACCACCAGGGGTGCAGACGACCGCCCCCGATCGGCCCGTGCGGGTGGATGCCGATGGCGATCCGATACTCGGCGCACAGCTTGTCGAGGCTGCCGAAGCTGTCCGGCGTCGGGTCGGCGCTCAGCATCTTGAGGCCCATCGCCTTGGCGAACTCGAAGGCCTTGCGGTTCTCGGCGTGGTCCTTGGTGAAGCGCTGCACGCCCCAGGCCAGCGGCGTCACGTCGTAGTCCTTGCACAGCTTGAGGATCGCCTTGATCTGGGCGGGGTTGGCGTTCAGCGGCGCGTGGTTCTGATAGAGCTCGGCGTAGCGCAGCCCCACCTTCTTCATGCGCACCAGGGCCTGCTCCAGGTTGAAGCGGCGGAAGGTGTAGGTCTGAGCGCCCACCTTGAAGCCGCCGAACGGATCGGCCTTCGGCGGCTGCCGGGCCGCCAGGGTGGGAAGGGCGCCGAGGCCCAGCGCGGCCCCGGCCTGGAGGAAGGTGCGACGATCGAGAGTGGGGTGCGCGCTCATGGACGGCTCCGGTGTGAGGAGAGAGGACAACGAAGCCAAGGGGTATTGCGCACGGGTGGGGAAGTCAAGCGCCGCGAAACGACAAGCAAGAGAGGGCGCAGAGTGCGCCCCCTCTTGCTTGTCGTTTCGCGCGCGGCGGACTAACCCTTGATCGTCATCAGCGGCGACAGCTCCGCGACGGGTCGCGCCATCCCCGCCTCGGTCAGCGTGTGGACGATGGGGCCGATGCCCTTGTAGGCGTGCGGCGCCTCCTGCTTGATCTCCGCCAGCTTCTTCTCCGAAATGTCGCGCCGCATCTGGACGTCGGGCCGCCGGAAATCGAGCGGCGTGACCACGCGGAACGCCTCGAGGAACGCGCGAAACTCCTCGTCGTGTCCCTTCCCCGCATCGCCGCGCGACAGGGCCCGCCCGGCCCCATGCGACGCGCTCCACAGGGCCTCGCGCCTCCCCTGCCCCGCCAGCACGAAGCTGCTCGCGCCCATCGATCCCGGCACCAAGACCGGCTCGCCGTGATAGCGAAACGGCGTGCCCTCCATCATTAAGGCATCGCGCGCCGGGCAAGCGCCCTTGCGGTGGACGAACAGCTCCCTGCCGCCCTCCTCCTGGCGCCACAACATGTTGTGCGGGGCGTCGTAGAGCAGCGGAAACGCCACGTCGCCGCACACCTCGCGCAGCGCCGCCAAGGCCATCAGCCCGAGAAATAGCCGGTTGGCGAAGGCGAAGTTGGCGGCGTTGTGCAGCCCGTCCCAGAAGCGCGCCTCCTCCTCCCGGTAGCGGTCCCCGTGAGGTAAGACGAAGATGCCGTTGTCGGGGTGCTTCAGGTCGGCCGGGTAGAGCTTGCGCACCGCGTCGCGGTAATGGCCCCCGCACAGGTGGCCGATCGACACCGAGCCGGTGTGGACCATCACCGTCACCAGCCCCGGGCGCAGTCCCCAGGCGTGGGCCGTGGCGCCGTCCAGAATGCGCTCGACGCGCTGCAGCTCGACGAAGTGATTGCCCCCGCCGATGCTGCCGATCTGCGAGTCGCGGCTCAGGCGATCTTCCGGGCCCATGAAGTCGTTCAATCCGAAGGCGCACTCGGCCTTCATGCTCCCCAGTTGCTCCACCCGGTCGAGCTGTTGCTCCAGGTCCGCCTCGTGGAACAGCGCCCACAGTCCCTCCGTGAGCGTCTTCGGCGTGGCGTTGAGCAGCCCGAGGAGCCCCTCCTTGAAGAGCGCCTCGCGCATGACCCGCGACATCGGGATGTTCCGCCCGCCCTCGAAGTAGATGCGCCGGCACGCCGTCTCCAGCTCGTCGAGCTTGCCCGAAACCTCCTCGGCCTCCAGCGAGGTGACGTGCAGCCGCATCCCGCAGTTGACGTCGTTGCCGATCGCCTGCGGCACCACGAAGCCGCGCGTCGCCAGCACCGTCCCGACGGGAATGCCCGCCGCCTTGTGGAAGTCCGGCGTGATCGCGACTTGCTCGATGGAGGGCTCGACGTCGAAGGAGCTCGGGCACTTCTCGGCCATCCGTTCGACCGTTCGCTTCAGTTCGAGCATGGTGAGCAGCTCGTTGACGGCCGCCGTCTCCAGAGGCACCTGGTCGTTGGCGAACAGAAAGGCCTCGACGCCGAGGTCGTTCTCGACCTGCAAGCGCGTTGGGTCGAGGCGCGTCAAACGTGAATCGACCGGCATGCTCTCTCCATTGCGCGGCGAGGCGACAGCCCCCCCTGCCCCACCGGACACGGCCCGAAGCAGCGGAGCTCGCGCGGCGCAAGAAAAGCCCCCGCGCCGGTTGGGCGAACCGGCGCGGGGGAAGCGATCAGGGCCTGTTCTCGGTCCTCACTTGCGGGCCACGAACAGCGCGTCGATTTCCGCGTCCGTCATCGCCGTCTTGCCGGTGCTCGTGTCGATGACCAGAGCGGTGCCGCTGGGGGCGAGCCAGACGAGGTGGTTGCCGAGCTGGAAGACGCTCTTGACGGAGGGGTGGCGCTCCAGGATGCGGAAGTAGGCGTCCGACTGCGCCTTCACCGTCACCGCCTTCGTCTTCGCCTTGAACCCCTCGTCGATCCACACCCCGCCCACGTCCATCACGCTCCGGCCCGCGACGCGCCGCACGGCCGAGCGCTCCACGCGCTCCAGACGGCGGAGCCTGTCCATCTGCAGGGCCAGGTCCACGCCCAGCTTGCCGGTGCTGACGCCGTCCTTGTCTTTCTTCTTGAGCAACTCGCGGGCGCGGTCGAGGACCTCCTTCTTGGCGCGCGCGTCGCGCAGGCCCTTGCCCTCCTCGCCCTTCGACTTCATGTCCACCTTGGCCGACTCGTCCTCGGCCAGCTTGCCGCGCTTGTCGCCGAGATCGCCCGGCGCGCGGGCGAAGCTCTCGACCGGCTTGGGCGCTGCGCCAAGGCCGCCCCCCTTCAGGCCTGTCGGCACCGGGGCGGGCCCGCCAGGGCCGGGCTTCCCGTCCGGCCCCCTCACGAGCGGAGTCGCGGTATCGGGGACGATGAGGTAGGAGGTGTAGGGGGTGGTGATGCCGTAGCGCTTCGCCAGCGCCGTCACCTCGGTCACCAACTCCGGCCGCTCCCCGTTCAGCCGAATTTGATCGAGGAGATAGCCCACCTTGCGACGCGCCCACAGGTGTTCGACGAACTCCTTGCCGTCGCCCGTCCTCTCCGGGAAGGTGGTCTCGTAGACGAACTCCCTGGTCTTCTTGCCCACCTTGCCCGTCAACTTGATGGCGCTGGCGCCCTTGCCCGAGTAACGACCCATCACCACCAACTGCCCCCCGTGGAACAGGTCCGGCAGCTGCGCCGGGTAGACCTCGCTCAGCCGCACCGTCCCCGTCGTGCTCAGCCGCAGGTCCGACAGCACCGGGTTGGCGATCTTGTTGAACAGCCCGCTCACCTTCGCCTCGATGTTCTCCTCCGGCCTCACGTACGTGCTCAACGCCCGCGTCGATTCCGCCAGCCGGTCCAGCAGCGCCGCGTTCACGTCGTCGCCCACCCCGAACGTGAAGATCCGCGTCCGCGCCGTGTTCTTCGACGTCACGTTGCGGAAGATCCGCTCCGGGTCCGTCTCCCCAATGGTCGGCTCCCCGTCCGTGAAGAACACGACTGTGAACGGCCTCTCCTCCTCCGCCGGCCTCAACTTCAACGCCGCCTCCAGCGCGTCGTTGATCGCCGTGCCGCCCGTCGCCTCCAGGTCATCGACCCACTTGCGCGCCTTGTTCAGTTGGTCCGGCGTGCCGGCGAGCAACTTCTCCTCGTAAGGGTTGACCGTGGTCGCGAAGCCGATCAGCCCGAAGCGGTCGCGCGCCGTCAGGTTGCCCAGGCAGTACTTCAACGCCTTGCGGGCCTGCTCCATCTTGATGCCGCGCATGCTCCCCGAGGTGTCGAGCACCAGCACGACGTCGCGCGGCTGGCTCGACTCGCTCAGGCTCAACTGCGGGGAGATCAGCATCGTGAAGTAGCCGCTGTCGGCGCTGACGGGGCGGTGCGTCAGGGCGGTCAGCCCCACGTCGTCCTTGCCGGTGGAGTAGAAGAGTTGGAAGTCGCGGTCGAGCAGCCCCTGCTCCTTGTCGAACGAGACGGTGATCTGCTTGTCCGACTGCCGGCGCACGCTCAGCGTGTGGCTGGGGCTGTAGACGTTGGTCAGCCCGTGCTGGCTCTTGACCACCGCGGTGATGGAGAACTTCTCCAGGGTGGAGAGCGCCTTGCCGTCCCCCTTGAGGGGGTAGACGTACTCGACGAGCTTGCCTTCCTTGGGGGCGACCGCCTTGAAGCTGAGCGAGACCTTCTGGTCGCCCCGCGCGGGCACGGGGAAGACGCTCATGCGCAGCAGGTTGCCGCCCATGTACTCGAGCAGGCCGGGGTCCTGGGTGCGGCGGACGATGGAGGCGTAGATGGCCCGCGCCTTCTTGGCCTCGACCAACTCGCCCTTGACCTCCTTGTCGCCGACCCACATCGTGAAGCGATCGACGGAGGCGCCCTTGGGGACGGGGAAGACGTAGGTGGCTTCGAGGGCCCTGTCGGTGTGGTTGCGGAACGTCTGCTCGACGCGCGTGACGGCCACCTGGTCCTCGATGGCGATCGTCACCTTGTGGTTCAGCATCGCCAGGGGCGGCAGGCTCTTCTCCTCCGGGATCAACAGCCCCGCCGCGCGGGTTGGTCCCACGCTCCCCAACAGAACGGCCACCACCAGCAACGGCAGTATCCGGCGCATGTCTTGTCTCCCGCCTGAGGACAGAACGGTCTCTCACCACTCAACCCGACGAGCGGGAGAGCGGTTTGGATTGGCGGGGGAGATACGGCGGGGAGATGTTACAAACATGTCGGGGCCAAGCTCGCTCACACCCCGCGCAGGACGAGGAGCACCTGGAGGGTGGCTGGACGGGCAGGCTTGCGCATCTCGAAGAAGCGTTTGAGCTCGGGAGAGGGCAAGCGGTTGCGCCCTGCGCCGTAGATCATGACGAGCGCGCTGCGCTCCGCGGCCTTGGTAGCGCCCTGCTGGCCAGGGCGCGGGAGGCCCTTGCCGTCGAGGGCCTGGCCGACCTGAGCGGCGGTGAGGTCCGAGAGAGGCCGGGTCAGGTCGATGCCCAAAAGCCCTGGCTTGATGGCGGGGCTGAGGGCCGCGGCAGGCTTCCGGATCGGGTTGGTGCCGAGGAGGTCGGTCAGGTCGCGGTAGTCGAGCCGGCCAAGGGGCGCCACGACGAGTTGCCCGTTGAAGCGGCCCTCGGGCGGGCGCTTGGCCTGGGCCTGGCGGTCCTCGACTCCCGCCTGTTGGAGCAGGGCGGCGAGCTCCTTGGGGCTGACGTCTTCGAGGAACACGGAGAAGTCGCCCTTCCACTGGCCCTTCTTGAAGCGCGCCTGCGCTGCCTGGTCGATGAGCAAGCCGATCTTGTGAGAGGCGAACGCCGGCCGCAGCCGGTCGAAGGCTCGGCCGCCCTCGCGGCAGGTGAGTTCGACGCGGAACGCGCTGCCCCTGTGCAGTGCGCTCAGCAGCAGTTCGCGCTTGCCTGGCTGGTCGAGCTCGTGGACGCGCATCACCGTGGGCAGCGCAAGCACCAGCGATTCGACCTTGTCCAGGCCGTCCTTGTCGTTCAGGCCGGAGCCCAGCACGCCCTTGCTCTTCGGCTCGCCCTCTCCGTCGGGCAGCAACTTCTTCTCGGGCCCGTCGGGCGGGCCCGGTTGGGGGCCCTTGCGGACGATGGGCCCGTGCTCGGGTTGCTCGTCTTCCTTCTCGAGGCCCTCCGACCGCGGCTTCTTGCCCTTCGCGACGCTGGAGCCTCGGGGCGGATCGACCTTGGGCCCATCGCGCGGGCCATCGGGCTGCGATTCGGTGTGGGCGAGGGAGGGGCCTTTGCCTCCGGGCTGGCGGCTCGAGAAGTAGAGGAACGACCCAAGGCCGACGACGAACAGCACGGCGGCCGCGGCCGCGAAGCCCATCCAGGCGGGGAAAGAGGCGGGGGTGGGAGCGGGGACGCGCGGCCGGGGTTGAGGACGTTTGAAGGGCAAGGGGCGCTCGGCGATGAGCTGGAGCACGGGCCCAGAGAGATCGACGTCCAGCGAAGCCGGAGCGAAGGCGGGAGAGCCCGCGAGGGCCTTGAGGGTGCGAGAATCGCCCTGGAGCTTGCCCACCAGGGCGCGCGCCTCCCCGGACCGGCGCAGCAGCCGAACCACGTGGCGGCGCTGTCGGGCGCTGAGCTCGCCATCGACATACGCGGTCAGGAGTTGGCGGTATCGTTCGGGGAGCATAGGGGCACTCGCTTGGGGCCCTGGGGCCCGGTTCGGCAGTCTGTCGAGGTCTTCAATCTTCCAGTTCGTCCTTTTCGAGGATCTCTCGAAGTTCGAGGCGGGCCCGGTGCAACCGGCTGCGAATCGTGCCGATGGGCACCTGCAAGGCCTCGGCCATGTTCTCGTACTTCTGCCCTTCCATGTCCTTCATCACCAGCACGGCTCGATGCTCCGGGGAGAGCCGAGCCAGCGCCTGCTGGACGCGCCGTTCCTGTTCCGCCTGCTCGAGCGCGTGTTCCGGCCGGCTCAGGTCGGAAGGATCGAGGGGCTCGATGGTCGTTTCGCCATCGCGCCCGCCGTCGAGACGGACCAGCACCCGCCGCTTGCGCTTGAGGCTGATGGCCGTGTTGACGGCGATCCGGTAGAGCCAGGTGAAGAACGCGGACCCACCCTGGAAACTGTCCAGGGACTGGTAGGCGTTGAAGAACGCTTCCTGCACCACGTCGAGGGCGTCCTCGGCGTTGTCTACCAGACGGTAAACGGTGTTGTACAGACGATCCTGGTAGCGCCGGACCAACACGCCAAAGGCGGCCTGGTTCCCGGCCAAACACTCGGCTATCAGCCGCTGATCGTCTGCGGAGCTCACGTTCCCCTACCGCTCTATGACGAGAAGGCCGGGCCGGAAGTTCCCGAAACGGTAGGCGCTCCCGAGCGGAAGCGCAACGTCCCCCATGATGCCACGTGGCGCCGGGGCTGTCAAAGGGCGGCTCGCGAAACGACAAGCAAGAGAATCGGAGCTTGGGTGCTCCGCCCCGGTGAGATAAAATGTCCCCAGTCAGGCCCCCGAGGAGAGGTCGGCGATGGCAAAGGCCCCCGGAAAGACGAGCTACGTGGTGCAGCGCCTGAACTGGTGTTCCACAAACGGGCAGCTCCTGCGCTTGCCCGGCAGCACGCGATTACAAACGCATGCCACCCTCGCCCGGGCCGAGCGCGACCGGGCCGAGCGGGAGGGGCAAGTCCGGGGACAAGTCAACCCATTCCTCTGCGCCGGGGAGGCCCTGAGCTACCAGGCCCGCTTCGACGAAGGCCGGTTGTGCGACTGGGTGCTCGACGCGGGGCTGGAGCCTCCCCCAGCAGGCAAGAAGGGCCGCAACTGGGCGAAATGGTACGTGCAGTCTGCCGACCACTGGACGGACTATCAGCGCGGCAAGGTGTGGGAGGCGCTCGACAAGGTGTGTTTCTTCGAGGTGGTGGAGCGACCTGCTCGTCCGGTGGTCTACCTGGTGGTGCGCATTGGCTGGCGCTACAACGACGACTGGTACGAGGCGGAGCCGGAGGGCGGGAAGGTCTTCCCCGAATACTACGCGTTTCGGGACCGCGCTCGGGCGGTGGAGGACTGCGAGGAGAACAACAAGATGGCGCGCGAGGTCTGGGCCGAGGACGTCGAGGAAGATGCGACGTTCGACGTGCTGGAACGCTGGCGGCGCCAGGAAGGCGAACTCGCCCTGAGGCCCCCGGAGAAGCGCCCCGAGCACGAGCAGCATCTCCTCCCCGCGGAAGAGGTGCCGTTCTGGGAGGTCATCGAGGTCGAGGTCGAGCCATGAGGAAGCGCGCCAAAGGGCCGGCGCCGCAGGGGCCGGGCACGCTCCAGGCCGGGCAGAAGCTCTACGTCGTCCAGCGGCGGAGCTGGCGGGCGAGCTGGCGCGGCTTCTTCCACGGGGACGACGACAGTGGCCAGCCGGTCCAGGCCTTCGCGGACCGGGCGCAGGCAGAGGCGGCGTGCGAGGCGCTGGAACGACAGGCCCGCCGCGAGTTCTCGCCCTTCCGGTTCCTCCAGGGGGACTTGGAGCTCGCCGCGAACGGAGGAGAGGAGGCTTTTTTGAAGGCCTTGAAGCGGCTCGGCGTGAAGGCGCCCCCCAAGAAGGCGCTGCGGGAGGAACTTTCCGAGGATAGCTGGCGCCTGTGGTGGGACGCGATGGCGGCCGACCTGAGCGACGAGCAACGCGAGAGCACGTGGGCCTTATTTCCGGAGGACCGCTTTTACGACGTGGTCGAGACGGAGCTCGATACGGAAGGGTGACGGGAGAGCCAACTCAGGGGCCGGGATGATCGAACGCAACTTCACCGTCGCGCGCTCCGAGGCCGGCCGGCCCCTCGTGGAACTGCTGCGCGCCCGCCTGGCCGTGTCGCGCGGTGATGCCCTGCGCCTGGTGCGGCAGAGGAAGGTGAGGGTGGGCGGCGGTTTCTGCCTCGACCCGGCGCGGCGGCTCAAGCAAGGCGAACGCGTGCTGGCCCTCCTCCAGCCCTCCCCTGCCCTGCCCCAGGCGGCCCGGAAGAACAAGCCTGCGCTCGCGCCGCGGCGCCCGAGAGAAGGCGCCCCCGTGCTGCGCCACGTCGATCCTCACGTCGTTGTCGTGGACAAGCCTTCGGGGCTGACGACGATGCGCCATCCCGAGGACGTGGCCGAGCACGGCGCCCGCGCCCGGCGCTTCCTTCCGCAAACGCTCGCCGACGTGTTGCCGGCCCTGCTGGCGAACGGCCAGCCCGGCCGCCACCCGCCGGTCCGCGCCGTCCACCGGCTCGACAAGGAGACGAGCGGCCTGGTGGTCTTCGCGCGCACGCCCGCCGCCGAGGGCCACCTCGGCAAGCAGTTCCGCGCTCACTCCACCGAGCGGCTCTACCTCGCCCTGGTGCGCGGCCGACCCGCGGCGGGGCGCATCGAATCGTGGCTCGTCCGCGACCGCGGCGACGGGCGGCGCGGCAGTTCGACGGCGCCCGGCGAGGGCCAGCGGGCCGTCACCCACGTCCGCGTTGCCGAGGAGCTGGGCGATTTCGCGCTGGTCGAGTGCCGGCTGGAGACGGGGCGCACACACCAGGTGCGCATCCATCTCGGCGAGGCGGGCACGCCCCTGTGCGGCGAGCGCATCTACGATCGGCCGTTGCACGGCCGGCCGGTGTCCGACGCCAGCGGAGCGAAGCGCATCATGCTGCACGCCGCTTCGCTCGGCTTCGATCACCCGGCCACGGGCGAGCGCGTGCGCTGGACGGCGCCTCCGCCGAGGGACATGGCGGACATCCTGGCAAGGCTGCGACAGCGCCTCTCGTAGGAGCGGTGCCCCCTTGTCGGATGAGCAACCTCTTGATTCTCCCCGCCACAAGGGCTACCGTGGAGCGCGCTCCTCGTTCTTCCACCCAGAGGACCGCGCCATGCCCCCACTCCCCGTTCGCGCACCGCTCCTCGTCCTCGCGCTCGTCGTGTCGGCCGCCCTGCCCCTCTCCTTCCGCGCCGACCTGCCCAAGGCCCCGAAGGTCGAGCTCCAGCCGCTCGCCGCGCAGGCGAAGCGCGTTGCCGACGCCTTGGGGCGGCTCGGCTCCCCCCTGCCCGACGCCGATCGCAAGGCCCTCGCCGACGCCGCGAAGTCCAAGGACCATCCCCGCGCCG
The DNA here is from genome assembly GCA_038239195.1 of Gemmatales bacterium. Classification (GTDB taxonomy): domain Bacteria; phylum Planctomycetota; class Planctomycetia; order Gemmatales; family Gemmataceae; genus JBBSEZ01. Next base: position 10,098 of record JBBSEZ010000259.1, read on the forward strand.
TCGAGACCATCCAGGCCATCCTCGACAAGCGCTGTCTCGCCGCCGTCCACGTGGGGAGCGATCCCAAGAGCAAGGAGACCAAACTGCGCATCGAGCGCGGGGCCGCCAAGGCGGAGCTGGCCGAGCAAGGCTGGCGCGTCTTCCTCGTCAAGGTCCACAACCCGGCCGGGCTGGACGGTGCCGAGCTCCGCGCCATCAGCCCCAACGCCCTGCCGCTGACGAACCGCTCTTCGTCGCGCCCCGATCCGAAAGTCGTCTCCGTCGGCGAGGTCGGCAAGCGCTTCCTCGACGTGATGATGTTCAACGACCAGCCTCTGGTGCGCCCCCTCTCCGGGCTGGAGGTCGAATACCGGATCGTCCAGCTCTACTCGCGCGACCCGGGGCGGAAGCAGGCGTCGCTCGCGTTCACGCTCCACCGCGGCGCAGCCCCCAAGGCACCGCTCCTCGCGGCCAGTGCGTTTCTCACCATCGCCTTCGAGTCGGCCCCCGCCGTGCTGGTGAAGTTGCGCCTGCGCGACCACGACGGCAAGTCGAAGCGCGACGGGCGAGCCATCGTTGGCTCGTTCACGTTCGCCGACGCCCTCGACCGGATCTACCCCTCCCCGAGCCGCCGGCTCGCCCCGGACTTCAACTTCCACTTCCAGGTCTACCGGGCCGACGGCGAGACCATCTTGCTCCAGCCGGGGAAGTACACCGTCACGTACACGCGCGGCCCCGAGTACGTGGTTCGGCGCCGCGCCATCAACGTCCCCGCCGGCGTCGCCACGCATACCGAGTCTTTCGACCTGAAAAGGTGGATTCACCCGGCCGCGAAGGGCTGGTGGTCCGGCGACCACCACATCCACGCGGCGGGCTGCGCGCACTACGAGAGCCCGACGGAAGGCGTGACGCCGGAGGACATGATGCGCCACCTCCTCGGCGAGGACCTGAACGTCGGCTGCTGCCTGAGCTGGGGGCCGTGCTGGTATCACCAGAAGCGCTACTTCGACGGCAAGGTTCACCCCCTCTCGACGCCCAACCACGTCCTCCGCTACGACGTCGAGGTGAGCGGGTTCCCGTCGAGCCACTGCGGCCACCTGTGCCTGCTGCGCCTGCGCGAGCAGGACTACCCGGGCACCAAACTCATCAGCGACTGGCCGAGCTGGGACCTGCCCATCCTCCGCTGGGCCAAGGCCCAAGGGGCCGTCGTCGGCTTCGCCCACAGCGGCTGGGGCCTCGACGTGGGGCCGACGGGCGATCTGCCCAACTACCTCGTCCCGCCCATGAACAGCATCGGGGCCAACGAGTACCTCGTGGACGTGGCCCACGGTATGTGCGACTTCATCTCCACGGTCGATACTCCCTCGGTCTGGGAGCTCAACATCTGGTATCACACGCTCAACTGCGGCTACCGCGCGCGGATCTCCGGGGAGACTGACTTCCCCTGCATCTACGGCGAGCGCGTCGGCCTCGGGCGCAGCTACGTCCACCTGACCGGGAAGCTCAACTTCGACGAGTGGATCGACGGCATCAAGCACGGCCGGGCCTACGTCAGCGACGGCAAGAGCCATCTGCTCGACTTCAAAGTAAACGGGCTCGACGTGGGGGTGAAGAAGAGCGAGGTGAAGCTGGACAAGGCGGGGACCGTGGAGGTCAAGGCGACCGTGGCGGCGCTGCTGGAGGCCGAGCCGACGGCCTTCACCGAGGCGCTCCGCAAGCGCCCCCTCAACGCCAAGCCCTACTGGGAGCTGGAGCGATGCCGGATCGGGAAGACGCGCACGGTCCCCGTCGAGGTGGTCGTCAACGGCCTCCCCGTGGCCAGGGCCGAGATCGTCGCCGACGGCAAGGAACGGGAGGTGTTGTTCAAGGTGGCGATCAAGGAGAGCAGTTGGGTCTGTTTGCGCATCCTGCCATCGAGCCACACCAACCCGGTGTTCGTCCTGGTGAGTGGCAAGCCGATCCGGGCAAGCAAGCGCTCGGCGGAGTGGTGCCTCAAGGGCATCGACCGCTGCTGGGTGCAGAAGAAGGACAACATCCGGGCGGCCGAGCGCCCCGCCGCCCTCAAGGCGTATGAGACGGCGAAGGTCGCGTATCGCAAGATCGCGACGGAGTGCGTGGCGGATTGAGGGGGGCCGGATCGCGAAACGGCAATCCCCCTCCTGCTTGCCGTTTCGCATGGAGGCGATCATGCGCGTCTTCTCGGGCCACAAGGGGCCGGTGCGCTGCCTGGCTTACTCTCCCGACGGGCGGTTGCTGGCCTCCAGCAGCGAGGACAACACCGTCCGCCTCTGGGACGCGATGACCGGCCAGGCCCGGGCGGTGCTGCGCGGTCACAGCGGCTACGCCAGCGCGCTCGCGTTCAGCCCCGACGGGCAGACGCTGGCTTCGGGGGGAAGCGCCGACGGGACCGTGAACCTGTGGAGCGCGGAGATAGGCCAGCACCAGATAAGCCTGCGGGCTCGCCTCTACCGCGTGGGTCACCTGGCTTTTACGTCGGACGGCGAACACCTCCTGATGGCCGGCACTTATAGCATGGGGGACGTCGTCATTCGTCGCGTGCGCGTGCCGGGCGGATCTACAGCGGGAGGGCACTCCGGGGTTGGTCACGGGCTCGCGGTGGGGCCGGACGGCTCGGTCGCCTCGGGCACTTCCAAAGGCGAAGTGCGCCTCCTTGGCCCTTCGCTCAAGTTCCGCCACACGCTAACCGGGCTCGTCCAACCCGTTCGCGCCCTCGCCTTCACCGCGGACGGCTCGAGCCTGCTCGCGGCAACCCCCGGCGACCTGCGCCGCTGGGACGCGACGACCGGCGCCCCCTGCCCCGTCGGGCCAGCCCCGCCGCCGTCGGCCACTCCCCTGCAATTCGGCCCTGGCGCCACGCTCTTGCTCACCGACGGGGCCGATGGCCAGGTGCGCACGTGGGAGGTGGCGACCGGGCGCGAACTGTCCGCCTACGACTGGGGCATCGGGCCCGTCTACGTGGCGGTCGTTGCCCCCGACGGCATGACCGCGGCTGCGGCCGGGCGCGATTACCCCATCGTCACGTGGGACCTCGAGGATTGACCCAGCGCGATTGCCCCGCGCCCGCACCTGGCCTATCGTGGAACGGTGGTTCTCTCCGCACGTGTCCAGGGGGTGGAAGGCCCATTGTGGGCGGGAGGCCAAACCCATGCGAACCATGTCGGGCCACCAGGGCGCGGTGCGCAGCGTGGCCTACTCGCCAGACGGGGCCCTGCTCGCCTCGGGCGGCGACGACCGCACGGTGCGGCTATGGGACGTCGGCACCGGGCGCCAGGTCGCCTGTTTCGAGGGCCACGTGGACGGGGTGCGCGCCGTCGCCTTCTCGTCCGACGGCCAGCGGTTGGCATCGGGCGGCTGGGATGACTCGGTGCGCCTCTGGGGCGTGCGCCAGCGCCGGCTGCAAGGCACCCTGATCGGCCACTCGAGCGTCGTCTGGTCGCTGGCCTTCGCACCGGACGGTTTCACCCTCGCCGCCGGCACGCAGAGCGGGGCCATCAAGGTCTACCGCCCGCGCTTGCGAGGCGACGGCGCGCGGGCGCTCACCGGCCATTCCCGCCCCGTGACCGGCGTCGCCTTCAGCCCCGACGGGCAACTCCTCGCCAGCGCCAGTCACGACGGGACCGTCAAGCTCTGGGGCGCCGACTGGGGGCGCGAGCACGCCACCCTCTCCGGCCACACCAACTGGGTGCGCTGTCTGGCCTTTCGCCCCGATGGCCAGCTCCTCGCCAGCGGCTGTTACGACGGGACGATCACGCTGTGGAGCGTGCCGGACGGGACGGAGCGCGCCACGCTGCGCGGGCACGCCTACCTCGTCAACGGGCTCGCGTTCTCCCCCGACGGTCGAGTGCTCGCCTCGGCGAGCTGGGACGAGACGGTCCGAGTGTGGGACGTGGCGACGGGCGGGGAGCGCGAGTCGTTCAACTGGCGCATCGACCGGGCACACGCCCTCGCTTTCAGCCCCGACGGCATGACTGCCGCCGTGGCGGGCGGCGATGGCTCCATCGTCGTGTGGGACGTGGACTATCTGGAGCGCTAAGGGAGCGCAATGAGGCGGGGGGGGGGCCCCCCCCCCACGTGGGGGTCCCCCCCGCGCCCTTCTTGACCGGCCGCGGAGATACGAGTATCTGGGTGGTCTAGAATGTGTCGTGTGGTGCTGAAAGCCATTTTTTTTGCGTTGCGTTGCGGTAAA
>JBBSEZ010000260.1:0-14254 GCA_038239195.1 Gemmatales bacterium
AAGACGGGCGAGCCAACGCGGCGCTGGTGGAGGTGCTGAAGGTGAAGCGGTCGCAGGTCGAGCTGCTGAGCGGGCAGACGGGGCGCGACAAGCGCTTTCTCGTGCGCGGGCTGAGCAAGGCGGAGCTGGAGGCGCGCCTGGTGGGGCTGCTCGGCTGAGGGCAGCCCCGCCAGGGCGAGCCAGGCCGGGGCATTCGAGTTGCTTCCCGAGCGACGGGCCCCCACTCCGTGAGTCCTTGGGTGTGCCCAATCAAGGCCCTATGGGATGTAGCTGTGGGCCCCCTTGGCCTTTCGCCCGGCCCGCCGAAGGCGCAACACGCGAGTCAGGGGGCCTGGCGCATTGCGGTGCGGAATTGCTCCAGGGTTGAGGCTTTCGCGGCGGCGAGAAGCCAACGGCGCAACATATTGGTGTCGTTCGTGCCTTGCACGGCCAGTTGAATGTCCTCTGGGACCGGGACTTGATACTTGTCGCGGACTACCTCCAACAAGTCTTCGCGCGCCTGGCGGAGTTCGCCCTTGCGTTCTCCCTCGCGCAACCACCCGTTGATGACCTGGGACTCTTTCACCATCCAGCCCTCCAAACCGCGCTGCCAGTTGACGAACTGCTTGCTCAGTTCCGCCAACACCAGCGCCCAGTCGCGCCAGCGCACCCGGAACTCGACGTCGAGTTCCGTCTCGGCGATGCGCTTCCCCTCCTCGATCAGCCCCGGCTCGCCGCCCCCTTGGAGCAGCGGCAGCCACGGCAAGACGCACAACTCCAACTTCCCCTCCGCAATCTCTCGCAGCGTCCCTGCCGCGTCGTCCTCCGACAGGTTGACGACCAGCGGCCCGACGTGGTGGCCCTTGCCCACCCCCGGCACGCCGAGGTGCAGGCCGTCCTTGCTGCCCTGCCCCGTCAGGTTCAGCAGCACGCTGCCGACCTGGCCGCCTTCGCCGACCTCGCCTGCCAGCAATAGCTCGTACACGCCCACCTGGATCAGGGCGGTGCGCTCCGGCTCGGCCTTGACCTCCACGATCAGCCACGTTCGCCCCGTGCCGTCGGGGCCTTGCAGGATCGCCACGAGGTCGTCGGTGCGTTCGGGCCCGCCCGGCCAGGAGGTGCGGCGCGTGTCGTCCCAGCGCTCGAAGGGCAGCGGCGGGGGCGGATCGCCGTGCCGCAGCACCCAGCCGGTGAAGCCGCGGCCGTTGCTTTTGGCGATCTGCCGTGCCGTCTGATCGAACGGTCCCATCGGCCGCCCTCCTCGCCGCATTCTACCCTCGCCGGGCGCCCCGCGCGAAGGCGAGGGCTCGCCGGCGCCAGGGAGGCTGCCCGGCCGCGCGGCCTCGATGAGCTCGATTTTATCTTCGCTTCACCGCCCGCTCACGTGGTTCGGGTATGCTCTCTCCTGATGCCGGCGCTTTCCCTGCCGCGGACGGCGGGCGCCGGGAACAACCCTGGAGGAGACGATGCGTCACTTGATGTTGGGCGGGCTGGCGGTCAGCACCCTGATGCTGGCCGTTCTGGCGGTGCAGGCGGACGAGGAGAAGGTGCCGCTGAAGGACGTGCCGAAGGCGGCCCTGAAAGCGGTGAAGGACAAGTTCCCCGGCGCCAAGCTGACCGGGGCCGAGAAGGAAAAGAAGGACGGGAAGGTCACGTACGAGATCGCCATCGCGTACAAGGGCCGCAAGATCGAGGTCCACGTCACGCCGGACGGCAAGATCACCGAGATCGAGAAAGAGATTACCCTCAAGGAACTGCCGAAGCCCGTGGCCGACGCCCTCAAGGAGAAGTACCCCAAGGCGAAGATCGAGAAGCTCGAAGAGGTCACGGCAGGCGAAAAGGTGACCTACGAGGCGCACTTCGTTGTCGGGAAGAAGAAACTCGAGGTCGTGTTCGACCCGAGTGGGAAGGTGCTGAAGGTGGAAGAAGAGAAGGGCAAGGAAGAGAAGAAGGAAGAGAAGAAGGAAGAGGGCAAGAAGGAGTGACGCCTCGCCGTGAGGCGGTCCTCCGTCCGCGGGTGGTAGAACGGCCTCGAGTGGCCGTTCTACCACCCTGCTTTTTCTCCGGGGCCAGGCGCATGGGCATTCGCATCCTGCTCATCGAGGACGAGGCGCCGATCGCCGACTTCGTGGTGCGCGGGCTGCGCGAGGAGGGCTTCACCGTCGAGCACAGCGCCGACGGCGAGTCTGGCTGGCACGCCTGGCAAACGGGCGAGTGGGACGTCGTCCTGCTCGACTGGTGGCTGCCGGGCCCCGATGGCCTGGCGCTGTTGCGCCGGCACCGGCAGGCTGGCGGCGAGGTGCCGGTGCTGTTCCTCACGGCGCGCGACGCCGTCTCCGACCGGGTGCGCGGCCTCGACAGCGGGGCCGACGACTACCTGTGCAAGCCGTTCGCCTTCGACGAACTGCTGGCCCGCGTGCGCGCCCTGGCCCGGCGGCAGGGGCGCGGCGCCAGCGCCCTCCTGGCGCATCGGGACGTTCGCGTGGACCTGGCCACGCAGCGCGCGGAGCGGGCCGGCCGTTCGCTGGGCCTGACGGCCAAGGAGCAGGCCCTCCTGGTGTTCTTTTTGCGCCATGCCGGAGAGGTGTTGTCGCGGACGCGCATCTACGAGCACGTCTGGGACGAGCGCTACGACGGGCTGTCCAACACGCTGGAGAGCACCGTTTACACGTTGCGCAAGAAGCTGGAGGAGCACGGCCCCCCGCTGATCCACACGCGCCGGGGCCGCGGCTACGTCTTCGGGGAGCAACCATGACCCTGGCGGCGCGGCTGTCGGCGTTCTTTCTCGCCACGCTGGCGCTGGTCCTGTTCGGGTTCTCGTCGTCGCTCTACCTGCTGGCGCGGGCCCACCTGCATCGCCAGCTCGACGAGCGCCTGGAGTCGGCCCTCGGCACGCTGGCCGCCGCTGCCGAGGTCGAGGCCGACGGGATCGAATGGGACCTGCGCGGCCGACAACTGGCGTTCCCCTCGGAAGGGCCCGGCGCCGTTCGCTGGGCGGTGTACGACGAACGCGGCGGGGCCCTGAGCGCATCCCAGACGGCAGGCGCCTCGGAGGACTGGTTGGGAGAGCATTCGCAAGCTCACGCGGACGATTCCACTCCCGAGCAGGTGACAGGGCCCGACGGCGGGGCCTGGCGCCTGGCGCAGCGGCGGCTCCGGGCCCCGCAGACGTCTCGGGACCGCCCGGCGAAGACCGACAAGGAGAAGAAGCACCCGGAGGTGGTGCTGATGGTCGCCTTGCCGCTGGGGCCGATGACGGCGGTGCTGCGCAACCTGGCGCTGCTCCTCGCGGGGCTCTCGATGGGGCTGTGGTTGCTAGTGGCCCTTGCCGGGCGCTGGCTGGCCCGGCGGGCGCTGGCCCCGCTGACGCGCATGGCGGGGGCGGCGCGGGCGATGAGCGCGGCCGACCTGGGCGAGCGGCTGCCGGCCCCCGCGACGGGGGACGAACTGGACGACCTGGGGCGGGCGTTCAACGATTTGCTGGCGCGGCTGCACGAATCGTTCGAGCGCCAGCGGCGCTTCACGGGCGACGCCTCGCACCAGCTGCGCACCCCGCTGACGGCCATGCTCGGGCAGGTCGAAGTGGCGCTGCGTCGCCCGCGCCCCGCCGAGGACTACCGCGAGGCGCTGGACAAGGTTCACAAGCAGGCGGTTCACCTGCGGCGGCTCGTGGAGATGCTGCTGTTCCTCGCCCGCGCCGACGCCGAGACGCGCTTGCCCGACCTGCAAGCGCTCGACCTGGGGCCGTGGTTGGCCGAGCACGTCCGGGGCTGGCCCACCCGGGCCGGCGACCTGCGCCTGGCGCTCTCCTCCTCGGGCCCCCTGCTCGTCGAGGCGCACCCGGCCCTGCTGGGCCAACTGGTCGATAACCTCCTGGAGAACGCCTGCAAGTACAGCGCGAGCGGAACGCCGATCGCGCTCCTCTGTGGCGAGGAGAAGGGAGCGGCGGTGCTGGCGGTCGAGGATGCCGGTTGCGGGCTGGCGCCGGAGGACTTGCCGCACCTTTTCGAGCCGTTTTATCGCTCGGAGCAGGCGCGCCGGCTGGGCATCGCCGGCGTGGGGCTCGGGCTCGCGGTGGCGCGGCGCATCGCCCGGGCGCTGGGGGGAGAGCTGACGGCGGAGGGGCGGCGCGGGGAGGGGGGGCGGTTCGTGCTGCGGTTGCCGTTGGTACGAGGCTGATCCGAGGCGAGGTCACTCGATCTCGACCGCGAGGCCCAGCCCGTCCAGCACGATGCGGAAGCGGTTCATCACGTCGCGCCCGAGAAGCACGTAAGGCTCGCCTTCATGCGCGAAGACTTCAACTCGGATGAAAGGGTGGCCGCGGATCGCAAGCTCCGCCCCAAATGTGGAAACGGTCTGCTCGGCCCCGCCAAAGCCCTGAACTCTCGCCTCGTCAAGGAGCACCAGGCCGAGCTCTGTAACCGCAGAGGCCGGGAGAGTCGAGCGATCTGCTGCTGAGTCGAGTTGGGCAGGGAGGTTGCTCAACTCCTTCCCGGGGCGTGGGCCTCGAATAGTCACGTGGACGAACGGCGCGGGTGGGTCAGTCTGCTGGTTGTACAAGTAGCGGATCATGGTCGTCGTTCTTCGGGAAGGACGCGGAAGGAAGGCATGCGAGCGGGAAGGAGGGGCCGTTCCGCGACGAGGCCGACGTAGACGGGGACGTAACCGAATTTCGCATAGGCTTGCCAGGCGAGATCGAGTTTGTCTTCTCCACTCCCAACAACCTGCCCTTCGTGGACGGCCACGAACTTGCCCCGATGTGTCTGGAGCAAGTTCGGGAGCATTTGCAAGAAGGCCCGTTGCTCCCGTTGCCACTTGCTCTCCGGTGGTCGCGCCACGTCTATCATCGGCGCAGGGTGAGTTACAGGCTCGCTCATGATCGCCTCCCGAAAGGCCTCGCTTTTCCAACCCCATCCTACCCGCCGGCCTGGCGCCCCAGCAAGCATTTCACCCCATCCCCGCGCTCGCCGCGGCGCGGAGCCGTGCCATCGCGCCCGCCACGCCGTCGGCCGCGCCGAACACCGCCGAGCCCGCTACCAGCACGCGCGCCCCGTGGCGGACCGCCTCCGGGGCCGTCGTCGCGTCGATGCCGCCGTCCACCTCCAGTTCGACCTCCGGCTTCGTCCGGTCGATCATCTGGCGGACGCGGAGCAACTTGTCGAGCACCTCGCGCATGAATTGCTGACCGCCGAAGCCGGGGTGGACGGTCATCACCAGGACGAGATCGACCTCGGCCAGGACCGCAGCGAGGGCCGCCGGCGGGGTGTCGGGGTTGAGGACGACGCCAACCTTTTTCCCGAGCCCCTTGATGCGCTTGACCCGGTGGGACAGGTCGCCGCCGTTCTCGACGTGGACCAGCAGCGAGCCCGCGCCGGCCTCGGCGAAGGCGTCGAGGTAGCGGTCGGGCTGCTCGATCATCAGGTGGACCTCCAGCGGCAGGCGCGTCACCGATCGCAGCGCCTTCACGACCACCGGGCCCATCGAAAGGTTGGGGACGAAATGGCCGTCCATCACATCGACGTGGATGCGGTCGGCGCCGGCGGCCTCCGCCTCGCGCACTTGCTCGCCGAGGCGGGCGAAGTCGGCGGACAGGATCGAGGGCGCCAGTTTGATCGCGGCTGAGGTCATGGAAGGGGCCTCCGGGTCTCGCCAGGGCGGCGCGCGGCGCGCCGACACACCCAGATTGTATGGCGCCGGTCGCGCCCTCGCCGCTTGCCGCTTCGCGCTCGCCTTTCGACAATGGGGGAGGTAGGCAGCAATTTCGCTTCCCCGAGGGGCCGACCGCATGGACCATTTCGCGCAGCGCCGCGAACGGCTCGCTCGCCAGCTCGCCGAGGAGCAGGTGAGCGCCTTTCTCATCACCGGCCTCGTCAACGTCACCTACCTGACCGGCTTCAGCGGCGACAGCAGCGCCCTGGTGATGACGCCCGACCGCGTCTTGCTCGTCAGCGACCCGCGCTACGTCGGCCAGATCGCCGACGAGTGTCCCGGCCTTGCGACGCAGATACGCCCCCCCACGCAGAAGATCCACGAGGCCATCGCCGAGGTGCTCGCCGGGCTCGGCTGTCGTTCGGTCGGCTTCGAGAGTGGCGGGCTGACCGTCGCCGAGTTCGAGTTTCTGCGCACCCTGGCCCCCACGCTCGACTGGAAACCAGGGGCCGATCGCGTCGAGCGGCTGCGGACGATCAAGGACGACGTGGAGCTGGCGCACCTCCGCGAGGCCATTGCCATCGCCGAGCGGGCCTTCGCGGCGTTCCGCGCCCTGCTGCGGCCGGACGACCGCGAGAAGGACTTGGCCGACGCCCTGGAGCACTACGTGCGCCGGGCGGGGGGCCGCGGGACGTCGTTCCCGCCCATCGTCGAGGTCGGCGAGCGCGCCGCCTTGCCGCACGCCCACCTCACCGATCGCCAGGTCTGCACGGGGGCCATGCTGCTCGTGGACTGGGGCGCCGTCGGGCCGGGGCTCTACCGGAGCGACTTGACACGCGTTCTGGATGCCCGTACAACTTCCACTTTCTCCCCGGCCGGCCCTCGCCTCGAAGACGTTTACGGTATCGTGAAGCGGGCCCAGGCGGCGGCGATCGGGGCGGTTCGGCCGGGCACGCCCGCGCTGGTCGTCGATAACGCGGCGCGGTCGGTCATCGCCGAGGCGGGCTACGGCGATTACTTTGGGCACGGGCTGGGGCACGGCATCGGCTTGCAGATTCACGAAGCGCCGGCGGTGCGGCCTCACTCGGAGACGGTGCTGGAGCCGGGCATGGTCTTCACCATCGAGCCGGGCATCTACTTGCCGGGCTGGGGTGGCGTGCGGATCGAGGACGACGTGCTGGTCGCGCCCGATGGCTGTGAGGTGCTGTCGCACGTGTCGCGCGACCTGGACGCGATGCGAGCCTTCGGTTGACGCGGAAGGGGGGAGACGTGCCAGACGACACCGACATGCCTCGCGCATTCGACGTGCGGACGATCCGCCACCTCGTGCGACTGATGAGCCAACACGACCTCAGCGAGATCGACCTGCACGAGGGCGATCAGCGCATCCGCATTCGCCGCGGGATGCGCGCGGCGAAAGCGCCGGGGCCAGCGCTGGCCCCGGGCGTGGCGACCCCCGTCGCCTCGGCGGCCCCCGCCGTGGAGAAGGCCCCCGACAAGCCCGTCAAGAAGCTGGTCGAGATCAAGAGCCCCGCCGTCGGCACTTATTACGCGCAGAAAGAGCCCGGCTCCCCCCCCTACGTGAACAAGGGCAGTCGGGTCACGGCCGAGACGATCGTTTGCATGATCGAGGCGATGAAGGTCTACACCGAGATGCCGGCCGGCTGCTCCGGGGTCATCGAAGAGGTGCTGGTCAACAACAAGGACTTCGTGGAGTACGGCACCGTGCTCTTCCGGGTCGATCCCACAGGCTGAGTACCTCCCGATGTTCCAGCGCATTCTGGTCGCCAACCGCGGAGAGATCGCCCTTCGCGTCATCCGCGCTTGTCGCGATCTGGGCATCGAGGTCGTCGCCGTCTACAGCGAGGCCGACCGCGACGCGCCCTACCTCAACCTGGCCGATCAGAAGATCTGCATCGGCCCCGCCGCGGCCGCCGAGAGCTACCTCAAGATACCGCAGCTCATCAGCGCCGCCGAGGCCGCCGATGCGCAGGCCATCCACCCCGGCTACGGCTTCCTGTCCGAGAACGCCAAGTTCGCGGAGATGTGCCGCGACAGCAAGATCGAGTTCATCGGCCCGCCCCACGAGGCGATGGACCGCCTCGGCAACAAGGACCGCGCGCGCAAGCTCGCCAAGGAGGCCGGCGTTCCGGTCGTCCCCGGCAGCGACGGCCTGCTCGAAAAGGGACGCGACGCCAGCGGGTTGGCCCGCGCCATCGGCTACCCCGTGCTCGTCAAGGCGGCCGCGGGGGGCGGCGGGCGCGGCATGCGCGTGGCCCGCGACGAGGCGTCGTTGCAATCGGGCATCGCGGCCGCGCGCCAGGAGGCCGAGGCCGCCTTCAAGGACGGCAGCGTTTACCTGGAGAAGTACATCGAACGCCCGCGGCACGTCGAGGTGCAAATCCTCGGCGACCGGCACGGCAACGTCGTCCACCTCTTCGAGCGCGAGTGCTCCTTGCAGAGGCGCCACCAGAAGCTCGTCGAGGAGTCGCCGGCGCCCAACTTGCCCGCCTCGGCGCGCCAGGCGATGTGCGAGGCGGCGGTGCGGCTGGCGCGCAAGGCGGGGTACTACAGCGCCGGCACCTGCGAGTTCCTTGTGGACGCCCAGAACAACTTCTACTTCATCGAGGTCAATGCTCGCATTCAGGTCGAGCACCCGGTGACGGAGCTGGTGACGGGCATCGACCTGGTGCGCGAGCAGATTCGCATCGCGGCCGGGGAGCCGCTGCGCTTTACGCAAGAGGAGATCGTCCAGCGCGGCTCGGCGATCGAGTGTCGCATCAACGCCGAGGACCCGTCGGACAACTTTCGCCCGTCGCCGGGGCTCATCGCGCGCTGGCAACCGCCGGGCGGCCCGGGCGTGCGCCTCGACTCGCACGTGGTGGCGGGCTACCGCGTCCCGCCCAACTACGATTCGCTGGTGGCGAAGTTGCTGGTACATCAGCCGACGCGCGCCGAGGCGATCGCGGTGATGCGCCGCGCCCTGAGCGAGTTCGTCGTCGAAGGCATCCACACGACGATCCCGATTCACCAGAAGATCTTCGAGCACCCGGCGTTCGTCGCCGGGCAGGTCGATACGACGTTCATCGAGCGGACGTGGTTGAAGGGGTAGGGGGCCCCCGAGAAGAACGCTAAGCCGCAAGCGGCGGGCCCTCAATGGGGACGATTGCCGCTTGCGGCTTAGCGTTCCCGAGCGCGTCTCACTTCCCCCCGACGAAGCGCACGCCCGCCGCCGCCGGCGTGTCCTCCAGCTCGCAGCGCACCGCCTCGGCGCCTCCCGCGCGCTCGACCACCAGCGTCAGCACGTGGGCCCCCGCCGTCAGGCTCAGCTCGGTCGTCTCCTTGACCGGCACCTCCTTGCCATCGACCCACAGCCGCGCCCCGCGCGCCGGGCCGATCTTGAGCCGTGCCTTGCTGGCCGCCGTCGCCTCGAGTCGCGCCCGCAGCACCGTTAGCCCGCCGTCCTTGACGGCCACGCTCGGCACCTCGGCCAGCGGCAGCACGCCGGCGACGGTGCTGTACGCCGGCGACCAGATCATGCCCGGGTGGTTGCCGGCGACCGCGTCCAGCTTGCCTTCCAGCAGCCCCTTCGCGTCCGCGCTGAGCGCCAGCGCCTCCCAGCGCCGGGCGACGCGCGCCTTGCCGACCGAGTAGGGCCCGACCTTGCCCAGCTCCGACAGGAAGCGCACGAGGTCGAGCAGCTCGCCGCGCGTCAGCGTGTCGGTGAGGCCATCGGGCATGAGCGACGTCTTGCTCGGCGTCTGCTCCTCGACGTCCTTGAGGGGCACCTCGATCTCCCGATCCTGGTCGGTGCGCAGCACCAGGGCGGTGCGCGTCTGGCGCACCTTGATGCCCGTCAAGAGATGGCCCCGGTTGGTGGAGACCAGGAGGGCGTGATAGTTCTCCTTGATCGCCTTGCTCGGCTCCAGCAGCGATTCGATCAGGTAATCGACCTGCGCGCTCGCCCCGATGCTGCTCAGGTCGGGGCCAACCTGCCCGCCCGCCCCGCCGATGGCGTGGCACTGCAAGCACAACTGATCCGCCCGGCGAAAGATTCGCTCGCCGCGCGCCGCGTTGCCCAGCCGGGCGACGTCGGCGACCGTGTCGGCCAGCTCGTCCTTCGTCAACTTGCGCGCCCCAAACTTCAGCCCGCCCGCCTTGACCAGCGCGTCGAGAAGCGCGTTGGCCTCGCGCCCCGAGGTGCGCACCGTGCGTACGCCGACCTTGGCCACGTCGGGTGGCAGCTTCTTGCCCGCGACGGCCTTGGCCAGCTCGTTGGCGCCGTTCTTGCGCTGCAAGAAGGCGTCGAACACGTCGCTTGTCCCCGCGCCCTCTTTCATGTCCGCCAGGACGCCCACGGCGCGCTTCGCCGCGCCGGGCAGGTCGAGCCCCGCCAGGGCGACGAGCGCCTTGGGCCGGACCGCTGGCGGGGCGCCCTTCTCGGCCAACTCGCCGAGCGTGTCGCGGGCGCCCTTCCCTCCCAGGGCCGCCAGCCCGTCGATGGCCGCCTGGCGCAGCGGTTCGGGCGCCTTCGCATCGCGCGCCGAGCCCTCCAGCGAGGCCCGCGCGCCTTCCTGGCCCCAAAGCCCGGACAGTCGCGCCGCCGCCGCCCGCGTGACCACGTCGTCGGAGCCCAACAGCGCCACCACGCGCTTGAGATCGCCGGCCGGCTTGACGCCGCGCTGGCGGGCGCTCTCCTCCAGGGCGCCCAACAGGCGCAGCCGGCGCGCCCGGGTCGTCTTCTCTGCCACCGCGCGATCGACGAGCAGCGTCAGCTCGCCCGGCCCGCCGACGCCGGCGAGCAGCGTGAGGATGCTGTCCTCGCCCTCGGCCGACAGCTTGCCGGAGCGCACCAGCCCGACGAGCGGCGCGACGACGCGCGCCGAGCCGACGGCCTGGAGCGCGAACGCCAGTTGCCGCACGTTGCCGGCGTTGAAGCGCCCTTTCTGCATGGCCGGCACCCACTGCTTCTCCAACTCGCGCATCGTGAGCCCCAGGCCGTAGTCGAGGTAGAGATCGACGGGCCGCTCCAGGGCCCGCAGCGCCAGCTCCGCGGCGCGCGGGCTTTGGACCTTGCCGAGCGCCCGCACCGCCTCGAGGCGCACCTGCGGGTGTTCGTCGGCGATGCGCGGCGCCAGCAGTTCGAGCGGATTGGCGAGCCGATCGTGCCAGGCGGACGCCACGCGCGTCGCCGCCGCTCGCACGCGGTAGTCGCGCGCTTCGAGCAATGCGGAGAGCAGGGCGGGCTCGACGACGTTGAGGGACTGATACGTCCAGAGCGCTTCGAGTCGGTGTGGCTCGTCGGCGGGCTTGTTGCGGTCGAGCTTGCCCGCCCACGCCTTGAGCGCCGGCAGTACGGCCTTGGCGCCGCGCTCCTTGAGCACGCGCTTGGCGAAGTGGCGCGTCCAGTCCTCGGGCGCCTTGAGGTGTTCGAGCAGCTCCGGCACGGTGGCGCCGACCAGTTTGGGGCGGGGGACGAGCGGCCTGCCCTTGGCGGTGATGCGCCAGATACGGCCTCGGGTGTGGTCGCGGCGCGGGTCGCGGAAATCGACCTCGCCGTGTTGGATGATCGGGTTGTACCAGTCGGCGACGTAGATCGCGCCGTCGGGGCCCATCTTGACGTCGATGGGCCGGAAGGCGGGGTGCGTGCTGCGGATCACGTCGGCGAGCTGGCGCGACACGTAGGCCGAGCCGGACGGCGCCACCTCGAAGCGGCAGACGCGGTGGGCGCGGAAGTCATTGGTGACGAGGGTGCCCCTCCAGGCCTCGGGCAGGTGGCGCCCGCTGAGGACTTCGAGGCCACAGTACTTGGGGCTGCGTGGGTTGAGGCCGGGCAGGGTGGGGCCGCCGCCGGGGACGGGGGCGTAACTGGCGCCGGGCACGACGTAGTTGATGCCCTCGCCGCCGGCGCCGTCGGTGGCGAACGACTGGCCCCAGCGGTCGAAGTGATGGCCCCACGGGTTCCACAGCCCGCGCATGAACACGCCGAGCTCGACCGTCTCGGGCCGAAACTGCCAGATGCCGCCGCCGCCCAGCCGGCGCACGCCGTGGGGCGTCTCCACGTGGCTGTGGATGTAGACGGCCTGGTTGAAGTAGAGTTGCCCGTCGTGGCCCCAGCGGAAGGTGTGGATGATGTGGTGGGTGTCCTCGGTGCCGAAGCCGGAGAGGACCACGCGCCGGGTGCGCGCCTTGCCGTCGGGCCCGGGGTTGGACAGGTGGACGATCTCGGTGCTGTTGGCGACGTAGGCGCCCCCGTCGCCCGGCTCGACGCCAGTGGGGATGAGCAGGCCATCGGCGAAAATGGTGACCTTGTCGGCCTTGCCGACGCCTTTCGTGTCTTCGAGGACGAGGACCTTGTCGTTGGCCTTCTGGCCGGGCTTGATTTGCGGATAGACTTCGCTGGAGGCGACCCAGAGCCGGCCGGCGGCGTCCCAGTTCATCTGGATCGGCTTGGCGAGGAGCGGGTCGGCGGCGAAGAGGTTGACCTCGAAGCCTTCGGGCACCTGGAAGGTGCGCCGTTCGACCTCGGGGTCGGGGTTGGGGATTTTGGCCTCGCGCTGGGCGCAGAGCGGGGCAGCGCCCAGCGCCAGCAGGGTGAGGGCGAGGTGGGTGGCGGGGGATCGCAGCAGGCGGGTCATGGGGGGGTGCTCGTGGGTGCTCGATCGGTTACCACGTTTCGAGAGAAGCGTTGGGGCGGAACGCTTCTGCGAAGCGTCGCTAACCGGGGATGGTCACTTCGCGGCCGGTTTGAGTTCGTACGTATGGGCCACCGGCACGCGCAGCCGGGCGATCTCCTTCTCGCGGGCATCGACAAGCGGATCGAACTGCGCGATCTCGCGGGCGTTCTTGCCCTGCTCGTGTTTGCGGAAGCCGAGGAGGTAGGTCACGTTCTGCGGCCGCCAGCGGTGGAAGTACAGCTCGTTCTTGGCGACGATCTCCTTGCGCAATTTCTCCGCCTGGTCGAGCTCGGGCCCGCGCGTGAGGCGCACGCCCGCCGCCCAGCCGGCGGCGCTGGCCGTCGCCACCTCCTTGCCATCGATCGTCAGCACGTGGTCGCCCGCCGCCAGCCCCTTGACGCACAGAACGCGATCATCGAAGGGAAAGGCCGTTTTCGGCGCCCCTGCCTTCGGGGGCGCGGGCGCGGGCAACAGGGAGTCGGTGACCTGGAAGCGCAGCGGCCCGGCGCTCAGCCTGTCCACGCGGGCGCCGCGCGCCTTGGCCTTGCTGCCCTCGACGTCGATGCGCCAGCCGCGCTCGGGCAGGCCGAGGCCGCGCTCGAGGGCGAAGGCGGAGCGCCAGTAGCCCCAGGCAGTGGGGTGCATGCCGTTGTCGGTCAGCGGCGCGGGCCACGCCAATCGGGAGCCATCGCCCAGAAGATCGTAGAGATCGACAAAGGCGTGATTGCGCTTGGCCGCCACGTCGCGGATGGCGTCGGCGTAGAGGCGGAGGTTCTTGTTTTGCGCGACGGGGCTGGGCAGGGGCGGACCGAGGTACTCGTGGCGCAGGGGCGACAGGAGGACGACGCGCGCCTTGGCGGGGGCCAGCGCGTCGAGGAGGACGTTGAGGCCCTTGGTGAATTTGGGCAGGCCGTCGGGGCCCTCGAACGATTCGTTGGTGCCGTAGCCGATGACGAGGACGGTCGGCTTGAGAGCGAGCACGTGCTCCTTGAGCTGCTTGAAGCCGTCCGCGGCATTGCCGAAGCCGGCGCGGGCGTCGCCGAAGACGGTGTCGCCGCTCCAGCCGAGGTTGCGGTAGATCACCTTCGCCTTCGGAAAGCGAGCGGTCAGGGCGAGCTCCCAGTAGCCGTGGCCCTGCTCGCGCTCGATCAGCGTGTTGCCGAGGAAGACAACGCGGTCGCCGTCGGCGAGGGCGAAGCCGGGCGCTGCGCGCGGCGCGGGCCGGGCGTCGGGGGCGAGCAGCAGGAGGGCGGGCAGGAGGGCGAGGGGGGAGAGGAATCTCACAGCGACGTCTCCGATCGAGATGGGTGTTAGAGCAGGGAGCGCTGGCGGGCCTCGGTGTAGCTGGCGTCGAGGGCGAGGGGGACGCAGCCGACGCCGCGCAGGGCGAGCGGCAGGGTGGGTAGCGGTTGCCCGACGGCGAGTGGGGCGAGCAGCGGCATGAGCCGGTCCTCCGGTCCGCGTGGGGCCGCCGCGCGTTCGTTTCGATTGTATCGCCTCGGGCGCGGTCCGCCATCGGCGCGCCCGTCTTCGGCGAGGGAGAGGGCCTTGCGGGGACGCGTACGGGCTCGAGAAGAGGCGGTTCGGTGTAGGTCGATTCGAGGTCGAGCGGAAGGGGCATCGTGGGGAGGGCTTGCCCGACCGCGAGGGGCTCGGGCCAGACGTCGATCTGCTCCCCGTCTCGCGGCGCGCCGGTTCGTAGGCCACGGCATACGGGGAGGCGGAGTGGGGGAAGGCCCAGGCGGGGTAATGGCCCATGAGCCGAACGATTCGGGAGGGAGGGGGTTGGGGGTGAGGGACCTCCTGCACCAGCTCTGAGAAATGGGGAAATCGTCGCACCTTGCCGGGAGCGCAAGTGAAGGATAAAAGGTAGTTTGGGCCGTTCGGGCCAGCGGGACGACAATTTTTTTCTTCGCACCTGTGGTTTTTCGGCACTTTCCCGGTAGAAC
>JBBSEZ010000261.1:0-14216 GCA_038239195.1 Gemmatales bacterium
CAGAGCGTGAGGCATGGCTTCCTCGTGTTGTTGCGACCAACGACTCGGTCAGGACATCGCCACCAAGGTAGCAGAACAGCGCCAAACGGCCAAACTTTCGGGCCGGGTGTCACGGCCAAACTTTCGGACCGCTGACATCTTTGCGAGGCCCACGCGGGAGGATGTCCGCGTGGGCCTCGCAAAGCCTCGGCCCACCCTACGCACGAATCGGCTCGAGGTTGCGCTTGCTCAACACCTCCTCCAACGGCCTGGCCCAGCGCGGCCCCACCTGCTTCAAGAACGCCCCCAGCCCCGTCATCGCCCCGCGGTCCTTGCGCAGTTCCACGAGCTTCGGGTGCTTGTCGAGGTGCCGGCACAGCGCGCCGACCAACAGCTCCACGCGATGCTTGCGGGTCGGCTCGCTTGCCCAGCGCGCCACCTGCTGCGCGATCGTGCTGCCGGGATAGCCCCCGTGCAACACGTCCTTCGGCTGCACGTTCAGCAGCGTTGCGGCGATGGGATTGTCGCCCACGGCCTTTTGCAGCGCCTCGCGCCCGTCGCCCGGCAAGTCCACGATCAGCCGGTCGAACGCCTCCAGGCTGAACGCCTTGTTGCCCACCGCCTGGTTCAGCGCCGGCCCGTCCACCAGCCCGAGGACGTGGTAGACGATCTGGTCGAGCATGTCGGTGCGCCCCTCCCTGGCGCAGCGCTGCACCTCCTGCTGTAGCGCCGCGTCCTGGTGGTAGGCCGTCAGCAGCCGGCGCAGGTCGAGCCCGCCCAGCGCCTCGATGCCCTTCATCGCCTCCAGCAGCAATTCCACCCAGGCGGGGGCGAGATACCCGCCGAGGGCGGCCTCCATCAGGCGGGCGTTGCGCGCCTCTTCAGGGCGCAGCGACCTCAGCAGGTCGGAAACGTAGGTCCAGGTGCGCGGGGGCGTGCCGTCGAGGAAGCGCTCGTGGTGGCGGGCCAGCTCCAGCACGGCGGGGTGCGTCGCGTTCTCCTCGGCCCACGCCAGCCATGCCTTGCGGTCGGCGCGCACGACCAGTTCGAGGAAGCGGGCGCGCAGGGCCGGGTCGAGCGGCGTCACCTGATACTCGTCGTCCTCGGGGTTGATGGCGGCGCACGCCGACCAGCCGGGGGGCAACTCGTACTCGTGCAGCCGCCGGGCCGTCAGGAGCTGCAAGGCCGGTTGCTGGATGTAGCGCTCGGCGCGGTTGAGCTCTTCGAGCATCAGAATGCCCTCCCCGTCGCGCGGCAAGATCGAGGGCGGGGCGTAGGTGGTTCGGCCGTCGAGGACGACGGGCAGGCCGACGAGGTCGGGCGGCTCCAGCAGGCTGAGGTCGAGGACGACGCGGCCGATGCCGAGCTCGCGGGCGACCTGGGCGACCAGCTCGCTCTTGCCGATGCCCGTGGGCCCTTCGAGCAGCACCGGCTTGCGCGCCCGGTAGGCGACCGCCAGCACTTCCTTGACGCGGGGCCCCAAAGGAAGCGAAACCGTTTCGCGCTTGCCGGTTCTGGTCTTGCCCATTGCCCGCTCGCCCCCTGGACCGCACCTCGGGCCGGACGCGCGGCCCTCGATTTATGATACGAGCCGGGCCTCGATCTCTTGCACGCCAGGGCGGCCCGCGGGCTCGTTTTTCGCGGGGGAGGGGTTTGCCCTTCCGCCCGCGCTCGCGCGCCTGCTACGCTGAACCCAATGGATTGCCCCACGGAGGGGCGCCCGCACGAGCAGACCCACCTTGCGCTTCCGCCTGTCGCTGTTGATGTTCCTGCAATGGGCCCTCCCCGGCTCCCTGCTCCCGCTCTACTCGGTCCACCTCAAGCGCCTGGGCTTCGGCGACCTCGACGTGGCCGGCTGCTGCGCCACCCAGGCCATCGCCACGCTGCTCTCCGCCCTCGTCGCCGGGCAGGTCGCCGACCGCTGGGTGTCGGCCGAGCGCGCCATCGCCGTCTGTGCCCTCCTCGCCGGGCTCGACCTCTGGCTGCTCGCCGAATTGACCTCTCCACTCGCCGTCTTCGCCGCCACGCTGGTGTTCTGGCTGCTGACGGGGCCGCTGCTGGTCATCGGCACGACCGTTTGCTTCGCGCACCTTCCCGACCCTGAAAGCCAGTTCGCCGGGGCGCGCCTCTGGGGCACGGTCGGCTGGATGACGACGGGCTGGCTGCTCGGCTACTGGCTGGCGAGCCCGGCCTGGCTGGGGGCCTGGTATGCCCTCGTTCGGCCGCATGCCCCCCACGCCGATCTGGCCGACGTTTTCCGCATCGGCGGGCTGATCGGCTTCGCCCTGTCCGGCTACGCGCTGACGCTGCCGCCGACCCCGCCGCGCCGGGGCCTCACGCCGACGGGGCGCTTCCTGGCCCCCCTGGCGGCGCTCGAGCTGCTGCGCGGCTGGCGGCTCGCCGTCTACTCGGTGTGCGTGCTGGGGACGTGCGTGACGTTTCCCTTCACGACGCAGAACACGCCGCTGCTCTTGCAGGAACTGGGCGTGGCCCAGGAGTGGCTGGGGCCGACGCTGACCCTGGCCCAGGGGGCCGAGGTGCTATCGCTGGCCCTGCTGCCAATGCTGCTGGGGCGCTTTGGGGTGCGCGGCACCATGCTCCTGGGGCTGACGGCGTGGGCGCTGGCGATGAGCGTGCTGTCGTGGGGCGGGCCGCTGGGCCTGGTGGTGGCATCGCAGGTGCTCAACGGGCTTTTCGTGGCCGGCTTTTTGGTCGCGGGGCAGATGTTCCTCAACGACCAGGCCACGGGCGATTTGCGGACCAGCGTGCAGGGGCTGTTCAGCTTCGTCAACGGGGCGGGGCTCCTCGTCGGCAACCTGCTCGCGGGCTGGCTGCGCGCCTCCACGGGCGGCGATCTGGGGCACACGTTCGCGGTCGGGGCGGCCATCACGACGGGGCTGTTGCTGGTGTTCCTCGTCGGGTTCCGCGAGCAGACGGCGCGGGCGTGAGTCAGGCGGTTACGCGCTCCTCCGGCGGCCCGGCAAAGTCAGCGCGGGCGGCATCGACGACGGTGTCGATCTGTCCTTCCATCGTGACGAGGAAGGTGCCCCCGTCGATGACGCAGGTGCGTACTTGGCGGGCGAAGGCCGGGTTAGCGAGCAACGACTGTTCTCCGGCAAGGTCGCGCACGCGGCCGCTCATCACCACGACTCCCCATTCGCGGTCGGCTCGCGAGGGAGCATCAGGCGCCCCTCCCCAGAACATCAGCATACGCCCGTCATCGAGCCGGTAGGAGATCTGCCACGTGCCGGTGCAGAGAGCGTCTTGCCAATCGGGAACTCGGTAGAGGGACATCGGCAACTCCGGGGTCATCGTGGCGGCCTCACCACATCGCCCGTCACGGCCTCACCCGCCGCACCCGATGGTTTTCGCTATCGGCGATGTACAACGTCCCCTTCCCGTCCAGCACGCACCCGTGCGGCCGGCCCAGCCCAGCCTTCCGCGCATCGCCGCCGTCCCCGCCCGGGCCGCGCCGGCCGCCCGCCACCGTCGTCACGCGCAACGTCTTCACGTCGATCTTGCGCACCGAGTGGTTCTCCGTATCGACCACGTAGACGTTCCCCGCCGCGTCGCAGCGGATCGCCTTGGGCCCGTTGAAGGTCGCCAGCGACGTCGGCCCGTCCGCCTTGCCGCGCGCCCCCGTCCCGGCGAGCGTGGTGATGGTCCCCACCGCATCGACCTTGCGGACCGCGTTCCCCTCGCGCTCGCAAACGTACGTGTTGCCGCGCCCATCGACGCACACCGCCCGCGCTCCGTGAATCAGCGCCTTCGTCGCGAGGCCGCCGTCGCCCAGGGCCTTGCGGTCGATCTTCCCCTTGCGCCGGCCGGTCCCGGCGAACGTCGCGATGGTTCCGCTCTCGAGGTCCAACCGGCGCACGCGCCAGTCGCCGACGTCGGCAATCAGCAGCCCGCCCTTGCCGTCGAGGCAGCAATCGTTCGGCTCGACCATCTGCGCCTTCGTCGCCAGCCCGCCGTCGCCCGAATGTCCCTTCAACCCCGTCCCCGCCACGGTGCGAATCGTCCCCGTCTTGCCCTCGACGCGCCGGACCACCGCGTTGAGCCGATCGACGACGTAGAGGTCGCCCTCCGGCGCGACGGCGACGGCATAGGGCTCGTTGAATTTTGCCTTAATAGCGGGCCCGTTATCTCCGTCATAGCCCTTCCGCCCGCAGCCGGCGACGGTGGAGATGAGCCCGCACTTGCGCTCGACCTTGCGCACGCAGTGGTTGAGCGCCTCGGCGACGTAGAGGTTGCCGTCGCGGTCGAGGTCGCAGTGGAACGGGTCGTTGAGCGTCGCCTTCGTGGCGGGGCCGCCGTCGCCCGAATGGCCGCGCTCGCCCGTGCCCGCCACGGTGTCGATGGTGGCGGCGCCGAGGGCGGCGGAGAGACACGCCAGGATTAGCAAGGTCAGAGTGGTGCGCATGGGCCGGTGCCTCCGAAAACGGGGCGGGGGCAGGACGTATTCCCTGGGAGGATCGTACCGGCGCTGGCTCGCGCCCGCCAGCCTGTCCCCCGCCGATTGCGACCTCGCCCTTCTCCTGCGTATGATGTACCAGCGGGCCGCCCCCCGCGCCTTCTGCCGGAGGCCCCCTCATGTCTCGGATGCGCACGTGGCTGAAGTGCATTGGCGAGGCCTTCAAGGCCAACGCCGTCAAGGCCCTGGCTCACTTCGTGCCGTTTGGCGAGCCGGTCTACGACATCGCCTCCGACGCCTGGAAGCGCATTCGCGAGCGCCAGGCCGAGCTGGACGGGCGCGCCGCGTTGCAAGAGATGGCCCAGGCGACGCCCGCCGAGGCCCGGGCCGAGGCGGCCAGCGTGGCGCGCGAGGTCGCCGCCGACCAGCCGCACGACGTCCAGCTCGCCCTGGAGTTTTACCTCTCCCAGGTCCCCGCGGCCGTCCGCAAATCGCTCCGCCGGCCTGCCGACCCGAGCGGCGCGACGGTGCCCGCCGGGCTGCGGCTCGAGGGGCCGCGCGACCTGGTGCCGATGCTCCCGACGCGCCTGCCGCGCTTCAAGCCGGGCGACCGCCCCGCCGGCATCGGCGACTGGGAGCTGGAAGAACTGCTCGGCGTCGGCGGCTTCGGCGAGGTGTGGCGAGCCCGCAACCTCTACCTGGCCGCGCCCGTCGCGCTGAAGTTCTGCCTCGACGCCGCCACCGCCGACGCGCTGCGCCACGAGGCCAAACTGCTGGGCCGCGTGATGAGCCAGGGCACCCACCCCGGCATCGTGCGCCTGCTGGACACGCACCTGGGCATCGACCCGCCGTGTCTCAAATACGAGTACGTCGAGGGCGGCGACCTCGCCGGGCTGGTCCGCGACTGGCCGGCCCTGCCGCGCGGCCCCAGCGCCGAGGCGCGCTCGCGGGTGCTGCTCCAGCTCGCCGAGATCGTCGGCCACGCTCACCGGCTGGGCCCGGCCATCGTTCACCGCGACCTCAAGCCGGCCAACATCCTCGTTGTGGGCCAGGAGCCAGGGGCCAACAAAGAGGGGAAGGCTCGGTCTTCCCTCGCCCCGACGTTGAAGGTGACCGACTTCGGCATCGGCGGGATCGTCGCCCGGCAGGCCTTGAACCAGGCGAACCGCTTCACCTCGACCGGCGGCGAACTGGTGACGGCGCTGCGCGGGTCGCACACGCCGCTCTACGCCTCGCCGCAGCAGATGCGCGGCGAGCCCGCCGACCCGCGCGACGACGTTCACGCGCTCGGCGTCATCTGGTATCAGGTGCTCGCCGGCAACATCGGTGACGGCGTCCCGCCCGACTGGCGCGACGACCTCAAAGACGCTGGCGTCGAGGCTCGGTTCCTCGACCTGCTCGGCGCGTGCGTCGCCTCGCGCCCCGAGCGCCGGCCCCTCGACGCCGCCGCCCTGGCCGAGCGCCTCGGCGACCTGCTCAAGCGCGCCGCGCCGCCCCCGCCGACCCCGCTCCCGGTGTCGATACCGCTGCCACCGCCGCCGCCCTCTTTCGGGCGCACCGTGGTGGTGGCCAAGGCCGGCCAGGCCGACTTCCGCAGCATCGGCGAGGCCATCCGCGAGGCGCGGCCGGGCACGCGCGTTCTGGTGCGGCCCGGCACCTACGCGGAGGCGCTGGTTTTGAACAAGGCGATCGAAATCGTCGGCGACGGGCCCGCGGACGCGATCGTCGTCGAGGCGACGACGGGCGATTGCGTGCTGATGCAGACGGAGGAGGCCATCGTGCGCGGGCTGACGCTGCGCGGGCGGGCCGGATCGCGCGGGGCCAAGTTCTTCGCCATCGACGTGCCGCAAGGCAGGCTGCTGCTGGAGAACTGCGACATAAGCAACGACTCGCTGGCGTGCCTGGCCATTCACGGGCCAATGGCCAACCCGACGGTACGGAACTGCCGCATCCACGACAGCAAGGACGGCGGGGGCGTGTTCGTCTTCGACCGGGGCCGCGGCATCATCGAGAAGTGCGACGTCTTCCGCAACCACCTGGCGGGGGTCGAGGCGCGCGAGGGGTCGGCGCCGATCGTGCGCGGTTGCACCATCCGCGACAACGAAAACGGGGGCGGGGCGCTGTTCGGGTTGGACGCGCGCGGCGTCGTCGAGGATTGCGACGTCTTCGGCAACCAGCTCGCCGGCATCGAGATCAAGAAGCAGGCCGACCCGGTCGTGAGGCACTGCAAGGTGCGCGACGGCAAGCAGAGCGGGGTCTACGTCCACGAGAACGGCAAGGGAACGATCGAGGGCTGCGAGATCGCGGGCAACCACAACATGGGCCTGCGCATCAAGGATGGCGGGGCACCGGTCGTGCGCAACTGCACCATCCGCGACAGCAAGCAGAACGGCGTGTACGTCCACGAGCACGGGCTGGGGACGATCGAGAACTGCGACGTCTTCCAGAACGAGAAGGCGGGCGTGAAGATCGAGGAGGGAGGCAACCCGACAGTGCGCGGGTGCAAGGTGCGCGACGGCAAGAGCAACGGCGTGTTCGTGAGCAAGGACGGACTGGGGACCATCGAGAACTGCGACGTCTTCGCCAACCAGCTCCCCGGCGTGGGCATCAACGAGAACGGGGCCCCGACGGTGCGCGGCTGCAAGGTCCACGACAACCACCAGGGCGGCGTCCACGTCTACGAGGGCGGTCGGGGGACGATCGTGGACTGCGAGATCGCCGGGAACAAGTTCGCGGGCGTGACGATCATCGGCGGGGCCGACCCGACGGTGCGCGGTTGCCGCATCCACGGCAACGGCTACGAAGGGGTCTGGGTGTACGAGAACGGCCGCGGCACGGTGGAGGGGTGCGACCTCGCGGGCAACGGGCGTGGGGCGTGGGACGTGACGCCCGGCTGTCAGGTGATACGGCGCGACAACCGGGAATGAGGCGAGCGGGGGGGGATTACGCCCCCCTGTTAAAAGCGCATTCGACCGCGGCGCCTTCAACAGGGGGCTTACGCCCCCGCTCGCCAACCCATCCCCGCGCCGATACCTTAACCGGCAACGCCTTCTCCCCCACCCGGGCCCCGAAAATGGGAGGTCTCTCCGATGCGCGCCCCCTTCCGGCCGCTGCTTCTGACCGCCGCGCTCGCGGCCCTCGTCTCGCTCGTCCCCGCCGCGGAGCTCGACAAGGGCAAGTTGGGGGCCATCCGCCCGCGCATGGAGCGATTCGTCAAGGACAAGCAGATCGCCGGCGCCGTCACCGTCGTCGGCACGTCGAAGGGCACCTCCAGCCTGGAGGCGGTGGGCGGGCTGAAGGTGGGCGCCGCGAAGGCGCTGCCCGCGGACGCCCTTTTCCGCATCGCCTCGATGACCAAGCCGATCACCGCGGCCGGCATCCTGGTCCTCGTCGATGAGGGCAAACTGGCCGTCACCGACCTCGTCGAGAAGCACCTGCCCGAATTCAAGGGCCAGCTGCTCGTCGCCGAACGCACGCCGGACAAGCTCGTCCTCAAGAAGCCCTCCCGGCCGATTACGCTGCGCGACCTGCTCACGCACACCTCAGGCCTCTCCTCCTACCCGCCTGGCCTGGCCGACCTGTACGCCAAGCGCAACTACACCCTCGCCGAGTCCGCCGTGGCCGTGTCGCAGCGGCCCCTGGAGTTCGAGCCGGGCACGCGCTGGTCCTACAGCAACTCCGGCATCGACGTGCTAGGGCGCGTCATCGAGGTCGCCTCGGGCCAGAGCTACGAGACGTTCCTGGCCAAGCGCCTCTTCGAGCCGCTCGCCATGAAGGACACCACGTTTCGCCTCACCAAGGGCAAGCGGAAGCGCCTCGCCGGCCTCTACGGCTCCAGCGGCGGCAAGCTCGTCGCCGCCCCCGATGCCCTGATCGGCGCGCCCGCCACGGTGCGCCATCCCATCCCGGCGGGCGGGCTCTACTCGACGGCCGCGGACCAGGCGCGCTTCTACCGCATGCTCCTCAACGGCGGGGCCCTCGACGGGCGGCGCGTTCTGTCGGAGGCGAGCGTGAAGGCGATGACGAGCGTGCAGACGGGCGAGCTGGCCTGCGGCTTCACGCCGGGGCTGGGCTTCGGCTACGGGGTCGGCGTCGTCCGCAAGCCGGAGGGCGCGACGGCGATGCTGTCGCCGGGCACCTTCGGCCACGGCGGAGCATTCGGCACCCAGGGCTGGGCCGACCCCAAGCGCGACCTGTTCGTGGTGCTGATGATCCAGCGCACCGGCCTGCCCAACGCCGATGCGTCGGAGATGCGCCGCGAGCTCCAGCGGCTGGCGGTCGAGGCGATCGAGCCGTGAGGGCTCAGAACTTCACCCGGTCACCGAAGCGCTCGCGGAGCATCGGCTTGCAGCTCTTCGGGAAGCCGGCCGCCCCGAGATGGAGCACGACCAGTTCGTTCAGGTGGGGCGAAGACGCCAGCGCCTTCGCCCCTTCCGCGCCGATGGCGTTGCAGTTGAGGCGCAGCTCGCGCAGCCCGGCCAGGCCGGGGGAGCTCGCCAGCGCGCTCGTCCCCTCGGGCCCCAGTTGGTTGTATTCGAGGTCGAGAAAGCCGAGTTGCTTCAGGTAGGGCGAGCCGGCCAGCGCGGCCGCGCCGGCGGGCCCGATGTGGTTCATGCCCAGGTGGAGGGCTCGCAAACCGGTCAGGGAGCGCGAAGAAGCCAAGGCGAGGGCGCCGTCATCGCCGAGGTCGTTGGAGGACAGGTTCAGCGTCGCGAGGGCCTTCAGATGGGGCGACGCGGCCAGGGCGCCCGCACCTGCCGATCCGAGGTTGTTCGACCGCAAGTTCAGCCGGGCGAGGCGGGCCAGGTAGGGGGACCGCGCCAGCACCTGGGCGCCCAGGTCGTCCAGGAAGTTGTACTCCAGGTCGAGGGAGGTGAGCTGGGCGAGGCGGGGGGAGTCGGTCAGGATCGGCAACTGCATGGAGTCGATGCCGCCGAACGAGAGGCCCAGCTCGATCACGCGAGCGAGCCCGGGCCAGTCGGCCAGCGCCGCGAGGCCCTCCCAACCGGGCCTGCTTTGGCTCAGGTCGAGGCGGCGCAGGCGGGCCCAGTGGGGCGAGGCCACCAGTTCGCCAAAGCCTGCGGCGTCGAGGTCGTTGTTGGGCAGCAGGAGCGTCGTCAGGTTGGCCAGGTTGCGCGAACGGGCCAGTTCCCGCACGCCGGCGGCCCCGACGCGGGTGTCGCAGAGGCCGAAGGCGGTCAGGCCGCGGAGGCCCTCGCAGGCGGCGAGCGCCCTCGCCCCCGCCTCGCCGACCCCGTTCTTGCGGTCGGGGCCGGCGCGGAGGATGAGGGTGTTGAGCCGCCCCAGATGGGGGCAGCGAGCCAGCAGTTGGACGCAGCCGGGCACGTTGCGGAGGACGAACAGGTCGAGGGCCTTCATGCCGGCCAGGTGGGGGGAGCGGAGCAGCGCCTGCGTTCCCGCGCGGCCCACCCGGCCGTACTCGAGCTTCAAGGAGGTGAAACGCGCCAGCAGAGGCGAGCCCGCCAGGGCGGCGAGCTGGGCGTCCTCGACGTTCGTCAACGTCACGCCCCGCACGGGCGCGCGGCGGAGCAATCCCTCCCCTCCGCGCAGCACCTCGCGCGCGCTGGCACGCACCTGCGCGACGAAGCCGCGCTCGAACTGGGCCCCCTCCCGCGCCCAGGCGGGGACTTCCTGGCGCCAGGCGCTCCCGTGCTCCTCAAGCAGTTCCCGTTCCCGCGCCCGCAGCGCCGCCGGGCGCTCTTCCTCGCCCATCCGGGCGAGCCGGGCCTGGAGGCGGATGAGTTCCGCCCTTGCCGGATCGCCGTGGTCTTCCAACCAGTCGGCGAAAATGAGCCGTGGAGCGTCGTCCTCGGGCCCCTCCAGGATCGCCTGAAGAAACGCATCCTCTTGCTTCATGATGCAGCCCCCGTCTGTCCGTGGCGCGGTGCTCCCCTGCTGCCCAGGATACCGCCCGTACCATCGACGAGGAAGCATCAGGGATAAAAAGAGTAGACTTTCGCGATTGCCCCGCCCGGGCCGGTCGGTTACGCTAAGAAGGAGTAAGCCGTTCTGTCCGGGACAGAGGCGACCCCGTCGCCCGCGGCGAGAGCGCGACGCGAACGGCCCTTCTCGCCGGCCCCGACAGGCCCTCATCAATCGTTGGAGGCCCCATGAACTTCGTCTTGCTCAAAGACTCCGGCGCGGACGAGCAACTGCTCATTCGCAACGACCACCTCAGCGCGGTCGAGATCAAGAAAGAGGACCAGTCCATCATCGTCCACCTCCTCGGAGGCCAGACGCTCCACCTCACCCACGAGCAGGCCAAGCAGTTCATCCACCACATCAAGGCCCACATGCAATCCGGGCACGCTTGAAAAGAGAGGTGCCGGCGGCGGGCCGGGCGATAAGGTGATCCTGTCACCTTATCGCCCGGTCGCCGTTCGAGGAGCCACGCATGCCCGAGGGCCGGCGCGTCCCGTTGGTGCTGAAACTGGCCTACTCCGCCTTCCTGGCCGTGCTGGTGCCGTTTTACTGGCAGGCCTACGGGCCGACCAACTTCCTCTACTTCTGCGACGTCGTCCTCTTCCTGACTCTGGCGGCGCTGTGGGCCGAGGCCCCGCTGCCTGCGGGCATGGGCGCGGTCGGCATCCTGATGCCCCAACTGCTCTGGGTCGCCGACTTCCTGTGCGGGCTGGTCGGGCGTGAAATCACCGGCATGACCGACTACATGTTCAAGGAAAGCATTCACCCCTTCGCACGGGGACTGTCGCTTTTCCACGGCTGGATCCCGTTCCTGCTCCTCTACCTGGTGTTCCGCCTGGGCTACGACCGCCGCTCCCTGCTCGCCTGGACCACCCTGGCGTGGGCCCTGATGCTCGTCTGCTACTTCCTCATGCCCGCCCCGCCGCCCCGGCCCGAGAGCCCCGACCTGCCCGTCAACATCAACTACGTCTACGGCCCCAGCGACGCCAAGGCGCAGGAATGGATGCACCCGCTGGCGTGGCTGGGGCTGCTGATGGTGGGCCTGCCGCTGGCGTTCTACCTGCCGACGCACTTCTTGCTGTGCTGGCTCGCTCCACTTCGAAAGGAGGAAGGCGGAGGGTAACGGGGAGCAAGGACCGGAGAAGGAGGAAGGACGAGAAGACGAGACGAGAGATGGTCTTTCTTTCCCCATTCACTCCCGCCGAATCAACGTCCCGTCAACTCCGTTGTTGTCCCCTCGCTCCGGGGCCCCGGCGCGAAGCGGACCTTGACCTCGACGAAACAGCGGAGGCGCTCCTCCGGGTTCTTCAGGCGCACCCGGACCGGCACCCGGCCCGTGTTCTTGTCCGCCGCCACGCCCACGAAGACGATGCGCGCCTCCCACGGGCCTTTGTGCCGCCCGCTCCCATGAACCTGCGCCGCCTGTCTGAGCGCCACCTCATCGGCCTGCTCCGCCGTCAGTTCGCACAACACGTCGATGTTGCCCCGATCAAAGAGAGCGCCGGCCAGGCCGCACCGGCTCCGGAAGGAGATCGCCACTCTTGTCCCGCCCGCCGCGCCGGCCCCGGCGCCTGTTCTTGTGGCGGTGCTCTCGCCGGTCCTCTCCCGCCGAGGCCTCGCCGCCCCGCCCTTCTCCCGTCCCAGCCAGCAGCGGGCGCGCTGGCAGGGGGGCGTCCGTGGCCCCGGCGGCAATCCAGTCGCGGATCGCGGCCTTGGCCGCCTCGGGGAGCTTTGCCTTGACGGGAGGCATCTCGTCGGACTCGAGGCGATGCCACAGCAAGCTCTTTTCGACGGCCCCTGGCAGGACGGCCGCGCCGGTGTCGCCTCCCTTGCGGATCGTCGCCACCATGCGGAGGTCGAGACCGCCCCGCCGTGCTTTGGCGCCGTGGCAGCGCAGGCAGTTGGCCTCGAGGATCGGCAAGACGTCCTTCTGAAACGTCGGGGCCGGCCTCACCCCTGGCTTCGCCTGTGCTCGAGCGATTTCGGGCCTGCCCAGCAGAAGCGCCAGCGCCCCCGCGCAAGAAACCAGAGTGAAATGGGCCCAGTTCATCGCGTTCCTTCTCCTCGGAAAAGTGATCGAGCGGCTCACCAGAGGGCTCGCTCAGCGGTTTATCGGAATCGAAGTGCCGACCGGACAAAAAAGTTCGGCGGCCTCTGGCGTCAGGGCGCCGCGCCTCCCTCTCGAAAGAGGGCCCTGGGAGGCCAGCCCGGGCGACAAACGGACCGAGCCGACGCCGGTGGAAAAGCGAGCCCAGCCGCCAACCACCGAGCCGCGGCACGGCGGGCGCCGGCGGCGCGGCGGCAGGGAGGAGGGCTCACGCGCCCGGTGGCCCCGAGGGCGACGGCTCGATGTGAACGAGAACGTCCTTGACCGTCACGATCGCCGCGAGGAGGCGATCCTTGACGGCATGGCCGATGGCATGGCCCTCGCGCACGGACAGCTCGGGATCGACCTCGACGTGGATGTCCACGAGGTGCTCCAGCCCCGTCTTGCGCACCAGGAGCTTTTCCACTCCCCGCACGCCGGGGACGGCCAGCGCCTCGCCGCGCACCGCCTCGATGACTTCGGGGCCGGCCTGAGCGTCCATCAGTTCGTGAAGGCTCGCCCAGAACAGGCGGCCGCCCGCGACGCAGATGACTGCGGCGACACCCAGCCCCGCGACGGGGTCGGCCAGTTGCCAGGCTGGCCCCCCGTAGCGAGCGAGGAGCAGCGAGGCGAAGATGGCCAGCCCCGTCAAAGCGTCGAGGCGCTGGTCCCAGGCCGTCGCCTCCAGCGCGAGCGAGCCGGTCCGCTTCGCCACGCGCCGGTTGTAGCGGAAGAGGGCCTCGTTGACCGCGAAGCTGGCGGCGGCGACACCGAGCGTCCAGGTGTGGGGCGGCACGCGGTCCGGCTCGAGCAGGGCATGCAGGCTCTGCCAGCCCGCCGCGAAGGCCGACATCACCAGCAGCAGAGCGATGCTGGAGCCGGCGACGGCCTCGGCGCGCGTGTGGCCGTAGGGGTGCTCGCGGTCCGGCGGGCGCTGCGACCAGTGCAGGGCGCCCCAGACCACCGCCGAGAGCAGGGCGTCGCCCAGGGAGTGGACCGCGTCGGCCAACAGCGCCACGGAATGGCCCAGGGAGCCGGCCGCCAGCTTGCTGGCGCCGAGCAGCAGGCTGGCCCCGAAGCCCCAGAGGGCGGCCCGCCTTCCCAGGCGGTACAGCTCGGCAATCTCCGCGCGCGACATGACGTGCCCCCTCGCCGGCCCGGGGGAGGCGCCGGCGCGACGCCCGGCCCGCGGAACTGGAGAGGAGCATAAGGAGGAGGCGTGTGCTTAGTCCAGCGAAAGGCGCCTCCTTCGCCTGCCCTACGCGCCCAGGACCAGGAACTGCCGGGCCGGGCGCTCGGCGCTCGGAAAAAAAGAGGAAATGCTTGACCCCGGTCCTCCCTCGGGTACAATCGAAGATTGATTGGAAATGTAGCTATGGCAACACCTCCTTCTCACAACGCCCCGCACGGGGCAGAGGAGAAAGCGCCTATGCAATCCCCCTGTTATCCTTGGTCCTCTCAGGCGGAAAACGGTGGGGAAGTGACCGTCGTCCGATTCCTGGGCGACGACGTCCTTCTGGACGAACAGAACGCCGCTCCGCTGCGCGAGAAACATCTCCGCCTCGTCGTAGAAACCGAAGCCAATCTGCTTCAACTTCGAGAACGTGGCCTTTCTGATCAGCATCATCCTGGGCGTGCTCGTCGGGTTCCCCAAGCGGGCTGTGTCCTTCGATTTGGCCATTTGAGACTGGGCGGAGAGTTTATTCTGATCGTTTGTCCACTTGGCGCTCGGCGAGGCACGGGCCCCTGAACGAGCAAGGCTCGTCCCCCTACGGTAACTCTGCCAAGAGACCA
>JBBSEZ010000262.1:0-14187 GCA_038239195.1 Gemmatales bacterium
CCTGCTGGAGCGCCCGCGTCACGGGGCCCGGTGCGCCGCTCCCGACCGGCCGGCCGTCCACGCGCACGATCGGCAGCACCTCCGACGTGGTGCCGCTCAGGAACAGTTCGGCCACGCCCGGGAGCTCGTCGCGGTGCAGCATGCGCTCCTGGATCGGCACGCCCAACTTGCCCGCCAGCCGAAACAGGAGGCCGCGCGTGCAGCCAGGCAGGATGTCGGGCCCGTTCGGCGCCGTCACCAGCGCGCCGTCCTTGACGCCGAAGAGGCTGCTGTGCGTCCCCTCCGTCAGGCTACCGTCGGGCAGGTAGAGGAGCGCCTCGGAGCAGCCGGCCTCCTGCGCCGCCTGCATGGCCAGGACGTTGGCGAGAAGGTTGGTCGATTTGACGTCGCAGTGGCCCCAGCGGATGTCGGGCTGAAGCGCCACGCTCGTGCCCACGCGCCGCACCTCGGCCGTGGCGCTGTCGTCGTAGGGCTGCACCCACAGCAGCTCGAACGGCGCCACGCCGGCCGGGAAGGCGTGGCGCCGCGGGGCGACGCCGCGCGTGACCTGGATGTAGACCATCGCCTCGGGGAACGGGCCTGCGGCGACCGTCTCCTTGGCGCGGGCGCGCATCTGGCGGAGATCGATGCCGTGGATCTGAATGAGCTCCAGGCTGCGCTCGAGCCGGGCGAAGTGGACGTCCTCGAGCCAGAGGCGGCCGCCGTAGACGCGCAGCACCTCGTAGACGGCGTCTCCGAACAGGAAGCCGCGGTCGAGGACGGAGACGCGCACCTCGCTCAGGGGCAGCAGTTGGCCGTGGACGTTTGCGAGAGGGGCGAGACTCATGAGAGGGCCTCCTGCGGGGCGACCGGCAGCCGGATCGTGAACTTCGTCCCGCGCCCCACCTCGCTCTCGGCGCGGATGCTCCCGCCGTGCGCCTCGACGATCTTGCGCGTCGTCGGCAGCCCCAGCCCCGTGCCGCCCTGCCGCGCCGTGAAGAACGGTTGAAACGCCTTCGCCAGCACCTCCGGCGTCATGCCCTTGCCCGTGTCGATCAGGCTCAGAGAGACGACGCCCGGCCCCGCGACGGCCTGGATGGTCAGTTCCCCCCCCTGCGGCATCGCCTGCTGGGCGTTGAGCAACAGGTTGAGCAGCGCCTGCTTGAACAGGTCGCGGTCCAGCGACGTCACCAGGCCGGGCGGGACGTAACACTTGATCTCGATGCCGCCCGCGCGGGCCATCGGCCCAAAGAAGTCGAGCATCTCGTCGATCACCTCGGCGAGGTCGGCCGGCGCGCAAACCAGGTTCTGCGCCTGGGCGAAGCGCAAAAAGTCGTTCGACTTGTCCACCAGGCGCTGACACTCGCCCTGGACGCGCTGCACCCGCTCCAGGGCGCGGCGCTCGCGCTGCGATTGCGGATCTTGAAAGTCCTCCGCGAGCAGCTGCAAGTTCAGCCCCAGGGTGCTCAGGTGGTTTTTGATCTCGTGGATGAAGCTGCCGGCCAGTTCGGCAAGCTCGGCGTACTGTTGGTCCACCGCGTCCTCGGCCCAGGAAAAACCGTAGGACAGGCGGCGTCCTGTCCGGGGGTGAGCCGGACAGGATGCCGCCTGCCCTACGGAAGACAGGTTCGTCAGTCGGCGGGCTCTTCGCTGCGCGGCTGCTCCTCGCGCGGGGCCCGTTCCTCGCGGGGCCGATCCTCGCGCGGGCCGCCTTCGCGGCCGCGCCCACCACCGTCGCGCGGGCCCCTATCGCCCGGGCCCCGATCGCCCCGGTCGCCCTGGCGCGGCGGCGGACGGTCGCCCTGGCGCGGCGGCGGACGGTCGCCCTGGCGCGGCGGGCCTTCGCCCTGGCGCGGCGGGCCTTCGCCCTGGCGCGGCGGGCCTTCGCCCTGGCGCGGCGGCGGGGCCGCGCCCGCCCCCGGCGCCCCCGTGCCCCCGCCCTGCTCGCGCAGCAGCACCTTGCGCGACAGCTTGACGCGGTCGTGCTCGTCGATGGCGATCACCTTGACCTGGAGCCGATCGCCGACCTTGCACACGTCATCGACCTTGCCGACGTACTTGTCGTCCAGTTCGCTGATGTGGCACAGGCCGTCGCGGCCGGGGATGATCTCGATGAACGCCCCGAAGTCCTTGATCGAGGTGACGCGCCCGTCGTAGACCTTGCCGACGCGCACCTCCTCCGTCAGCGCTTCCACTCGCAGTTTCGCCGCCTCGGCGCCGGCCGACTCGGCGTGCGAGATGTAGACCGTGCCGTCGTCCTCGATGTCGATCTTGGCGCCCGTCGCCTCCTGAATGCTCTTGATCATCTTGCCGCCCGGGCCGATCAAGAGGCCGATCTTCTCCGGGTTGATCTTGACCGTCAACAGCCGCGGGGCGAACGGGCTGGGCTCGTCGCGCGGCTGGCGCAGGGTCGAGAGCATGGTCCGCAGGATCTCGCGGCGGGCGTCGCGCGCCTGCTCGAGCGTCGCCTTGATGATCGGCTCGTCGATGCCGTCGATCTTCAGGTCGAGCTGGATGCCGGTGATGCCCAGGCCCGTCCCGGCCACCTTGAAGTCCATGTCGCCGAAGTGGTCCTCGTCGCCCATGATGTCGGTCAGCAGCGTGAACTTCTCGCCTTCCTTCACCAGGCCGATCGAGATCCCCGCCACCGGGTGCGTGATCGGCACGCCCGCGTCCATCAGCGCCAGCGTCCCGCCGCACACCGACGCCATGCTCGACGAGCCGTTCGACTCCGTGATGTCGGAGACGACGCGGATCGTGTAGGGGAACTTTTCCACGCTGGGGATGACGGCCTTGAGGGAGCGCTCGGCGAGGGCACCGTGCCCGATCTCGCGCCGGCCGGGGCCGCGGATCGGCCGGCACTCGCCGACCGAGTAGGGCGGGAAGTTGTAGTCGAGCATGAACTTTTTGCTGAACTCGTCGCCCAGCCCATCGACGCGCTGCTCGTCGCTGCTAGTGCCCAGCGTCGTCGTGACCAGCGCCTGCGTCTCGCCGCGCTGGAACAGCGCCGAGCCGTGCGTGCGCGGCAGAATGCCGACCTCGCAGTAGAGCGAGCGCAACTGCTTGTGCCCGCGGCCGTCGATGCGCTTGCCCTGCAAGATCAGGTCGCGCACCACGCGCTCCTCGAGGGCGGAGAACGCGGCCGACACCTGCCCGGGCGTGTAGGTCGGGGCCTTCCCCTCGGGGAGATACTCCGCGACGATGCGGGCCTTGAGTTCCTTGATGCGCTCGGCGCGCTCGGCCTTGCCGCCCGTCAACTTGCGCTCGGCGAACTCGCCGGCGAAGCGCTTGTGGACCTCCTCGATGAGCGGATTCACGGGGATCGCGGCGGGGGGCGCCTTGGCGCCCAGCCCGGCGACCTGGCGCAATTCCTCGATCATCTCCACGACCTGAACGACCTGCTTGTGGGCGAACAGGATCGCCTGGAGCATGTTCTCTTCGCTCATCTCGCGAGCAAAGCCTTCGATCATCGTGATGGCCTTGCGGGTGCCGGCGACGATGAGGTCGAGGTCGCTCTCCTCGAGCTGGCTGTGCGACGGCATGACCACGAACTCGCCCTTGATGCGCCCGACGCGCACCGAGCCCGTCACCTGAAGGAACGGGATGTGCGAGACGTGCAGGGCCGCGCTGGCGCCGATCAGGGAGAGAACGTCGGGGTCGTTCTCCCGGTCGGCCGAGAGCGTGCTCGCCATGATCTGAATTTCGTTGACGTAGCCGGCGGGGAAGAGCGGGCGGATGGGCCGGTCGATGAGGCGGGAGGTCAGGATCTCCTTGGTGGTCGGCCTGCCTTCCCGTTTGATGAACCCGCCGGGGAACTTGCCCGCGGCCGAGGTCTTCTCCCGGTAATCGACGGTCAGCGGGAAGAAGTCCTTGCCGGGGAGGACGCTGCCCTCGACGGCGGCCACGAGGGACATGGTGTCGCCGTAGCGGACGATCACGGCGCCGTGCGCTTGCTTGGCGATCTTGCCGGTTTCGAGGATGAGGGGAAGGGCACCGAAGGGACGTTCAACGCGACTTGCCTGCACTGATGATTCCTCCTGTGGCACGCGAATTGGCGTGCCTCCAGCAGGAGCCTGCACCGCGAAGGGGACCGGATCGGGACGCACCACCTCGTTCTCTCATTTCGGGGGAAGGCCCCCGGAAGAAGAGAGCGACGTGGTACGAAGGTTGGCCTGAACGGGTTGAGGCCGAGGGCCTTACTTCCGCAGGCCCAAACGGTTGATGACGGCCAGGTAGCGGCTGCGATCCTTGTTGCGAAGGTAGGTCAACAAGCCGGACCGCTTGCTCACCATCTTCAGCAGACCGCGCCGGCTGGCGTGGTCCTTTTTGTGCGTGCGCATGTGCTCGTGCAGCTCGTTGATGCGTGCCGTGAGCAAGGCGATCTGCACCTCGGGCGAGCCCGTATCGGTGGGCTCGCGCCGGAACTGGTCAATGATTTGCGTCTTGCGGTCCTTGGTGATCGACATCGCGCCCCTTGTCACCTCCGCCTGGTGCTGCTCCTGCCACAAGTTTTCTTACCATCTCTACTCTCAGCATGGTATCAGCCGAAAGGGCGATGACAAGAGGGAAAAGTTGTTCGTCGCGCCCGAGGCGCCCCGGCCCTCCTCGCGCAGGGGGACAGAAGGACGGCTTTCGAGGCGTGGGCAAGGGCTGGCCCAACTCGCTGCGCGGTAGTTGACCTCACCCGAAGCGCGACTTAGAGTTTCTCGAGTCTGGCCCGGTCCGTCGGCGGAGGGGAATGGCATGAACAATACCGGAGTGGCGCCCTCGGATCGCGTCAAGTCCGCCGAGGTGGATGCGAGCACCTCCCAGTCCCGGAAGCTGGAGGCCATCGGCCGGTTGGCGGGCGGGGTCGCCCACGACTTCAACAACCATTTGACGGTGATCCTCGGCTGCTGCCAGTTGCTGCAAAGCATGCACCCGGAGGGCACGGAGACCAACGTCCTTGTCGCCGAAGTCGAAAGGGCCGGCGAGCGCGCCGCCGCCCTGACGCGCCAGTTGCTCGCCTTCAGCCGGAAGCAGGCCATCCAGCTCGTCGTGCTGAACCTGAACGACGTCGTGACCAACCTCGTCACCATGCTGCGCCGGCTCATCAACGAAAGCATCGGCCTGCGGACCGATCTCGCCTCGCCCCTGCCCAACGTCCTGGCCGACGCGGGCCAGATCGAGCAAGTCATCATGAACCTGGTGGTCAACGCCCGCGACGCCATGCCCCACGGCGGAGAACTGCGGGTCGAAACGCGCCAGGTGGTGGTCGAGCGCGCGGGCCGCCGGGAGGAGGAGGGCATCCCCCCCGGGTCCTACGCGACCGTGGTGGTCCGCGACTCGAGGTGCGGCATGGGCGGGGAGGTGCTGGCGCACCTCTTCGAGCCTTTCTTCACGACGAAGGAGCCGGGAAAGGGCACCGGGTTGGGGCTGGCCACGGTCTACGGCATCGTCAAACAGTGCAAGGGCCACATCCGCGTGGCGAGCACCAAGGGCGTGGGGACGCGCTTCCGCATTTATTTCCCGGCGGTCGAGGGCCCCGTTCGCCAGGAGCCGACCGTTCGCGCGGTCCGGCCGCCTTCCGCGGGCAAGGGGACGATCTTGCTCGCCGAGGACGAACAGTCCGTGCGAAATCTGGCCAGTCAGGCCCTGCGGACGAGCGGCTATTCTGTCCTGGAGGCCGGGAACGGCAAGGAGGCCCTGGCAGTCGTCGCCCAGTCTGCCGTGGCCCCGGACCTCGTCCTGACGGACGTCATCATGCCCCTGCTGAGTGGCCCGCAACTGGTAAGCGAGTTGCTGCCTCGCTACCCGGGCTTGAAAGTGATTTACATGTCCGGCTACACGGACAGCTATCTCCCGTTCGACGCCGAGCACGACAGCCAGGTGAACCTGCTTCACAAGCCCTTCACCCCGAGCGCGCTGCTCGATACGATCGAGAAAGCGATGCTTTCTTAGCGGGAACCAGGTCCACCCCCAGCGCCGACGCCGTCACTTTGCCGCCACGTCGCACGCGACCCGGAAGCCGATGAAATTGGCTTGCTGCCCGAGCGAGCCGGAGGCGCGGAATGCGGAGCGACAATTCGCTCCCGGCGACGCGTAACTGCCGCCCCGCTGCACGCGCACGCTGCCCTCCTCGGGGCCTTGCGGATCTTGCTTGGGGGAGTTGCGGTAATAGTTCGCGTCGTAGAAGTCGGCGCACCACTCCTGCACGTTGCCGTGCATGTCGAACAGCCCCCAGAGGTTGGCCTTCTTGTACCAGCCGACCGGTTGCGTCCGCTGCAAGCTCGGGCCGCGCAGCCCGTCCGCGTAGGGGGTGTTCCCGTTGAAGTTGGCCTGGTTCGACGAGAGCGAATTGCCCAGCCCGAACGGCTTGTTCTCGGGCTCCCCCGCCCGGCTGCCGTGTTCCCACTCCGCCTCGGTCGGCAAGCGGTAGGTTCGTCGCGCCGCCAGCTCCTTGGGGAGGGAGGACAGCGCGGCGCAAAAGTCGTTGGCCTCGGTCCACGACACGCTCTCGACGGGGAACGTCCCGGTGTCCAGCCCGCGCACGCGGTCGCGGCCTGCCCCGGAGGGCGAGAAGTAGCTGGGGTTGCGGCCGATGACCTTCTCGTACTGCTCCTGGGTGACCTCGAAGGCGCCCAGGTAGAACGACTGCGCGATCTCCACCTCGTGCTGTGGCCCTTCGTCGATCAGGCGGAGGCGCTCCGTCAGCGGCGAGCCCATCAGGAACTTCCCCGGCGGAAGGCGCACCAGTTTCATGCCGATCGAGTTGGTTAGCTCGCGGCTGGCCCGGGCCGGAGGCGCGGGCGCAGCGACGAGGGGCGCCAGCGCGAACGGCAGGCCGGCGCTCGCGACGAGCAGGGCCACGAGGGGAAGCAGATTGCGAGAGGGAGAAGGGCGCATGAGGGCTCCTCGCTACTTGACCATCACACAGACGACGCGAAGCCCCGCGGTGTTGGACTTTCCGGTCGGGCTATTGCCCGAGCGATAGCCGGAGCGGCACTTGCGGCCATCGGACTCCCACGACCCGCCGCGCCAGATGCGGGCGGTCCCGACGCCGCCCGTCGGGTCCTGGCGCGGGCTGCGGGCGTAGAAGGCCCCGTCGAACCAGTCGGAGCACCACTCCGACACGTTGCCGTGCATGTCGTACAGCCCCCAGGCGTTGGGCCGATACTTGCCCACCTCGTCGGGGCGCTGGAGGTTCGGCCCGTTGGGGGCCCCGCCGTAGGGCGACAGCCCGAACATGTTGGCCTGCGTCGAAGTCAGCGAGGGCCCGTAGTGGAAGGCCGCGGTCGTCCCCGCACGGCAGGCGTACTCCCACTCGGCCTCCGTGGGCAGCCGATACGTGCGCCCGAGGCGCTTCTCGGCCGGCAGGTCGGACAGTTTCTTGCAAAAGGCGTTGGCGTCCTCCCACGAGACGTTCTCGACGGGGAAGCGCTTGGTGTCCTTGCCCGCCACGCCGGCGCTGCCGCCCCCCTTGGCGGAGAAGTGGCTGGGGTTGGTGCCCGTCACCTGCTGGTATTCTTCCTGGGTGACCTCGTAGATGCCCACGTAAAAGGGCCGGGTGATCTCCACCAGGTGTTGCGGCCCCTCGTCGCTGTCACGCCCCGGCTCGCCGATCGGCGAGCCCATCTGGAAGGAGCCCTTGGGCAGCAACTTCAACCGCATCCCGATCGAGTTGACGAGGTCGGCGCCCTCGCGCACCTCGGTGACCACGGAGTAGCCCGCGGGCGAATCCCCCACCAGCTTCGGCAGTTGCCGCGCCTTGGGGCCGTTGTCCTCCTTGGCTCGAATCCGGGCCTCCGACTGCACGTACTTGACCAGCCCGTCGAGCTTGACGCTCGCGCCCCCGGCAGGGGCGGCCTTCCCGCTCAGGCCCTCGAGCAGGTAGTGGCTGAAGATGCCCTGCTTGAGCGTTTCGCTCTCGTAGGAGAACTGGCCTTCGGAGCAACTGAACAGCGCCAGCACTCCCTTGGGCACCTCGATGGCCTGGGGCTTCGGCTTGAGCTCGATCCCCACGGTCGAAGTCCCCGCCTGCGGGTTGCTGAAACAGCCGTCGAGGATGGCCAGCTTGTTGGTCGCCTTGCACTTCTCCATTTCCTTGTAGACCTCGCCGAGCGAGACCATCGTCTTGGGCTCGCCGAGCTCGGCGTCCATGGGACAGAGATGGTAGTCCTTGGAGCCGTCGAGCTGCACCCCATGCCCGAGGAAGGCGAAGACGACGCTGTCGTCCTGCTCGCAGTCTTCGAGAAGGCTGCGGAGCTGTTCCTTGATGTTGCGGGCCGTCGGCAGGAGATCGACGTTGTCGGCGGCGGCCTCGTAGTTCAGCAGCACGACGCGGCGATAGCCAGCGCGTAGCAAGGCGCCGGCGAGGGCCTTGGCGTCCTTGTCGGCCGAGCTGAGGTTGCGCAGCTCGCCTTTCTTGTAGAGGCGAACGCCGACGACCAGGGCATACTTCTTGCCGACTTCCTTTTCTTTCTCCTTCTCCTTCTTCGGTTGTCCCGAACTGGAGCGGGGCAGCGCCAGGGCAGCGCCGAAGACCGCCAGCAAGAGGACGGGAAACAGCCGGGACTTTGTCAAGGGATGCGTCACGGGCGCTCTCCTCAGAAAGATGGATGATCGGCCCCACCGGGCCCCGCAGGGGATAGGTCGAGAGTCAGTATAAGGGGAGCGCGGGGGAGGTGTCACTCAAAAAGTGCTTAGTCCTTAGTCCTTAGTCCTTAGCAAAGACCGGCCCGGGCGCTCTTTGCTAAGAACTAAGGACTAAGCACTAATCATGAGAACAATGTCCGCTGTCTCAGCGTCGGCGCGACGAAGGGGGAGACGACGTTGAGGTGGGGCGCCTGCCGTTCGAGGAGGGCGGCGAGGCGGCGGGCGTTGTGAACGGCCTGGCCGCGCTGGCAGTTGTTGAACAGGAACAGGGCCCGTTCGGTGCCGCCCAGCACGTCCTGCGTCTCGACGGCGGCGACCCACTCGCCCAGTTCGGCGTCGCTGTAGTGGTAATCGTAGCGCTCCTTGTCGGAGCGATACCAGTTGTCGGCGTTGCGGGAATGTAGCCGAACGTACGCGCGGGGCCCGGATTGCGTCCATCCCGTCGGAAAGAGGCCCGGCAGGTCGGGGGCATCGACCGCCACGAGATCGAGGTGGAGGCCGGCCATCCAGTCCGGCAGTTCGGCGACGGCCCAGGAACGGTGCCGGTACTCGACCGCCAGGCGCAGGCCCGCCAGCTCGCGCGCCAGCGCCTCGACTCGGCCGCGCGCCTTGCGGGTGTTGTGCGTCTTCTGCGGCAACTGGCAGAGCAAGCCAGCGAGTTGATGGCGCCGGTCGAGCGCCTCGACCGCGAGCCGGAAGCCGGCGAGGTCGCGGTCACTTTCCTCGTGACTGATGGTGCGGGGCACCTTGACCAGGAACTGAAAGCCCACGGGCACCTTGTCCGCCAGGCTCTCCAGCATCCCGGGCGTCGGGGGGCGGTAAAAAGTGAAGTTGAGCTCGACCAGGGGAAAGAACTGGCTGTAATGGCCCAGCATCCTCTCGGGGCGCGTCCCCGCCGAATAGAAATCGCCCACCCAGTCGGGGTAGGAATAGCCGGAGGTGCCGATCCAGACGTCCATTTTAGTCCGTAGTCCGTAGTTCGTAGTCCGTAGCAAAAACCAAGACACATTGAAGCAAATCGCGCGCCTGCTGGGGAGGTCAGTTGTCCTCTTTGCTACGGGCTACGGGCTCCAGACTACGGGCCCCCGACGGAGGAGGGCACGTCTTGCTGGGCAGACCAGAGGAGGACGCGGCGGGCGACGTCGGCGGCGAGGCGGGTCTGGACGGGGGGCAGGGCCTGGCCGCGCGGCAGGCCGAGATCGATGCCGAAGCGGCGCTGGATGACGTCGCCGGTGGCCAGGGCGATCTCGCGGTTGGGAAGGCGCGCCAGTTCGTGCAGCGCCGCGACGGCCTCGGGGCAAGGGCCCTGGGCGAGGAGGGCCTCGACAGCGATGAGGCGCACGGGGGCGGGCGCCGAGGGCGTGAGCAACTGGCGCAGGAGATCGGGGCCCAGCTCGCGGTGCTGCTGGAGCAGGCGGGCCAGCTCGAAGCGCAGCATGGCGGGGGCGCGGACGTCGGAAAGTTGGCGGCGCAGCTCGTTCAGCACTTCGGGGCGGGCGCCGGCAGACAGGGCGTGGGCGTAGTGGGTGCCGAGCGTCAGGGCGGCGCGCATCGCCAGGACGCCCTTCTCGGCGGCCCAGGCGGTCAGGTCGGCGACGGCCTCGTCGCTGAGGCAGTTGCCGCCCAGGTTGAGCGGGCCGTCTTCCTGGCAGGCCGAGTGGGCCAGGGCCTGGCGCACGGCCGGGCGCACCCAATCCCACTGCCCTTCCGTGTTCCACAGCAGCGCCTCGCCCGCCGCCAGGCGCACGATCGGCGAGGGATCGCTGAGAAAATCTGCCAGTGGCTCGATCAGCGAGCGGTCGTCGAGGTTGGCGAGGGCGTTGACGGCGGCGGCCCGCACTTCCGGCTCGGGGGCGCGCTGGGCGAGGTGCAAGACCATCTGCGGCTGGCCCGGGCGCCAGTTCTGGCGGAACTCCAGAGCGGCCAGGGCGGCCACGCGCACGGGGGCCCGGGGGCTGCCGAGCAAGGCGAGCGCCGGCTCGGCATCGACGTGCAGCGCCTCGCGGAGGGCCTTGACCTCGGGGAGCAGGCGCACGGCTTGCAGGTCGTCCGGCCAGTCCTTGCGATCGGCGAGGCGCTGCGCAAGCTGGCGGGCCCGGCGCAGGGCAGGAGCGCCCGAGTCGCGCAGGCACTGCCCGGCGAAGAACCCAAGGGGGACGACGAGCAAGACTGCCTTGGCCAGGTGGAGGAACCAGTCGGCCCCCCCGCCGGCAGTGCCCAGCAAGAGCCAGGCCAGGGCGATCACGTAGAGCATGATGAGGGCCGGCCCCGCCGGCTCGCGCCAACCCTGGCGGGTGAGGACGGCCAGCAAGCAGGCCAGCGCCTGAAACAGCGTGCCCAGCCACAGCAGCCCGGCGGCATGCTCCGGGGCGCGCAGGCTGGCGGCGAACAGGAGCGAAACGGGCACGAACAGCAGCCCCAGCCGCCCGCCTTGCAGCAGGTAGCCGACCGAGGAGCTCCCGGGCGCCGACGCGAGCCGTGGGTGCATGGTGTGTGGTGTTCCCAGGTGCCTGGCCGGCCGCGCGCGACGGCCGCCCTGTTGCAGTCTCATCGAGAGTATGGCTTACGCCCAAGGAAAAGGCCAAGCCGACCGCAACGATTCGGGCGCCTTTCTCCCCGCGTGCCGCGCCGCCCCCACAAAACACGAGGGGCGAGCCCACCGGCTCGCCCCTCGTGTTGAAAAGGCGTCAGACTGACGCCGAACGAGCTTACCTTCAGCAGCCACCACGGCCACCACCTCCGCCCCCAGAGAAGCCGCCGGAGAAGCCGCCAGTGAAGCCGCCGGAGGAACCGCCGTAACTGGCGCCCGGATACGCGCCCGGGGCATAACTGCTGCCCGAGTACGTGGGGCCCGGCAGGTAGGAGCCGGGGACCGTGGAGGTCGCGCCGGTCGTCGTGCCCGGGACGTAGGAGTAGCGCACGGACTGCGTGCCGAGCCCTTCCGTCACCGCCACGACAAGCGTCGGGTCGGCATACTTCTTCAGGGTACTCTCCAGATCGGCGGTCGTCATCTCACCCACGTGCGAGAACGCCTGGCTCTTGCCGTTGCGCGTGCTCAGC
The DNA here is from genome assembly GCA_038239195.1 of Gemmatales bacterium. Classification (GTDB taxonomy): domain Bacteria; phylum Planctomycetota; class Planctomycetia; order Gemmatales; family Gemmataceae; genus JBBSEZ01. The sequence goes on from JBBSEZ010000262.1 coordinate 11,674, forward strand.
ACCAACCCGCCGGTGCCGTTGAGTTCGAACGCGCTGGCCAACTTCTCGCCGGCGGGCGTGGTCGCGTCCACGTACACGCACACGTAGCCTTCGCGCAGCAGGGCCACGGCCGCGGCGCTCAGCTTCTTCTCGCTGGTCACGCCTTTCCAGCCTTGCGCCCCGCTGCCGACGAACACCGCAAGCGGCTTGTTCGTCTGGCTGCCCTTCTTGGAGGCCGCCGTGTAGCTCGCCTCCCAGGACACCTGCGACGCTTCGGGCGCCGCGCTCAAGCCCGCCAGGGCAACCAACATGACCGAGGTGTACATCCGAATGTTCTCCCTAAACAAAGTTGTTGACACCTCTGAACACAAAGCCAGTGCGTGCTGCACTGGTCGCAGTCCCTTGTGTACGTTCTTCCCAAACTGTGTCAACCGGCAAATTTTCCCAAATTTGATATTTTACGCTGTCGGAGCAGTCGTCACATAGGTCGTAAAGTGTGTAAAGGTCGCACTTTGACAACTAATAACGGAAGTGAAATGCTTGGATGGATAAGGAAGAAAACGGGTGAATTATTCTCGGAATCGAGCAGGAAGGGCCTTAGCGGTCGATCTGCGCGCGTTGCTGGAGCAGATGAGGATAGCGGTCGCGGACGGGGCGGACGTGTTCGGCGAGGAACTCATCGACCTGCTGGGGGGCCCGGCCGACGAAGTGGGCGGGGACGACGGTCGCCACCTTGGCGAAATCGACCCGGGAGAAGACCGGGTCGGCGCGGGCCCGGTCGAGGAGGTCGTTGCCGGCCCCGGCGCGGACGGCCTCGGTGGCGGCGAGGCTGTGGACGCGGATTCGTTCGTGGACGGCCTGCCGGTCGGCACCCGCGGCGACGGCGGCCATGAGAACGTTCTCCGTGGCCATGTACGGCAATACCTCGGCGACGTTGCGCTCGGCGACGGCGGGGAAGACCTGCAAGCCGGCGGCGACGTTGAGGGCGAGCGCGAGGACGGCGTCAGTGGCGAGGAAGCCCTGGGGCAGGGTGAGTCGGCGGTGGACGCTGTCGTCGAGGGTGCGCTCGAGCCACTGGGTGGCGGCCGTCTGGGCGGCGCTGGCGGCCAGGCTGGTGACGAAGCGCGCCAGGCCACACATCCGCTCGCAGCGCATGGGGTTGCGCTTGTAGGGCATGGCCGACGAGCCGACCTGGGCCTTCTCGGCGGGCTCGTCGAGCTCCTGGCGGTGGGCGAGCAGGCGGACGTCGGTGCCGAACTTGGAGGCACTCTGGGCGATGCCCGAGAGGACGTCGAGGACCTGGGAATCGACCTTGCGGGTGTAGGTCTGGCCGGTGACGGGGTAGGTGCTCTCGAAGCCCATCTTTTTGGCAACGAGTGCGTCGAGGCGGCGCACCTTGTCGTGATCACCGCGGAAGAGGGCGAGGAAACTGGCCTGGGTGCCGGTGGTGCCCTTGGCGCCGCGAAAGCGCAGCGTCTCGAGGCGGTGCTCGATCTCTTCGAGGTCGAGGAGGAAGTCGTGGCACCAGAGGCAGGCGCGCTTGCCGACGGTGGTGAGCTGGGCGGGCTGGAAGTGGGTGAAGCCGACCGTGGGCAGGTCGCGCCAGCGCTCGGCGAAGGTTGCGAGGGCGTCGATGGTGCCGACGAGCCGGTCGCGCACCATGCCGAGCGATTCGCGGATGAGGAGGAGGTCGGTGTTGTCGGTGACGTAGCAGGAGGTGGCGCCGAGGTGAACGATGGGGCGCGCCAGGGGGGCGACGTCGCCGAAGGCGTGAATGTGGGCCATCACGTCGTGGCGAAGTCGGCGCTCGTGGGACTCGGCGCGGGCGAAGTCAATGTCGTCGAGGTGGGCGCGCATCTGGTCGAGCTGGTCGCGCGTGATGAGGGGGGAGGTGCCGTCCTCGGCGAGGAGGCCGAGCTCCTGCTGGGCCTCGGCGAGGGCGAGCCAGAGCCGGCGCCAGGTGGAGAACTTGCGCTGCGGCCCCCAGAGGCGGGACATTTCGGGGCTGGCGTAGCGGGCCACGAGCGGGTTGTCGTACACCTCCAGCGAATCCATTGCCTCCTCCGCTTTCGCGCGCGAGCGGCCCGGCGGAACGCGCAGTTCCCCGCCCTTTTGCCCGGGCCGCATCGGCCGAACGTCCTCGGAGGTTTTATACGCGAACGGGCCCGATTCGTCCCGCACGCGGGCGGTTCGGCGGGTAGAGTGAAGGAGAGGAGAGGTCGGGGCCGTTGCGCCCCCCACGCACAAGGAGGTCACGCGATGAACCGACGGACGCGCCTGGGCCTGTTGGCCGGGCTGATGGGGATGGCCCTGTGGCTGGGGGCGGCTGCCCCCGCGCAGGCGCAGCAGCAGCAGACGCAGCCCCTGGATCGTTACTTCTACTACCCCTACTACTACTTCCCGCACAACTACTGGCCGACGCAGGGCCCCGCCTGGCCGGAGAAGCCGGGCCTGCCGTACCAGAAGCCGCCGGCCTACATGGCGTATCCGCCGTTCCTCGAGCCGCACTGGCGCTATGAGTTGTGGAAGCCGCAG
>JBBSEZ010000263.1:0-14091 GCA_038239195.1 Gemmatales bacterium
AGCGGCGCGGCTGCGAGCCCTATCCGGGCGTGGGTGGCCCTTGCCACCCACACGATGCCGGCGCAATGCACCGGCGGGCTCGCAGCCGCGCCGCTCGCCAGCCTCTGACTTCATCCTTTCGCCGCAGCCAACCGAGGGCGCACTCACCATGACCTCGCCCCGCTACGTCGCCCTCGCCAACCCGGACAGCAAGCGCTGGGAGGCCTACGCGCCGGAACTGGCCGCGTTCTGGGAGGCGCGCGGCACGCGGGCCGAGGTCGAGGTCGTCCCCTGGCGCGAGGTCGTGGTGCGCGACGGCAACCTCGACGGGCTCCCGGGCTTCGACCGCCCTGCTGTCGTGCGCCTGGAGTCTCCCGGGCGCGACTGGGACGTGGCCCGGCTGCTTTTGCAGGCCGGCGCCCGGGAGGCGGGCGACGGCTCGACCGACTGGCTGGCGCTGCCCTACGAAAAGGGCCGGCTCGTCCGCCCGGGGCTACTCTACGCCGGCTTCCGCCGCGTGCTGTACGGGCTGCGCGCCAGCTTCGACCGGCGCCCCCACCTGCGCCCCACCTCCTGCCCCCTGGCCATCGCCGAGATGTTCGACAAGAACGCCACCTCGGCGCGCCTGGCGGCGGCGGGCGTGCCCGTCCCGCCCTCCGTCCCCGCTCCCGCCACGGCGGACGAGCTGCTCGACGCACTGCGCCGAGAGCGCTTTCCCAGCGCTTACGTGAAGCTCAACACCGGCTCGTCGGCCTCGGCGATCGCGGTGACGCATGCCTGCGAGGAAGTGCCGTGGGCGATCAGTTCCGTCGTCCGCCTGGGCGACGGCTTCTTCAGCACCCGGCGGCTGCGCCGGTACGCCGGCGACGACCTTCGAGCGGTGCTGGCGTTCTTGCTGGAAGAAGGGGCCTGCGTGCAGCGAGGCATTCGCATGGCGCAGATCGACGGACAGAACTTCGACGTGCGCGTGGTGGTGATCCACGGTCAGGTCGCGCACGTCGTGTTCCGCCTGAGCGGGCTGCCGATGACCAACCTGCACCTCGGCGGCCAGCGCGGGGCCCCGGAGCGCTGCCGGGCGGCGATCCCCGCGCGCGCCTGGCTCGACGGGCTCGACCACTGCGTCGAGGCGGCGCGGCAGTTCGACGCGGCGATGGTCGGCGTCGATCTACTTTTCGAGAGCGGCTATCTGCGCGACTACGTGCTGGAGGTGAACGCCTTCGGCGATTTCTTCCCGGGGCTGCGCGACGAGCAGGGGCGCTCGGTCCACGCCGTCGAGATCGAATCGACGGCGCGGGCCGCGGGGCTGCTGGGTTGATCAAAAATAGCCCTTGCCCATGACGACGTAGAGCAGCCCGCCGAGGATGCCGAGGATGCCCAGCAGGGGGACGGCGACGAAAATGATGATCGGGATGATGTTCGACCGACCGGTTTTGCCGTTGTAGCAATTGCCGCAATCGGGACATTTGACGTGCGTAAACATGGCCGGGCCGTAGAAACTGCCCCACGGCGTCCAGGCCACGCGCGTGGCCCCCTCAGCGCCGCAGCTCGGACAGGGCTCGTACTGCGGCCCCTCTTCCTCGTCCTCGTCGCGGCGGCGCGCGGCCTTGCCCTTCTTGGTCTTGGCCTTTGGCTTGACGGAGGCCACGCGCTCGTCGGGGTCGTCCTCGTCCTCGTCGCGGACGGGCCTCTTGCGGGCCTTCTCGGTGGGCCTGACTTCGGTGATGCCCGCGTCGGGCGGGTTGAGGACTTCGGTGACGTCCTCGTCGTTGGCGGGCACCAGGATAAGGTGAGCGCAGCGGGGGCACTTCACTTTTTTCCCGGCCAGGTCGTCGCGCACGCGCAGCGAGGACTTGCAGCCAGAACAGTTCAGCGTGACAGGCATGATGAAACTCCCGCGGGGCGGCTCCTGGTCGAGCGCCGGGCCGTGACGTGTTGGTAGGCCCTGCGTTCCGGCACGAACGCTCCCCCGCTCTGGCCATCTTAAACGAGCCCGGGGGAACCTGGCAAGCAGATTGACGTCGGGGGGCCGGGGCCGAACGAAGCGCCGGGTGGGGCTGGGCCGACTTTAAGGCGCGGGCCGCGGGCGGGCGATCAGGGGCCAGCGCTGCTCCCCGGGCAGGAACTTGAGCGGCGTCTGGCTAGCGGTCACCTTGTACTGCTTGTTCAACTCGATGGAGCGCTCCTGTGCGTAGGCGAACAGTTCGGCCAGGTCGAGGAGGCCATCGTTGTTCCGGTCGGCCTTTTCCAGCCCGGCCCCCAGCGCCTCGAGGAGGGCCTGCGTGAACAGCCCGTGGCCCAGTTGTTCCAGCTCCACGCAGTACTGGTCCTTGGCGCAAGACGCCAGCACGGAGGGGCCCTGCCCGCGTGGCAGGGGCGTGGCCGGCAGGTGTTGGATCATCCCGCCGGACTGGCAGGCATCGAGCAGCACGCACTTGAAGCAACCGATCCCTTCCAGGGCCTCGTAGACGTCGGCGGCGCTCAGGCCCGTCTCGGCCCGACGATCGGCCACGTAGTCGGCGCAGCAGAACGTGAAGTTGTTGCGGTTTCGCTCCTGGACGGTGACGCCGGTCCCTCCCAGGTACAGCACCAGCCGGTCGTCGGGGGCAGCCCGGGCCCCTACCTCGCGCAGCGCCGCGAGGATGTTGCGCCGGGTGGCTTCGCGGTCGAGCAACGGGCGCGTGACCACGTTGCCGTATAGGGGGCCCTTTTGCTGCCGGAGGGCCTGCTCCAGCGCCCTGCCATCGGCGACGGTAAACCGGAGGTCGGAGAGCTGGCTCGTCGCGGGCGACCCTTGCCGCGATAGGCTGTAGTCGTTGACCCCCACAAGCAGCGCGTGGAGGGTGGGGGCCCCCGTTCGCTGCGGGCCGCGGACCAGGGCCTGCTCCTCGATCCAGGTCCCGGCGCGCGTGCAGGCCTGGAGCGTGAGCTGGTTGGCGCCGCTGCGCAGCCGGGCGGCCGGGACGACGACCTCCTGCGACAACTCCTGGCCGGCGGTGTCCCATCCCTGATAGCGGTGGTCGTTGATCCAGAGGTAGACCTGCTCGATCTGCTGGCCCTCCTTGGGGCCGCCCTTGGCGACGACGGTCAACGCAGCATCGCCGGCGCTCTCTCGGGCCACGATGGCGAGGCGCGGCCCCTCGGTCGGCGCGGGCACGACCGGCGCGGGCGGCCCGTCCGGGGCAGGCGCGACCGGCGCCGGTCGCGAATAGTGCCACCCCACCAGGCCGAGCGCCAGCAGCAGGATCGCGGCCGGGAGAACGCGCGGTCCCCAGCGGCGGGCCCGCCGCCCCAGCCGGGCGGCGACGCTTGCCCGCCGGGCCAGCACCAGTTCGCCCGCCAGGAAGCGGCCCAGGTCGTCGGCCAGGGCGGCGGCGCTGGCGTAGCGTCGGCCAGGCACCTTTTCCAGACATTTCAGACAGATTGTCTCCAGGTCGCGCGGGCAGTTCGGCCGGAGAGCGCGGACCGCTGGCGGGGCCTGGAAGCGCACCTGTTCGAGCGTCCCGAGCAGGGTATCGGCGACGAAGGGCGGCCTGCCGGTGAGCAGTTCGTAGAGGATGGCGCCGAGCGCATAAGTGTCCGCCGCGGGCCCGACCGTGTCGATCTTGCCGAGCGCCTGTTCGGGGGCCATGTAGCTGGGCGTGCCCAGGATGGCGCCGGACTGCGTGCGGCCTTGTTCGTCGAGCTTCTTGGCGAGGCCGAAGTCGGTGATCTTGGGCGTACCGTCGGCCGCGAGCAGGACGTTGGCCGGCTTCAGGTCGCGGTGGACCACCCGCGCTTCGTGGGCCGCCTGCACCGCCCGCGCCAGCGCTTGCACGAGGCGCGCCGCCTCGTCCGGCCTGTGCCGCGAGGCCGGCGGGCCCTTGAGCCGATCGGCCAACGACCCGCCGGGACAGAGCTCGAGGGAGAAGTACAATACGCCCTTGTGCTCGCCGATGTCGTAAACCTGGACGATGTGCGGGTGTTGGATGCGCGCCACGGCCTCGGCCTCGGTGCGGAAGCGCTCGATCTGGTCGGCGTCGGCGTACTCGGCATGCAGGATCATCTTCAGCGCCACGAGGCGGTTCAGCGCCAGGTGGCGCGCCTTGTACACGACGCCCATGCCGCCGCGCCCCACCTCGCCGAGGACCACGTAGCCGGGCACGCGCACATGCTCCCACCCGCAGGGCAGGGAGGGGGCACTTGTCCAGGGCGTCGCGGCGGACAGCCCCTGGGTCGGGCCGGCCCCTTCCTGCGTAGCGGGTGAGTCGGCGCCCACGTGCGTCGGCTCCTGGGGCGGCATGGGAGAAGTATCTGACATGATGCGTCCTGGTCGGGAGTCGGGCCGAAATCGCTTCGTCCGCCCATGAGGCGCGGGGCAGGGAAAAACCATCCCTGTAGGACGGCCCTCCCGAGCCGTCCGGACGGCTCGGGAGAGCCGTCCTACCAAGAGACCGTTCCACCTTCCCCTCGCCATTATGCCGGCCCGAGGGCGAGGCCGGCAAGAGCGGGCTACTCCTTCGGCCCGACGAAGGTCAGCTCGCCGTAGTCCTCGTAGCGGTGGAAATCGGGCTGCGTGAGCGGGGCGCTCGACGACAGTTCGGGGTGGTCGAGCGTCACGGAGTAATCGTAGCGGCAAAGGGCGAAGCGCCACTTTTCGCCCGCCCTGGGCCGCCCGCCGGTCGCCTTGAACGCCGACCAGGGGATGCGGCCCTCCACGATCCAGCCCCGGTCCTTGTCGTCCCACTTGTTGAGCGTGCCTTGCAGCCGTACGGCCGACTCCATGCCCAGCTTGGTCAGCGGCGCGAAACGGTGGTAACCGCCGGCGCCGCGCGAGGGCAGGAACAGCTCGAGCTGCGTGTTGGCGGCGTTCACCTGGAACTCGTAATAGGCGAGCTTGTCGGCCTCGGGCTTGAAGAACAACTCGAAGACGTCGTCGGCCCACGTCATCCCATTGCGATCCTTGACGGTGGCGAAGAGATCGGCGTCCTCCATGTCGGCACAGAAATAGAGATAGTTCCGGTCCCAGAGGAGGCGGGCCGTCGTGGCGGTGCGAGCCTTGCGCTTCTGCCAGAAGATGGCGAAGTCGCGCAGCGGCTGGGCGTTGTCCCAGGCGACCTCGTCGAGGATGCCGTCGAGCCGGATGCGGTCGGTCGCCCACCGGCACTCCGCCTTGCGCACGACCGGAATCGCTTTCTCCGCCGGCGCGGGCGGCTCCGGCGCGGCGCAGCCCAGTACGAGGGCCGGCAGGGCCAGCGCTCCCCATCCCCATCTCGTCATGGATGTTCCCCCACGGTCCTCGGGCGATGGTGTCAGTGTGACGAGGTGGCGGGGCGGCGCCAAGGACCAGGCCGGACGATTGTCAGTCCGGCGGCGATTGCAGAACCACCTTCACGATCAGCGCCGCGCAGGCGGTGGCGTTGAACAGGGCGTGTAGCACGATGGGCCCGACGATGCTTTGGGTGCGATACGCCAGGTAGCCAAGGCCGAGGCCTAGCAGCACGAGGGGCACCGGCGAGGGCCAGACGCGGGCATGGGCCCAGCCGAACAGCACCGCCGTGGCGAACAGGGTGGGCCCGACGGACGAACGGGCGCGCCAGCAGACGAGCAGATAGACCGGCACCAGACCGAGCACGCACAGGGCCGGGACGCACTCGCGGATCACGGCCGCCGCGCTCCGGTCGAAGGCGGCGCGGATGACGTCGGCCCGCGTGACCAGGGCGATGCCGAAGGCGAGGGCCATCGCCAGGTGGGCGCCCCAGCGCCGCGTGGCGAACCAGGGTTGCAGGATGCCGCGAACGAGGAGCTCTTCCCAGACCGGGGCCGCGATGACGGCGGCGAAGACGAAGAGGGCCCACTCGCTGGGCGCGAGGCGGACCTGCCCGAGCCGCGTGAAACTGTGCTCCTGAATCGCGCTGTCGCCGTGGAGAAGGACGACGAGGGCGTTGAGCCCGTAGACGCCCGGCGTGAGCGCCAGCGCCGCCAGCGCCCCGGCCAGGAGGTTCGTCCCGAGCCGGTGGCGGGACAGGCCCACCTCGCGGGGCCGCGTCCCACTCAGGACGTACAGGACGAGGAGCGTGCTGCCCAGTTGGAGGAGAAACGTCGGTGGCCCGGCCCACAGCACGAGTCGCAACTGGGCGAGCTGGCGCGCCTCGACGTTGACGCCGGGGCTGGTGTCGCGGGCCAAGGCCACGAGCTCGGGGCCGTAGAGGGCGCGGTAGATGCCCAGCGCGTGGAAGGCCTCGTGACACAGGCTGAACCACACGGGGGCGAGGAACACGATGAGGAGGATTTGGGCGGCCGACCAGTGTACGGGCGCTGGCCAGCCGAAGAGGACGTGGCTGGGGGGCGGCGCGAGCGCGGGGGAGCTTTCGCGGTTGGTCTCGCTTGCCAGGCCCTCTCGGTCCATCCTGCCCTCCCCGTCGCGATTGTCCGTGTGGTATCCTACCGCAACGTCGCGGCCCCGGCGAGGCGAGCCGGGCGCCCGACGGGGGGGAGCGCATGAGTAGCATCCTGGATCGCATCGTCGCCTACAAGTGGCAAGAGATCGCCGACGCCCGGCGGCTGGTCCCCGAGGCCGAACTGGAGCGCCGCGCGCGCGACATGCCGCCGGCGCGCGACTTCCGCGCCGCCCTCGAGCGCGGCCCGGAAGTGCGCGTCATCGCCGAGGTCAAGAAGGCGTCCCCCTCGGCCGGCGTGATCCGCGCCGACTTCGACCCCGTCGCCATCGCCCGCTCCTACGCCCGGCACGGCGCCGACTGCATCAGCGTGCTCACCGACGCGCCGTCGTTTCAGGGCCATTTGAGCTATCTCTCGGCGATCCGCGCCGCCGTGTCCCTTCCCCTCCTGCGCAAGGACTTTCTCGTCGATCGCTACCAGCTCCTCGAAGCTCGCGTGGCGGGGGCCGACGCCGTGCTCCTGATCGCCGAGGTGCTGCCCGGCGAGCCCCTGCCGCGGCTGCTGCGCCAGGCCGGCGAGCTCGGTTTGCAAGCGCTGGTGGAGCTCTACGACCGCGACAACCTGCCGCGCGTGCTCGACGCCGGGGCGCGGCTCATCGGCGTCAACAACCGCGACCTGCGCACCTTCCAGGTGCGCCTCGAACATACGCTGGAACTGGCCGGGGCGATGCCCGCAGACGTATGTCTGGTGAGCGAGAGCGGCATCCGCGACCGGGCCGACCTGGCGCGCTTGCGGGAGGCGGGCGTGCGCGCCGTGCTGGTCGGCGAGGCGCTGATGCGGGCGCCGGACGTGGGGGCGGCGCTCGCGGAGTTGGTGGGCCCGGGATAGGACGATCGCCTCTACGGCTCGTGCCACGAGCGCCGCAGGACGTGCCAGCCGCTCCAGCCCCACAGCACCAGCAGCCCGTAGGTGTCGAACGGCGGAAACTCCCACTTCCCCGTCACCAGCGCCGCCAACTGGGGGAGGACGCAGATCAGCGTCAGGACTGTCGGCGGGAGCGGGTTGACGACCGCGTAGGGGCCGCCTTGCGCGAGTCGCGGCAGAGGGGGCAGCGGGGCGTCGAGGGAGGGGCAGTAATAAGGCACCTCTTCGGGAGGTGGCGGAGACGGCCAGAAGCGCACCGCGAAGTAGCGCGCGGGGGCCATGAAGAGAAGGTAGACGGGCAGGGCAGCCAGCAGGACGTCGTAGTACATGAAGTGGAAGCAGCTCAGCCACCCGCTCAGCAGCGCGAAGGCGGGGCCGGGGCCGCGCAGGGCCCGCATCTCCGTGGGACGAAGGAACGAGAGGATCAGCGCACAGAGGAGGGCGCCGATTTGCATGGCCCGGCCGATCAGAGTGGGCAGCCAGGCCTCGGGGTTGCGGGAGACGTATTCATCGAAGTCGAGGAGATAGCGGCGGGGGATGCCGACCAGATCGCGGCTCAGAAAGACCCAGTTCTTGTAGTACGCATAGCCTTTGGTCGCGTCCTTCCCGATCTCCCGCCAATCCATCCAGGAGTGCCAGCCGACGACGGGTAGCGTCAGGAGGGCAAGCCCGCCGCCGGTCAGCGCCATGGCCGCGGCCGCCCGCCAGCGGCGCGTGAGCAGGAGGACCGGGAAGAAGGCGACGGCCCAGACCGGCTTGAAGGCCAGCAGGCCCCAGCACGCGCCGCCGAGGGCGTCGCGATCGTTGGCGAATGCCCACCAGCCGAAGATCAACAGCGCCAGGCTAAGCATGGAGTTCTGGCCGATGTTGAGCGATCCGCCGTAGCCGGGGAACATCATGAGGGCGGTGATGGCGACCGGCCACCAGACGCGGCCCTCGCTGAGCCGGGCGAGGGCCCAGGCCGCCGCGAACGTCAGCAGCAGCCCGAGGAGCTGCATGGCGCGGTAGGCGGGCTGGGGCGGCAGGCAGGCGAGCGGGGCGAACAGGACGGCCTGCGTCGGAGGGTAGAGGGCCCCGCCGCGCGGCGTTCGGGTGACGGACGCGATCCGCTCGTCGGTCCAGTGGTGATGCCCGGCGGCCAGGAACGCGGCTGCGCCGAGCGAATCGCGGGCGGCGAGGGGGGCGACGAACGAGCCGGTGACGGCGGAGGCGGCGGGCGTGTCGAGGTCGCTCATGGCGCCGAGCAGGTCCTCGGCGTCGGTGGTCTCTTCTTTGGGGTCTTCGTTGCCGCGGGGATAGCCCTTTTCGAGAACCTCGCGTACGCGATTGCGGTCGTAGAGGTGGGCGCCGTGCCCCTCGACGATCATGCGCGCCATCACCCACTGGCCGCCGAAGTCGATCTCCTTATGTCCATGATTGCCGTCGCGGCGCGTGCTCAGGCTGCCCCACGTCCAGGAGGAGACGACGGCGATGACGGTGGCGACCAGCGCCGTCAGCCAGGCGACGACCCAGCGGCCGCGCGGGGAGAGCAGCGCCTGAAGGGGAGGAGGCAGTCGGGAGGAGGTTGGGTGGTCTGCCATGCCTGACCTGGGGCGAGGGAAATCGGGAGGAGTCAATGTAGCCCGCGACTCCGTCGCGGGGCCCCGCCGCGGAGCGGCGGGCTACATTGTCACGATTGTACTTCCTTCCCGTCTCGTGAGGATTCTAGAAAGCGGAGGGCCCCGTGGACGTTGTGGCGCGGTTGATCGAACGAGTGCGAGCCTGTCTGTTCCCCCCCAGGGCGCCCTCGGGCGGGGTGCTGGCCGTCTCGGGCGGCCCGGACAGCGTGGCGCTGGCGCGCGCCGCGTTGGCGGCGCGCCCGGGCCCGGGCGTGCTGTTGGTGCTGGCCCACCTCAACCATCAACTGCGCGGCGCCGAGAGCGACGCCGACGAGGCGTTCGTCGTCGCGCTTCATGCAGGGCTAGTCGCGAGCGGGGAGGCCAACCTTCGGGTGGCGTGCCAGCGCATCGACGTCGGGCAGCAGGCGCGCGCGGAGGGCGGCAACCTCGAGGCGGTGGCGCGCGAGGTGCGCTATCGCTGGCTGGCCGAGGTGGCAGGCGCTCACGGCCTGGGCTGGGTGGCGACCGGCCACACGGCGAGCGACCAGGCCGAGACGGTGCTGCATCGCTTGCTGCGCGGCACGGGGCTGGCGGGCCTGCGCGGCATCGCCCCGCGCCGCGAACTGGCCGCCGGTGTCGAGCTCGTGCGGCCGTTGCTGTCCGTCCCGCGCGCGGACGTGCTGGCCTACCTGGGCGCGCTGGGCCAACCCTATCGCCATGACCCCTCCAACGCCGACCTGGCCCGCACGCGCAACCGCATCCGGCACGAACTGCTGCCTCACCTGGCCGAGCGCTACAACCCGCGCGTCGCCGAGGTGCTCGCGCGCCTGGCGGAACAGGCACGCGATGCCTGGTCCGCCGAGGAAGAAGCCGGTGCGCTCTTGCTGCGCGAGGCCGAGTTGCCGCGCGCGGGAGCGCTGGTGGTGCTGGACGCGGTTCGTCTGCAGGCCGCGTCGCCCCCGCAGGTGCGCTCGGCGCTGCGCCTGTTGTGGCAGCGCGAGGGCTGGCCGGTGGGGGCGATGGTGTACGCAACCTGGGAGCGGCTGGCGGAGCTGGCGCAGGCGGAGAGCGGGGCGCACGACCTGCCGGGAGGCACTCACGCGCGGCGGCGCGGGCGGGTGCTCCAGATCGGGCCGCGGGAGGGCGCTGCGTCATCCATCACCCCCCAACCCCCTCTCCCAGAACGGGAGAGGGGGAGAGGAAACGCGGACGGTCCCGAGAGCGGGTCGCACGACCTATCTGGCCCCCCCTCTCCCTCCTTGGGAGAGGGGGTTGGGGGGTGAGGGATCGCCCACCTTGACGGCCCCACGCGATTCGCGAGGATGAGGGCATGGCCCGTGCCGCGTACGAGAGGACCTCTCCATGCAACTGCGCACCGTCCGCCGCGCTCTCCTCAGCGTGAGCGACAAGACGAACCTGCTCGATTTCGCGCGCGGGCTGGCCGCGTTCGGCGTCGATCTCATCTCCACGGGCGGGACGCGGAAGGCGCTGGCCGAGGGGGGGCTGGCGGTGCGCGACGTGGCCGACGTGACCGGGTTCCCCGAGATGCTCGACGGCCGGGTCAAGACGCTCCACCCGCGCATCCACGGCGGGATCCTCGCCGTTCGCGACAACGCCGACCACGCGCAAACTCTCCAGGCCCACAACATCGAGCCCATCGACCTCGTCGTGGTCAACCTCTACCCGTTCGAGACGACGGTGGCCCGGGCGACGAGCACGCACGCCGAGGCCATCGAGAACATCGACATCGGCGGGCCCTCGATGGTGCGCTCGGCGGCCAAGAACTACGCCGACGTCGCCGTCGTGACGGGCCCCGATCAGTACACGGCCGTGCTCGACGAGTTGCGCGTCTACAACGGCGCCCTGACCCTGGCCACGCGGGAGCGCCTTGCCGGGGCGGCGTACGCACGCACGGCCTCCTACGACCGGGCCATCAGCGCCTACTTCGCCGGCCGCGAGGGCGCCGAGTCGTTGCCGGCGCGACTGGAGCTCGGCTTCGAGCGGCGGGCGCTGCTCCGCTACGGCGAGAACCCGCACCAGGTGGGGGCGTTCTACGTCGAGCCGGCCCCTCCGCCGGGGAGCGTCGCCAGCGCTGCCGTGCTGCACGGCAAGGAGCTGTCGTACAATAACTTGCTGGACCTCGACAGCGCGCTCAACCTCGTCCGCGAGTTCGGCGAGCCGGCCGCGGTGGTCATCAAACACAACAACCCGTGTGGCTGTGCCCTCGGGGCGACGCTGGAGGCCGCCTTCCGCAAGGCTTACGAAGGCGACCCACTGAGCGCCTATGGTGGGGTGCTGGGCTTCAACCGGCTGGTGGACGAGGCGACGGCCATGCAGATCACGGAGCCGAACCGCTTCGTCGAGTGCATCGTCGCCCCCGATTACAGCCCGGAGGCGTTCCAGGTGCTGACGACGCGCCCGACCTGGAAGAAGAGCGTGCGCCTGCTGCGCACGGGGCCCCTGGAGGCGCGGTGCTCCAAGACGGGGCTCGACTTCCGGCGCATCGACGGCGGGCTCCTGGTGCAGGGGCGCGACGTGGGCGGGGAAGATTTCGCCCTGGCAAAGGTGGTGACGCAGCGCGCGCCGACGGCGCAGGAGATGGCCGACCTGCGCTTTGGCTGGCTGGTGTGCAAGCACGTCAAGTCCAACGGGATCGTGCTGGCGAGCGGGGGCATGGTGGTGGGCGTCGGCGCGGGGCAGATGAGCCGCGTCGATTCCGTTCACGTGGCCGGGCGCAAGGCCGGGGAGCGGGCGCGCGGGTCGGTGCTGGCGTCGGACGCCTTCTTCCCGTTCAACGACAACGTCTACGATGCGGCCCGACTGGGAGTGACCGCCATCGTGCAGCCGGGCGGGTCGATGCGCGACGCCGACTCGATCGCGGCGTGCGACGAGAAGGGGCTGGCGATGGTCTTCACGGGGGTGCGGCACTTCCGGCATTGAGGAGCTGCTTCAGGTGATTTTCTCCAGCAGCGCCAGCGGCACGTAAAACTTGCGGTAGCTCTTGCCGTCGGTGTAGATGGTCCCGTCGGCGCTCTCGACCAGAACGGTGGCCCGCTTGGTGATGCGGTTGAGCATGCCTTTGTAGCGCTTCCCCTCGAACTCGAAGCCGACGCGGTCGCCCACGCGCATGTCGAACTTGGCGTGGGCGCGCTCCTGCTGGGTGATGAGGTCGTGGCTCGTCTCGGTGTGGCCAAAGTAGTTCCAGGCCAGCGCCTTGAAGTTGGCCGCCGAGCAGCTCGAACGGCCCCAGACGAGCATCTCGATCAGGTGGAGCACCTCGTGCTCGAAGATGCGCTGGAGCGCTTCGAGGCGATCGTGACAGACCAGGCCGTTGACGCGGATGGTCCGTTCCACGTCCTGAAAGGTCTGGAAGAGCAGCGTGGTCGAGATGGCGATCTCGTAGCGCGCGGCGGAGGCGGCGGCGCCTGCCGGAGCAAGGCCGCGCGGTACGAAGCGCTTGGTCGTGCCGGCGGAGCGCGTCAGGCGGGCCGAGAGCTGAAACGACAGTGGGGACGCGACGGCCTGCAAGAGTTGCTGCACGCGCCCGGCGAACAGGTGCTCGTCGTAGAGATCGAAGAGCCGGGCCAGGTCGGCGGAGGCGATGCACGAGAAGTTGCCCCGGAGCAAGCGGGGCGATTCGCGCAACAGCGTATCGTAGATGCTCCGCGCCAGCGTCGCGCTCGCCTGCGGGGCGTGGCGCAGCCCGACGAGTTGGCGGGCGATCTCGACGGGCGGGAGTGGGGGTTGCATCCGTTGGGGCTCGCACGGGACGTTGGGGCAAGGTGTGCCCTTCCACAGGAAAAGATTATCGCGCGCGGTCGAGTCGGCTACAATGCCAGCCAACCTCGTTCCGGGCCCGGAGACAATCGACCATGACGCACCTCCCCCGTCGCCAATTTTTGAAGCGGGCCGTCGCGACAGCGTCCGCCCTCGCTGCGTTGCCTGCCGTCGAGGCCGCGCCGACCGCCGAGGCGCTTCCGATCGTCGACACGCACCAGCACCTCTGGGACCTGAAAAAGTTCCGCCTGCCCTGGGTCGAGAAGGGCTCGCCGCTGGCCCGCAATTACGTGCTCCGCGACTACGAGGCCGCCACCGCGGGGCTGAACGTCGTGCAGACGGTGTACATGGAGGTGGACGTCGATCCGGCCCAGCAGGTCGCCGAAGCCGAGTACGTCATCGACCTGTGCCGGAGGCCCGACAACGTCATGGCGGCGGCGGTGATCTCCGGCCGGCCAGCGAGCGCCGACTTCGCGAAGTATCTGGATCGCTTCAAGGGCAGCCCCTTCATCAAGGGCGTGCGACAGGTGTTGCACGGCGCGGGCACCCCGGCCGGGTTCTGCCTCCACAAGGACTTCATCCGTGGCGTGCGCTGGCTGGGCGAGCGCGACCTGAGCTTCGACCTGTGCCTGCGCTCGGGAGAACTGCCCGACGCCGCCAAGCTGATCGACGCCTGCCCCGACACGCGCTTCATCCTCGACCACTGCGGCAACCCCGACGTGAAGATCAAGGACCATTCGCGCTGGAAGAAGGACCTGGAGGCCGTGGCGAAGCGCAAGGGCGTGGTGTGCAAGGTGTCGGGCATCGTGGCGTCGGCCCCGAAGAAGTGGGCGGCCGAGGACCTGGCGCCGATCGTTCGGCACGTGCTCGACACGTTCGGCCCCGACCGCGTGATGTTCGGCGGCGACTGGCCCGTCTGCACGCTGGCGGCCACGTTCGCGCAGTGGGTGAGCGCGCTGAAGGCGATCGTGCGCGACCGGCCGGCAGGGCAGCAGCGCAAGCTGTTCCACGACAATGCGGTGCGCGTCTACGGGCTGGAGGAGAGCGAGGATTGACCGAGGGGGCCGAGCGATCCATCGCCCGGCGCCTCCTGCCTCACAGTTGCAGTTCGCTCGGAGCGTTGATGCTCACCGCCTGGAGCACGCAGTCGCTCAAGCGCTCGACGTCCTGCGCGGAGTCGATGCGCTGGAGCAACTCCGCAGGGAGTGGGCCGAACCGCCGCTCGAGGATGGCACGCAGATAGCGGCGGGCGGTATTCAACCCCTCGTTTCGGACACGCTCCATCATTTCTTCCTCCCAGGTCTGCCCGATCATCTGGCCCATTTTCTCGACCTCCTCTTTCTGAACTTTCGCAGATTCTGGGACAAAGCGTTAGCGGACCTCCCAAGGCTGTTACCTTGGGGGCGGGGCGATTTCGGCTTGTGCGGCGGGGAACCTG
>JBBSEZ010000264.1:0-13926 GCA_038239195.1 Gemmatales bacterium
CCAATCCAGCGAGGCCATGATTCAGGTGAGCGCCATCCACCTCCTGCTCAACAGACTAAAACCATCCGGTAAGGGTTCAGACTTCGGCTACCGCCGCCGCGTTTCCTAGTTTCCCAGGCTGAATCTTTGGAGACAGCCTCTTAGACGGCAAGGACTTCGACCACGCCTTCGTGCGCCAGATGATCGAGGACCACGATCGCTGCATCAAACGGTATGCCGGGCAAGTGAAGAGCGGGACCAACGCCGCCCTACGCGACTTCGCCCGCGACGCCATGCCGGCCCTGCGCGAACGCGTCAAACAAGCCCGTGCTTTGGAAGATAAGCTCCGGGGCAAATGACCATTGTCTCGAACAGCGAGGTGGGCGCCCCCGCACGCCAAGGAGAGCGGACATGACCGGGGAAACGATGAAGGGCCAGTGGAAACAACTCAAGGGATGGTCAAGGAACACTGGGGCGCGTTGACCGACGACGAGCTCGACCCCATCGACGGGCAGAAAGCCCAGATCGTTAGGCGAGCGGCAAGACTCGGTTTGCTGTGGGACGGCTCAGGAGAGCCGTCCTACGGGGGCGCTGCTTCCTGCCACTCGCCTTAACAAGCTACAGGATGGGGCTCGACGAGCTGGGCCACCACTGCGGGTGAGTCGGTTACCCCCGGTTCGTGAGGACGCACCCCGCCAGGCACCCGCCCTGCTCGCGAACCTGGCGCTGGAGCCCCTGCATGGCCGGGGCGTCGGCATCGTTTTGCGCGACCACCAGGTACACGGCATCGCAGGCCGCGCCGGCGGCGATCACGTCGGGACGACCGTCCCAGGCCGGCCCATCGACTAGCACCAGGTCGAAGCGCAAGCGCAACAGCCGCAGCAGCGAGCGCACCGGCTCGACCTCGGGACCAGGGGCCCGGTGCTCCCCTGCCGTCAGCGCCAGCAGCCCCGCTTGCTCGGTCTGCTGGAGCGCCTGCCCGATCGTCGCGCTACCCGCCAGCAGGTCGCGCAAGCCGGGCCGGCGCTCCAGCCCCAACCGATCGGCGATCGCCGGGGCGCGCAAGTTGGCGTCCACGACCACCACGCGCTGGCCCTGCTGCGCCGCCGTGATGGCCACGTTGAGCAGCACCGTCGTCGCGCCCACCCCCGCCGCGGCCCCGCTGAAGAGGAGCGCTGGCGTCCCGGCCCTGGTCCCGGCCGCCGGCAGCAGCGCGGCCAGCAGCTCGCGGTAGGGCTCGGCGACGGGCTGGCCGGGCGAGTGGTAGGCGACCAACTCCGCGGGGAAGCGCGGCTGACGCTCGGCGAGTGGACGGAACGCGACGCTGCGCGCGGGCGACACCTCGGCGGGGCGCAGCGAGACAGAAGGCGCCCGGGGGGGCTCCTCCGCCTTTGGGGCGGGAGCGGGCCGGGCCGGCGGAGCGGTCGCCAGCACGGAGGCCGAGGCCTCCATGCTGCGGTGCGGGCCGATCTCGATGAACGGCACTTCTTCCTCCTCGGCGCCCTCCTCCTTCGGCGGAGCGGGAGCGGTCGGCAAGGCCGCCAGGGCAGCGAGGGGGCTCTTCGGCGCGATCGGGCCTTCCGGCACGTTCGCCTGCTTCAGGAGCACTTCAAAGGTCCGGCCCATTCGCTCACCTCATCCCAAGCCTGGTCCGCCGCCTTACTCCCGTCCCACGCCGTTGTCACGCCGTCCGAGGCTTCGCCACGAACAGCCGGCACTCCCCCTCCTCCTCGATCTCGCCGGCCCCCTCCTTCTCGCTGCCGACCAGCAGGGCACCGGCGGGGCCCGCGCTCATCTCGCCGGGCAGGCCGAGCGACGCCAGCGCCTCAAGGGCGATCTCCGCATCGACCTCCGCCGCCCCCGCCTCGGCCGCCAGCCCCAGGGCCCGATGCCCCGCCTGATTCAGCAGGCGCGGCACCCCTTCTGTGTTGCGGGCCAGCAGTTCGAGCGCTTCCTCCCCCACGACGCGCTCGGGGCGCGCCCCGGCGAGGCGCAGGTGGTGGAGGAGGTAATCGGCGGCCTCCTCCAAGCCCAGGGGCTCGAGGGTGGCCCGCGTCGCCAGGCGCTGCCGCAGCGAGGCCAACTCCGGCCGGGCCAGCGTGTCGCGCAGGCTGGGTTGCCCGATCAGCACCACCTGCACCGCCCGCTCTCCTCGCGCCTCCAGATTGCCCAGGAGCCGCAACTCCTCCAGCAGGTCGGGCCCCAGATGATGGGCCTCATCGACCAGGAGCACCGTGCGCGCGCCGCCGGCGAACGTCTCCAGCAGATGGCTGGTCAGCGCCAGGCGCATCTCCTGTTCGCCGCGGCCCTCGTGAGGCAGCGACAGGTCGAAGAGGATGGCCTGGAGCAGGCTGGCGCGATCGGGCAGGTGGCTGTTGGTCAGGAAGGCGGAAGGGCCCGCGTCGAGTCGTTCGAGCAGGCAATGGCACAGGAGCGTCTTGCCGGTCCCGGGGGCCCCGGTCAGCAGCAGGACGCTCTCGCCATCGGCCAGCCCTTCCTGCAAACGAGCCAGGGCGCGTTCGTGGCTGGTGGCGGGGTAGTAACAGGATTGGTCCGGCGTCGCCGGGAAAGCGCGGCGGCGCAGGCCGAATGGCGTCTCACTCATGTCGCGGTCGTCCCCCGGCGGGCCGCGCCCGTACACGCACGGCCCTGTAAATAGGGATCGGCCGATCGGCGACAGAACTTGATCGGCGCTGCCGCGAAGAGGCTCAGCGCCCCGGCGATTCCAGAATGTGACAGGGTGACGGGCCCCAACCTGTTGCACGGCCGGCCGCCGCCGGTTAGCATCGTGACGTCGGGCGAACGAGCCGCACCTCGACAACCGCCCGAGGCTTTCCCCTTTTTCACGACCGATCGGTGTTGGTTGAGCGGCACGCCCCGTTCGCGTCCGCTCTCCGCGCCAGCCCAAGGAGCTCGCCATGCCGCCCCGGATCGCGCTGGACCAACTGGCGGAAGAAATCTCGCTCGTCGATGCCGTCGGGCTTGCGTACCCCGCCCCGCTCGCCGACATCGCCTCCGCCCTGATGCGCGGGCTGCCCTACCTCGTCGAGTGCGCCAAGGAGCTCGTCCCTTTTCTCTGCCACAACCTGCGTCAGCGCTTGCACAGCCACGGCTTTCGCGGGGCCTACGTCGATGGCCGGCCCGCGCCCCCGGGCCGCGGGTAACGCAGCCGGTGTTGCCCGGAGGGCCCTTCTGGCCCAGCATCAACCTTCGGGACGAGGACCGAGCCGTTGGCGAGGTGGCGATGACGGAAGAACAGCGCCGGCTGGAAGAAGACCGCCTCGGCAAGCAGCCGTGGCGCAAGTGGGGCCCTTACCTGAGCGAGCGCCAGTGGGGGACCGTCCGCGAGGACTACAGCGCCAACGGCGACGCCTGGAACTACCTGCCGCACGACCACGCCCGCAGCCGAGCCTACCGCTGGGGCGAGGACGGGCTTGCCGGTTTCTGCGACCACAAGGGCCGCTTGTGCATGGCGCTGGCGCTGTGGAACGGCGTCGATCCGATCCTGAAGGAGCGCCTCTTCGGGCTGACGAACGCCGAGGGCAACCACGGGGAGGACGTCAAGGAGCTCTACTACTACCTCGACGCCACGCCGACCCACTCCTACCTCAAAATGCTCTACAAGTATCCGCAAAGGGCGTTTCCCTACGACCTGCTCGTGGCAGAGAACCGGCGCCGCACTCGAAACGACCCCGAGTACGAGCTGCTCGACACGGGCATCTTCGACGACGACCGCTACTTCGACGTGTTCGTCGAGTACGCCAAGGCCGGGCCCGACGACGTTCTCTGGCAGATCGCCGCCCACAACCGCGGGCCGGCCGAGGCGACGTTACACCTCCTGCCCCAGGTGTGGTTCCGCAACACCTGGGCGTGGGGGGCCGGCGCCCCCCGGCCCAGCGCTCGCGCTTCGGGCCCTGGCCTGCTGGCCCTCTCCCACGCCGAGCTCGGCGATTGCTTTCTGCATTACGAAGGCGCCCCCGAACTGCTGTTCTGCGACAACGACACCAACGTCCGCCGCCTCCAAGCCGTCGAGCAAGACGGCTCCTTCAAGGACACCTTCCACGACTATCTGGTCCACGCTGTCGCCGCCGCCGTGGGCCCTCAGCCCATCGGCACCAAGGTGGGGCTTAATTATCCGGGATTGGTGCCCGCGGGGGGCAGCATTCGCGTGCGGTTGCGCCTGATCCAAGAGGCACGCCCCGGGGCCTTCCTCGATTTTGACGAGGTGCTGAACGCGCGACAGCGCGAGGCAGACGACTTTTACGCCGCGCTGCAAGCGGGGCTGGAGGGCGCGGATGACCGGGCGATCCAGCGGCAGGCGCTGGCGGGAATGATCTGGAGCAAGCAGCTCTATCAGTACGACGTGGCGACCTGGCTGAAGGGCGATCCTGGAGGGCCACCCTCTCCGCCCGGCCGGTTGCACGGGCGCAACGGCGACTGGCAGCACCTCTACAACTTCGACGTGATCTCGATGCCGGACAAGTGGGAGTATCCGTGGTACGCCGCCTGGGACCTGGCGTTCCACTGCGTCGCGCTGGCCACGATCGATCCCGAGTTTGCCAAGGACCAGCTCGTGCGGCTGACGCGCGAGTGGTACGTGCACCCCAACGGCCAACTCCCCGCCTACGAGTGGAACTTCGGCGACGTCAACCCGCCCGTCCACGCCTGGGCCGCCTGGCGCGTCTTCCAGATCGACCGCAACCACTGCCGCGCGCGCGAGCCCGGGCGCACCGACCGCGGCGACGTCTTCTTCCTGGAGCGCGTCTTCCACAAGTTGTTGCTCAACTTCACCTGGTGGGTGAATCGCAAGGACGCCCAGGGCCGCAACGTCTTCCAGGGCGGTTTCCTTGGGCTGGACTACATCGGCGTCTTCGACCGCAGCGCCCCGCTGCCGACGGGCGGCTTCATCAACCAGGCCGACGGCACCGCCTGGATGGCGATGTATTGTCTGAACCTGCTGCGGATCAGCCTGGAGCTGTCGCTGCACAACGCCGTGTACGAGGACGTCGCCACCAAGTTCTTCGAGCACTTCCTGCTAATCGCGAAGGCCATGACCAACGTGGGCGGGGACGGAGGCGGCGTCGGCCTCTGGGACGAGGAGGACCAGTTCTACTACGACGTCCTCAACCTCCCCGACGGCCGGGCGGTGCCTCTGAAGGTGCGCTCGATGGTGGGGCTGATTCCCCTCTTCGCCGTCGAGACGCTGGAGCCCGAGTTGCTGGCCCGGGTGCCGAATTTTGCGCGACGGCTCGAATGGGCGCTGAAGCACCGCCCCGAACTGTGCCAACTGGTGTCTCACTGGCAGGAGCCCGGCCGGGGGGAGCGCCGGCTGCTGTCGTTGCTACGCGGCCATCGCATGAAGTGTCTGCTGCGCCGCATGCTCGACGAGAGCGAGTTCCTGTCGGACCACGGGGTGCGCGCCCTCTCGCGCACGTACGCCGAGCAACCGTTCGCGTTCCAGGCGGGCCACGACGTGCTGACGGTGCGCTATTTGCCGGCGGAGCCCGATTCGGGGATGTTCGGGGGCAACAGCAACTGGCGCGGGCCGGTCTGGTTTCCGGTGAACTTTCTGCTGATCGAGTCGCTGCAGAAGTTTCACCACTGATTACGGCGACGACTTCAAGGTGGAATGCCCCATCGGCTCGGGCAAGTTTCTCACCTTGGAGGGCGTCGCCGAGGAGCTCACGCGCCGGCTCGTCCGGCTGTTTCAGCGCGACGAACGAGGGCACCGCCCGGCGTTCGGCGAGAGCGCGAAGATGCAGGAGGGCCCGCACTTCCGCGACCTGCTGCTGTTTCACGAGTATTTCGACGGCGACAGCGGGCGCGGGCTCGGCGCGTCGCACCAGACGGGCTGGACGGGGCTGGTGGCGAAGTTGCTCCAGCCACGCCGGCGCGAGGGGACGTGCGAGGTGCTGTGCCAGGCGGGGCCGGATGGTGAGGGCACCTCGAACGGATAAGGCGCGGGGCAGGAAAGACCCCTCCTCGTAGGACGGCTCTCCCGAGCCGTCCCCCGTCCAGACGGACGGCTCGGGAGGGCCGTCCTACGGGGTAGCCGGTGGTACGCGCTTTGCACCTCGTCGGGCATGACGCCGCACACCGCAACCCGAGCCCCCGCTTCTCCCTCCTCCGCCGAGGCCGAGCCCGCCCTGCCGTTGCGCACCACGTGGGTGCTGGCCGTCGGTTGCGGCCTGGCCGTGGCCAACCTCTACTTCGCCCAGCCGCTGCTCGCCGAGTTGGCCGACGCCTTCGGCGTGCCCGCCAGCCGGATGGGCCTGGCCGCCACGCTGGCGCAGGTCGGCTACGGGCTGGGCCTGCTCGTCTTCGTGCCGCTGGGCGACGTCCTGGAGCGGAGGGGCCTCATCCTGACGATGCTGGCGGCCGTCACCGCCGCCCTGCTCGCGGTGGCCTTCTCCCCCAACTTCACGTGGTTCGCCGTGGCCAGCCTGGCGCTGGGCACGACCACCATCGCGCCGCAGTTGATCGTGCCGCTGGCCGCCACGCTGGCCCTGCCCGAGCAGAGAGGGCGGGTGGTGGGGGCGGTGATGAGCGGCCTGCTGATCGGCGTGCTGGCCTCGCGCACCTTCAGCGGCCTGGTCGCCGCCCGGCTGGGCTGGCGGGCCGTCTACCTGATCGCCGCCGCGCTGAGCATTGCCCTGGCCCTGGCCCTGCGCCTGCTGTTGCCGCGCAGCGAGCCGGAGGGCGAGCGCCTGCCCTACCTGCGGCTGCTGGCCTCGCTGGGGGCGCTGCTGCGGGAAGAGCCGGTGCTGCGGCAGTCGTGCCTGTTCGGGGCGGCGACGTTCGGGGCCATGAGCGCCTTCTGGAACACGCTCGCCTTCTTCCTGGCCGGGCCGGCCTACGGCTATGGCAGCGACGCGGTCGGGCTGTTCGGGCTGGTGGGCGTGGCGGGCGCCCTGGCGGCCTCCGTGGCGGGGCGGCTGGCCGACCGCACCAGCCCGCGGCTCGTCATCGGGGCGGGCATCGCGGTGATGCTGCTGGCCTACGCGATGGTGTGGGGCGGGGGCGGCCAACTGGGCTGGCTGATCGCGGGCGTGGTGCTGCTGGACCTGGGCGCGCAGGCGGCCCACGTGTCCAACCAGGCGCGAATCTACGCCTTGCGGCCGGAGGTGCGCAATCGGCTGAACACGGCGTACATGGTCTGCTTCTTCGCGGGCGGCGCGGCGGGGTCGGGGCTGGGGGCGTTTGGCTGGGGCCACTGGGGCTGGGCCGGCGCCTGCGGGGCGGGCGTGCTAATGCTGGGCGTCGGGCTCGTGGGCTTCCTGACCACGGCGGGGCGGCGTGCGGACCAATGAGCCTGCCGGATCAGTGCCACACCGCCTCCTTGCCGAAGCGCTGCCGCAGCCGCTCCAGGGCCACCGGAGGCACCCGGCCGCGCATGGTCAGGCGGCGCAGCCCGCCAGGTGGGGCGACTCGGCCAGGGCACGGGCGCCGGCCTCTTCCAGGAGATCGCCGCTCAGGTCGAGCTTCTTCAGCCGCGCGGCTGCGGGCGACGACGCCAGGGCTCGGGCGCCGGCGGGGCCGATGCGATTGTAGCCGAGGTCGAGCTCCTCCAGGCCGGCGAGGCAAGGCGAGGCCACCAGCGCTTCGACCGCTTCGTCGCCCACACCGTTGCAGCGCAAACTGAGGAAGCGCAACCGGGGCAACCGGAGCCGGCGGAGGAGCTCGGCGCCTTTCGCCCCAATCCCGTTCCCACCCAGTTCCAGCGCCGTCAGGTTGGACAGGGCGGTCGATTCGACCAACGACAACGCCCCCTCGGGCCCCACGTCGCAGCCTTCCAGGACGAGCGTGGTCAGACGGGACAGGAAAGCGGAGCCAGCCAGGGCGCTGGCACCGGCGGGGCCGATGGGGCACGACTGTAGGTCGAGCGTGGTGAGGTGGGACAGACGAGGGCCACCGGCCAGGGCGGCGGCCCCGTCCGGGCCGATGCGGGTATTGCGGAGAGCGAGGGCGAGCAGCCCCGGCGGGCCGTCATCGGCCCCCAGAACACGGGGGCCTTCGTCGCCCAGGGGAGTGCCGCCCAGGTTCAGTTCCGTGACGCCAGCCAGGATGGGGGCGGTGCGCAGCGCTCGCAGGCCCTCGGGGCCAAAGGCCGAACAGTGGAGGGCGAGCGACCGCAGCCCGCCGAGATGGGGAGAGGCCGCCAGCGTGCTCGCCTCCGCATCGTTTGGGCCGGTTAGCGCTTTCATGGCCCGCAGGTTGGCCAGTCCGGGCGAGGCGGCGAGAGCGCGCAGGCCGGACACCTTGCCTAAATCATCCAACTCCAGTTCGTGGAGGCGCGCCAGGTAGGGACAGGCGGCCAACTCGGCCTCGCGCCCGCCGCTGAACCTGAGCCAGGCGCTCTCCACGGGGGAGACGCGATACAGCGCGGAGGCGCCCGAGAGGAAGCGCGCGGCGGCGGTGATCATCTGGGCCACGAAGCCGCGCCGGAGCGTGATGGTCTCCTTGCGGGCCCAGGTCGGCAAGCGCTGCACCCACTGGTCGCGCTGAGCGTAGTACAGTTCCCGCTCCCGTTTCTCCAGGGCCACCCGGCGGTCATCCTCTTCGGGCAAGCGCACCACCTCGCACTGAAGGCGGATGAATTCGGCCCGTTCCGGCTCGCCGTTGTCTTCGAGCCGGTCGGCGTAAACGAGGCGCGGGGCATCGTCGTCGGGCGCTTCGAGGACACCGGCGAGGAGCGCCTCGGCGGTGTTGCGGGGGGCCCCTCTGGATCGTCGCTCGGCCATGATCGTTCCTCGCGGACGTCGCAACGGTTTCGGGAGCGCCCTGAGCGCGGTTCGCAGAGCCGTTGTCAAGGATCGCGAAAGGGATAACTTCCTGGTTCGGGGGATGGAGCAACCTGTAGGGAACGCCCTCCGTGGGGTTCCGGGCTCGCCCCTCGCGGACGTGCGCCTCCTCCACGGCAGCGCCTCCCGGAACGTCACGGAGGGCGTTCCCTACAGCGCGGCCTCAGCGTTGGATCGGGAAGTCCTTCGTTTCGGGCTCCTAAACGCTCGCCCGTGAGCTGCGCCCGTCCGTCGCCCCTCCTGATCTCTTCCACGAACGCTGACGTACGAGCTACAGACTGCCTGCATGGCCGGCAAGCTACCGCACAGCCGCTGGCCGAAAAAGGATTGACGGAGCGCCGGCGAGCGCCGATGATCGTACTGATTCGGCTCGATCTCACGTGGGGCGAGGAGACCGATCATGAAGGAAGCGGTTGCCGGGGGCCTTCTGGACCGCGTTCGCAGCGCGTTCCACGAGGGGGACGCGGACGCGCCCGCCAAGGTCGCCGAGGCCGGCAACGTGGACTGCGTCCAGCAGATGTTCCAGGCCATCGCCGCCAACGACTTCACCACCTTCGCCGACCTCCTGCACGACGACGTCGAGCTAGAGATCCTCGGGCCGCCCTCCGTCCCGTTCCTCGGGCGCTGGCAAGGGCGCCGGGAAGTCTCCGACGCGGTGCGTGGCAACTTCGGCCAGGTGAAGGATCAGCGCCCCGAGATCAATAAGCTGGTTCCGCAGGGCGATACGGTCGTCGTCTTCTTGCGCGAGCAGGGCCGCTATCGCTCCACGAACCAAGAGTACGACCTCCATGCGGTCCTGCTCTACACCTTCCGCGGCCGCAAGGTGGCCCACGTCCACGAACTCATCGCCGACGCCTGGGCGACTGGGTGACCCGAGAACCGGCAACATGACGAGGCACCTTGCGGGATGGACGATTCTCTTGCTCCTGTGCGCCGCCGCGCTCGCGCCCGCCCTCGCTGCGGAACCGTCCCCGGCCGCGGCCGAGTTCTTCGAGAAGCAAGTCCGCCCGCTCCTGGTCGAGCGCTGCTTCGCCTGCCACGGGAACGGCAAGTCCCGCGGCGGCCTCTCGCTGACGTCCCGGGCGGCCGTGCTCGAAGGGGGCGACTCCGGCCCCGCCGCGCTGGCCGGCCAGCCCGAGAAAAGCCGGCTCATCCGGGCGGTCCGCCACGCGGATGAGTTGCTTCAGATGCCCCCCAAGAAGAAGCTCCCGCAGAAAGAGCTCGCCGTCCTCGAGCGCTGGGTCAAGATGGGCCTGCCCTGGCCCAGGGAGATCGAGGGCGCGCCGAAACCATTTCAGATCACACCGGCCCAGCGCGCCTTCTGGTCGTATCAGCCGGTCAAGGCAGGCCCCCCTCCGGCCGTCAAGGATTCTTCCTGGCCCCGATCGCCCCTCGATAACTTCGTGCTCGCCGGCCTGGAGCGCAAGGGCCTCTCCCCTGCCCCGCCCGCGGACCGGCGCACGCTGCTCCGCCGCGCCACCTTCGACCTGACCGGCCTGCCCCCGACCCCGGAGGAGATGGCAGCCTTCCTGGCCGATCGTTCTCCCGGCGCGTTCGCCCGCGTCGTCGATCGCCTCCTCGCCTCGCCCCGCTACGGGGAGCGCTGGGGCCGGCACTGGCTCGACGTGGTCCGCTATGCCGACGCGCGCGACCTGATCCAGTTGCCCCCGGCCAGCGACTTCCGCGAGGCCTGGCGCTACCGCGACTGGGTCGTTCGGGCGTTCAACCGCGACCTGCCTTACCGCGACTTCGTCCGCTATCAGGTGGCCGGCGACCTCCTTCAGCCGCGCGACCCGGAGCAGATGAACCAGGACGCCCTGGTCGCCACCGGCATGCTGGCCATCGCCGACTTCGTGCCCGGCGACGTCGATAAAGACCTGATGATCGCCGACTACGTGAATGACCAGATCGACGTCGTCGGCAGGGGCTTCATGGGCCTGACGCTGGCCTGTGCCCGCTGTCATGATCACAAGTTCGACCCCGTCTCGACCGAGGACTACTACGGCCTGGCCGGCATCTTCTTCAGCACGCGCCTGGTCCCCGGCCCCGTGGCCGGGAACACGCCGCTGGTGCGCGCCCCCCTCTTGCCCCGGCGCACCATCGAAAGAGCACGGGCGAAATACGCCGCCGACCTGCGCCGCCGGGCCGAGGTCCAGCACGAACTTGCCGTCGGAGCCGACAAAGCGCACCTCGCTTCTCTCAAACGCCTGGCGACCACCCAGACGGCGCGCTACCTCGTGGCCGCCTGCGAATATACGCATCGTGCCGCGGGCGGGCCGGCCGTCTCGCTGGCGGACCTCGCCCGCGAACGCAAGCTCCACCCAACCTTGCTGGCCGGCTGGGTGGACTTCCTCGGTGCGGAGAGGCCGACGGCCTTTCGCGAGTGGCGGGCTCGTTTCCGGGAGGCGGCGGCCGGCAAACTGGACCGCCCCGGCCTGGAGCGATCGGCCCGCGAACTGCAACGGGCCCTGGTCGAGGTCGCGGCCCGGTTGGAAAGGGAGGCGGCGGCACGGCCGCCCGAGCAAAAGGCGCTGGCCGAGGCGCTCGTGTTGCGCTTCCGGGCGGATGACCCGGACATGCTTACGAACGCCAAGGGGCAAGTCACCCTCTGGCCGAACCGGGGGACCGTCCCCACGGATGCGGCGCCCGCCGCGGGCCGGCCGGGCCCGCTCAAGGCGACGGCGAAGATGGCCGGCCGGGACCTGCCCGTGCTGCGGTTCACAGGTGGCGAGTTGCTGGAAGCGCGCCGCTCCGTGCCGCCGGCCGGCAGCCTGTTTGCGGTGTACGCCGTGTCCCGGGCGAGCAAGCCGGGGCAGCGCCTGGTGGGCTGGGAAGACGCGGCCGTGGGGCGGCACGGGCTGGGCCTGATGCTGGGGCCGACCGGCGACTTGCATGCCATCCTGCGCAACGACGGTCGATCCGGCGACGTCCTCCACGCGCGCAAGGGCGCGGGAGAGCTCGAAATGGTCACTGTCACCTGGGGCGAGCGCGGCACGACGCTCCACCGCGGCCGGGTGGCAGCCGGCGCCAGCAAGGGAATTCGAGCCATCTCCTCGGGGCCTGGCATCGAGGCGATGAGGATCGGCGGGCCCGGGTCGGGAGGGGG
Organism: Gemmatales bacterium; assembly: GCA_038239195.1. Classification (GTDB taxonomy): domain Bacteria; phylum Planctomycetota; class Planctomycetia; order Gemmatales; family Gemmataceae; genus JBBSEZ01. The sequence goes on from JBBSEZ010000264.1 coordinate 11,887, forward strand.
CCCGAGCTTTCACGGCGACCTGGCGGAAGTTCGCGTCTACGGCCGGCAACTGGACGACGCCGCCCGGGCGCGCGTCGAGGCCGAGCTCCACGCCGCGTGGTTTTCGCCCGCCCCCAGGAAGGGAGGCCCGGTGAGCCCTGGGGTGAGGCTGTACGAGGAACTGGTTTCCCCGCGCGGCCCGTTCTGGCTGAAAGGCGAGGACAGGGCACTGCTGGTCCCGGCCGACGTGCAGGCGCGGCTGGCGGCCCTCCGGCGAGAGCTGGCGGGCTTGAAGAACGTCCGCCCGCTCGTCGTGCCCGAGGCCGTCGTGGTGCAGGACGGCGGGCCGAAGGGGACGCGGCACGAGGGCTTCCGCGACGCCCACGTCTTCGTCCGGGGCAATCACAAGAAGCTCGGCAAGAAGGTGCCGCGGCGCTTTCCCGTCCTCCTGGCCGGGGACCGCCAGCCGGCCATCGTGGAGGGAAGCGGCCGGCTGCAACTGGCCGACTGGCTGACGCGCCCCGAGCACCCGCTGACGGCGCGCGTGATGGTCAACCGCATCTGGCAGCATCACTTCGGCGAGGGGATCGTGCGCACGCCCAACAACTTCGGGGAGCGCGGCGAGCGGCCGACGCACCCGGAATTGCTGGACTACCTGGCCCACCAGTTCGTCGAGTCGGGATGGTCGGTGAAGGCGATGCACCGGCTCATCATGCTATCCTCGGCCTATCGGCAGAGCGGCCGAGCTTCCGCCGCGGCGCTGGCCGGTGACCCGGACAACCGCCTGTTCGGCAGGGCGAACCGCCGCCGCCTCGAAGCCGAGGCCATCCGCGATAGTTTGCTCGCCGTCGCCGGGCGCCTGGACTACAGCATGGGAGGCCCCGCCTTTCAGGGCCTCGCCGTGCCGCGGCGGACGAACTACCTCATGTCCGCGCGCACGGGCGCCAACACCTCCGACTTCGGCGCCCTGTTCGACCGGGCCGACCCGACGTCGATCGTGGAGAAGCGGAGCGCGTCCACGGTGGCCCCGCAGGCGCTCTTCTTCCTGAACGACCCGTTCGTGGTTGAGCAGGCGAAGGCCCTCGCCGAACGCCTCGCGAGGGAGGCCGGCGGGCCCGAGGAGGCCATTCGCCGGTTGTACGCCATCGTTTTCGGGCGCCCCCCGACGCGCGCGGAAGAGGCCGTCGGCCTCCGGCTCCTCGCCCCCGTCGCCGGCGTTCGCCCCCTGGAGCGATACTGTCACGTGGTCCTTTGCACGAACGAGTTTTTGTACGTCGAGTGATCGGCCGGCTGGCTGGAGGAGCACCGCATGGACGACAGGAGCAACGCCTTGCCGGGCCGCCGACGCTGGCTGCGGCAAGTGGGCGGCGGCTTCGGCTCGCTGGCCCTCGCCGGGCTGCTGGGCGAGGAGGCGCGGGCGGCGGGGGGGAGCAACCCGCTGGCGGTCAAGCCGCCTCATTTCAAGGCGCGGGCCAAGCGGGTGATCTTCCTGTTCATGCCCGGCGGGCCCTCGCAGGTGGACACGTTCGACCCCAAGCCGAGGCTGACGAAAGACCACGGCAAGCCGTCGCCCAAGTTGTACCTGGGCCAGCGCAGGAACCTGCTCGGCTCGCCCTGGAAGTTCCGCAAGTACGGCAAGGCCGGGATCGAGGTCAGCGACCTCTTTCCGCAGGTGGCGTCGTGCATCGACGACGTCTGCGTCATCCGCTCGATGGTGGCCGACGACGTCAACCACCCCGGCGGCTGCCTGCAAATGAACACGGGGGAGCGCGTGGCCTCGCGCCCCAGCCTCGGCTCGTGGGTGACGTATGGCCTGGGCAGCGAGAACCAGAACCTGCCCGGGTTCGTCGCCATCGGCCCAGGCCCGCTGATCGAAGGCGCGCGGCAGTACGGGCCCAGCTTTCTGCCGGCGGCGTACCAGGGCACGTTCGTGTCCGACGTCCGCCGGCCGATCCGCAACCTGACCAACCCGGAGGTCGGCCCCGCCCGGCACCGGGGCGGGGGGGTGGCGCCGGGGCCCCGCAAACCCTTGAAACACCCAGGCCCGCCCCCCCGCACCCG
>JBBSEZ010000265.1:0-13855 GCA_038239195.1 Gemmatales bacterium
ATCCAGCGAGGCCATGATTCAGGTGAGCGCCATCCACCTCCTGCTCAACAGACTAAAACCATCCGGTAAGGGTTCAGACTTCGGCTACCGCCGCCGCGTTTCCTAGTTTCCCAGGCTGAATCTTTGGAGACAGCCTCTCAGACGCCACGCGTCTGACGGACTGCATCGCCGTTGCCCTCAACTCCCGCACTCTCCGCGCCTTCCGCCGGAAGGCCAATCTGTAAGCGACAGCGGGCGGCACGTTCGTCTCCTCCTCAAACCTCCTCCGGCCCCCTAATATAATGGAGAGAGAGGCCGGCGCCGTCAGGCCGGCCCGCAAACTCTGTCGCGGCGCGGTCGGCGGGAGCTCCGACCGGGCCGCTAGAAGGGCCCGAGATGAATTCGCTGTTGCGGCCGCTCCGGTCGTCGCTGGGCGGCAAGTATCTGATGGCCCTCACCGGGCTCGGCCTGATCGGCTTTGTCCTCGCCCACATGAGCGGCAACCTGCTCGTCTACCTGGGGCGCGACGCCCTCAACTCCTACGCCGCAGGCCTGACCTCCCGGCCCGGCTTGCTCTGGGCGGCCCGCCTCGGCCTGCTCGCGATCTTCGTCCTCCACGTCGTCCTCGGCCTGCGGCTGACCTGGGACAACCAGCTCGCCCGGCCCGTCGGCTACGTCTTCGAGCGCACTGTCCGGGCCAACTGGGCCTCGCGCCACATGCTGCTTACCGGCCTCGTGCTCCTCGCCTTCATCCTCTACCACCTCGCGCACTTTACCCTCGGCGTCGTCAAGCCGGCCGAGGTGGACGTCCCCCGGGCCGGCGGCGACGTCGAACTACAGCGCAAGAACTACCTCGACCTGACCGAGGTACGCGACGCGAAGACGAAGCAGTTCGTGCCGAGGCCCGATCTCGATTTGCGCAAGGTCGAGAAGAGCAGCGTCGAGGCGCGCCACGACGTCTACGCCATGGTCGTCTCCGGCTTCCGCAACCCGTGGGTGACGATCTCGTACCTCGTGGCGATGGTTTTTCTCGGGCTGCACCTGTGGCACGGCGGGTCGAGCTGGTTTCAATCGCTCGGCCTGAACCACCCGCGCTACCACTGGCTGACGCACAACTTTGGGCCCGTGGTCGCTCTCGTCGTCGTCGTCGGCAACTGTTCGATCCCGCTGGCCGTCCTGCTCGGGATCGTCGCGTGACGGGCGAGCGCTCGATCGCCGTTCGGAGGGGAGGCAAGTCATGCAACTGGATTCGCGCGTGCCGTCGGGGCCGTTGGCCCAGAAATGGGACAAACACCGCTTCGAGATGAAGCTGGTCAACCCGTCCAACAAGCGCAAGTACAAGGTGCTGATCGTCGGCACCGGCCTGGCGGGCGGGTCGGCGGCGGCCTCGCTGGCGGAGCTCGGCTACAACGTCGAGACGTTCTGCTTCCAGGACAGCCCGCGCCGCGCCCACTCCATCGCCGCTCAGGGCGGGATCAACGCCGCCAAGAACTATCAGAACGACGGCGACAGCGTCTTCCGCCTGTTCTACGACACCCTCAAGGGCGGCGACTTCCGCTCGCGCGAGGCCAACGTCTACCGGCTGGCGCAGGTGTCCACCAACATCATCGATCAGTGCGTCGCTCAGGGCGTCCCGTTCGCCCGCGAGTACGGCGGGCAACTCGACAACCGCTCCTTCGGCGGGGCGCAGGTGTCGCGCACCTTCTACTGCCGGGGGCAGACCGGCCAGCAGCTCCTCCTCGGCTCCTACTCCGCCCTGTGCCGGCAGATCTCCCTGGGCCGGGTCAAGAGCCACCCGCGCACCGAGATGCTCGATCTCGTGGTGGTCGATGGCCGGGCGCGCGGCATCGTGGTGCGCGACCTGGTGTCGGGCAAGATCGAGAGCCATACGGGCGATGCGGTCGTGCTGGCGACGGGCGGCTACAGCCCCGTCTTCTTCCTCTCGACCAACGCCAAAGGCTGCAACGTGACGGCGACCTACCGCGCCTACAAGCGCGGCGCCGCCTTCGCCAACCCCTGCTACACGCAGATCCACCCAACCTGCATCCCCGTCACGGGCGACTACCAGTCGAAGCTGACGCTCATGTCGGAGTCGCTGCGCAACGACGGGCGCATCTGGGTGCCGAAACGCGGCGGCGACAACCGCCCGCCGGCGCAGGTGCCCGAAGGCGAGCGCGACTACTACCTGGAGCGCAAATATCCGAGCTTCGGCAACCTGGCCCCGCGCGACATCGCCTCGCGCGCCGCCAAGCAGGTGTGCGACGAGGGGCGCGGCGTCGGGCCTGGCGCGCGCGGCGTCTACCTCGATTTCAGCGACGCCATCAAGCGCCTCGGCGAGAACGCGATTCGGGACCGCTACGGCAACCTGTTCGACATGTACCACGAGATCACGGCGGAAGACCCGTACAAGGGCCCGATGCGCATCTACCCCGCCCCGCACTACACGATGGGCGGGCTGTGGGTGGACTACAACCTGATGAGCACCGTGCCCGGCCTGTTCGTGCTGGGCGAGGCCAACTTCTCCGACCACGGCGCCAACCGGCTCGGCGCCAGCGCGCTGATGCAAGGCCTTGCCGATGGGTACTTCATCGCGCCCTACGTGCTGGGCAACTTTTTGGCCTCGACGCCGCAGACGGCAGCGCCGACCGACCACCCCGAGTTCAAGCGCGTCGAGGCGGAGGTGGCCGACCGCGTCAAGCGCCTGGTGGCGGTGCGCGGCAAGCGCTCGGCGATGTCGTTCCACCGCGAACTGGGCAAGATCGTGTGGGACCAGTGCGGCATGGGCCGCACCGCCGACAGCCTGAAGAAGGGCCTGGCGGAGATCCCCCAGTTGAGGGAGCGCTTCTGGCGGGAGGTCGGCGTGCCGGGCGGGGAGCAGGAGATGAACCAGGCGCTGGAGGAAGCGGGGCGCGTGGCCGACTTCATGGAGTTCGCGGAGCTGCTTTGTCAGGACGCGCTGCACCGCAACGAGTCGTGCGGCGGGCACTTCCGCGAGGAATACCAGTATCCCGACGGCGAGGCGATGCGGAACGACGAGGAGTTCCAGTACGTGGCGGCGTGGGAATACCAGGGGGCCGACCGGCCGCCGCTGCTGCACAAGGAGCCGCTGGAGTTTACCGAGGTGAAGCCCAGCGTGAGAAGTTACAAGTAGCCGTCCGCGAGCCGTTCCCAGAGAGAGGCGTTTGCGATGAAGCTGACCTTGCACGTCTGGCGCCAGAAGGGCCCGAACGCTCCGGGGAAGATGGAGCAGTACGAGGCGAAGAACGCCAACCCGGACATGTCGTTTCTGGAGATGCTCGACGTCGTCAATCAGGACCTGATCGCGGAGGGGCGCGAGCCGATCGCCTTCGATCACGACTGCCGCGAGGGGATCTGCGGCAGTTGCGGGCTGATGATCGACGGCGAGGCGCACGGCCCCGAGTTCGGGGTGACGGCCTGCCAGACGTACGTGCGCAAATTCAAGGACGGCGACCACGTCTACGTCGAGCCGTGGCGGGCCCGGGCGTTCCCGGTCATCAAGGACCTGGTGGTCGATCGCAGCGCCTTCGACCGCATCGTGCAGGCGGGCGGGTTCGTGTCGGTCAACACGGGCGGGGCGCCGGACGGCAACGCGGTGCTGGTCCCGAAGGTCGATCAGGAAAGGGCGATGGACGCGGCGGCGTGCATCGGCTGCGGCGCCTGCGTGGCGGCGTGCAAAAACGCCTCGGCGATGCTGTTCGTGGCCGCCAAGGTGTCGCACCTGGGCCTGTTGCCCCAGGGCCAACCCGAGCGCAGCGAGCGCGTGCAGCGGATGGTGACGCAGATGGACAAGGAGGGGTTCGGCAACTGCACCAACTACTACGAGTGCGAGGCGGCCTGCCCCAAGGAGATCAGCGTCGGCTTCATCGCGCGGATGAACCGCGATTACCTGGCGGCGAGCCTCAAGGGGAGCGCCGGGGAAGAGAAGTAGCGCGAGGGCCGCCGATGCAACCGCCACCGCCCGCCAGCGCGATCTCGCAGGAGCGGGCGCGGGAGGTGTTCGCCGATCTGGCCTCGCAACGCGAGATCGTCTTCGGCTACCTTGATGACGGGTGCCACGCGCGGGCGCATCTGATGGTGCGGCGCCTGCTGGCGCTGAGGTTGGTGCCTCGGAAGGTGTGGACGATTGCCCGAGGCCTGGAGGATCGCCTCTGGGTGCGTCCTCCTGGGCGGCCAGGCGCGGTCATCGTCTGGGACTTCCACGTAGCGCCAACCCTGCCCGTGGCCGAAGCGGGCGGGGCTGTTCGCGAGTTGGTATTCGATCCGGCGCTGTTCGACGGGCCCGTGGCGATTGAAGCGTGGCGCGACGCCCAGCACGACACGCCGCGCGTTACCCACACCACCCTCGGCGAACCGCCCGTCCCCGAGTGGGGAGGGAGCGGCTACTGGCCGCTGCCCGATCCGCCTGAAGGGGTTGAGGAAAACGTCCGCGAGACGATGGCGATCGCCAGGCGGAGGCTTGACTTACAAGCCATTGAAAGTGCAGATGAGTGGGTTGCCGAACTGTGAAACGTATCGGGAGAGCGCCGTGAGCAAAGTCATTCTCTCGCCGGCGAAGTTGACCGTCGCTCAGGACGCCCAAAGTGGGCCGGAAGGGACGACGGCGAACTTCGCAGACGGGACGAGCGGGCTCTTGCCCGCGAGTCACGCCACCTACGAGACTTGTGCGCGCTGGCTGGCGTCCAGCGCCCAATGGCGACGGCCTGTCGGCGTGTGTTTCGGGCGCGGCGGGCTCATTCGAGACGTGGAGTGCGCCGACCAGGACGTCGCGAAGTGGTTCGACGAGGCAGAGGCCGAGCCCGTTCGCATTTCCTTCCGCGGACACGCCGGGGTGTATCACCTCTTTCACGATCATCCCGATTTCGCCAGGATCTACGCGACCGCGAAGCGCTCGGCCGAACACGCGGAGATGCTCTGGTTCATCTCCAGCGGCTCCCCTCTGACCCTGCTGGACCTCGTCCTGTCGAAGGACCTGCCCACGCCAATCTACCCCAAGCCCAACGGCGTGGCCCCGTAAGTCGCCAGAGCACCATCACGACGAGTGCGAGGCCGACTGCCGGGGGAAGATGAGCCCGGATTTGCGGCGAGCCCTGAGGTCGCGGACGACGGCGAAGAGAAGTAGCGCGAGGCCTACCGATGCAACCGCCACCGCCTGCCAGCGCGATCTCGCAGGAGCGGGCGCAAGAGGTGTTCGCCGATCTGGCCTCGCAACGCGAGATCGTCTTCGGCTACCTTGACGACGGGTGCCATGCGCGGGCGCATCTGATGGTGCGGCGCCTGCTGGGGCTGGGGTTGGTGCCGCGGAAGGTGTGGACGATTGCCCGAGGCCCGGAGGATCGCCTCTGGGTCAATCCGCAGGGGCGGCCAGGCGCGGTCATCGCCTGGGACTTCCACTTGGCGCCGACCCTGGCCGTTGAAGAAGCGGGCGGGGCCGTTCGCGAGTTGGTGTTCGATCCGGCGCTGTTCGGCGGGCCCGTGGCGATTGAAGCGTGGGCCGACGCGCAGCACGACACGCCGCGCGTGATCCGGACCGCCCTCGGCGAGCCGCCCGTCCCCGAGTGGGGAGGCAGCGGCTACTGGCCGTTGCCCGACCCGGAAAGAGGAATCGACAACCACGCACGGGCAGAGATGGAGAGGGCCAAGGACGAACTGAGCCCGTTGTCTCAGAACGCTCACGCGGACGCGAGCGAGCTCTGACCTGTTGCGAGGAGGCCATCGTGGGAAAAACCGTTCTCTCGGTCGCGAAACTTCTGGTCGTTCAGCAGCTCCAGCAGGGGCCGGATGGAGCCGCGGTCCAATTCAAGGATGGGCCGAGCGGTCGTCTGCCGAGGGCCCACGAGCGCTATCCCCGCTGGGAGAAGTTACTTCAAGACAGCTTTCAACACCAGCGCCCGGTCGGAGCAAGCCTTGCTGATGGCGGGTCGGTTCTCGACGTCCGTTGGGCCGACCAGGACGTCGTCAAGTGGTTCGACGGGGCAGAGGCCGAGCCCGTTCGCATTTCCTTTCGCGGACACGCCGGGGTGTATCACCTCTTTCACGAGCACCCCGATTTCGCCAGGACCTACGCGGCCGCGAAGCGCTCGGCCGAACACGCGGAGATGGTCTGGTTCATCTCCAGCGGCTCCCCGCTGGTCCTCCTCGACCTCGTCCTGTCGAAGGACCTGCCCGAACCAATCTACCCCAAGCCCAACGGCGTGGCCTCGTAAGCCCCAGAGGGCCAGCCACGACGAGTGCCCGCCGGTCTGCCAGGGGAGATGAGTCCGGATTTGCGGCGAGCCCCGAGGCCGCGGACGACGGGGAAGGGAAGTAGCGCGAGGCCCGTCGATGCAACCGCCACCGCCAGCAAGCGCGATCTCGGAGGAGCGGGCGCGGGAGGTGTTTGCCGATCTGGCCTCGCAACGCGAGATCGTCTTCGGCTACCTTGAGGAGGGGTGCCACGCGCGGGCGCATCTGATGGTGCGGCGCCTGCTGGCGCTGGGATTGGTGCCTCGGAAGGTGTGGACGATTGCCCAGGGACGACACGACCCGCTCTGGGTCAATCCGCCGGGGCGGCCAGGCGCGGTCATCCGGTGGGACTTCCACGTGGCGCCGACCCTGCCGGTGGCCGATCAGAGTGGGGCCATTCGCGAGTTGGTGTTCGACCCGGCGCTGTTCGACGGGCCTGTGGCGATGGAAGCGTGGCGCGACGCCCAGCACGACACGCCGCGCGTTATCCAGACCGCCCTCGGCGAGCCGCCGGTGCCTGCGTGGGGAGGCAGCGGCTACTGGCCGCTGCCCGACCCGGCAGGAGGGATGGAAGAGCACGCACGGGCGCTGATGGAGGAGGCCCGGGTGGCGCTGCGAAAGCAGGCGCGGGGCGCGGGCGAAGACGAACAGGGCCCTGGACAGTGATTTCTTGCCAAGAGGCGATCGATGGCCGAAGTTAGCCTCACCCTTACGAAACTCGTGCTGGTCGAGGGCCTGGATGTCGGGCCCGATGGGGCCACCGCGCGCTTCGGCGACGGGGCGGGAGGGGCCTTGCCGCTCGGTCACTGGATGTACGCCCACTGCGTCGAGTTGCTCGAAGACGGCCTGAAGAAGCGAAAGCCCGTCGGCGTCAGTTTCGGCCCAGACGCGGAGATCAAGGACGTCTGGTGGGCAGACGCAGACGTCGTGAAGTGGTTCGGCGAAGAACACGAAGACCCCGTCGAGGTTTTCTTCTGGGGCCACCACGGGCTGTACCGCTTGCGACACAGCCACCCCGATTTTGCCAGGCTGTACGCGATCGCCAAGCGCTCGGCGGAACAAAAGGAATGGGTCTGGTTCATCGCGAGCCCCTTCCCTTTGACGCTGCTCGACCTCGTCCCCAAGTCGCACTTCCCGCCCCTTCGGCCGGCAGAGACCAACGGCGTGGCCCCGTAGTCCCCTTTCCTCCTCTATCGAGGGCCCCCATGTCCTCCGCGCGTAAGGTCGCCCTCGTCACTGGCGCCGCCACCGGCATCGGCCGGGCCGTCGCCCTCCGCTTCGCCGCGCAAGGCCTGGCCGTCGCCGTCAACTACTCGCGCTCCGAGGCGGAGGCCCACGACGCGCTCGCCGAGGTGCAGCGCCTGGGGGGCAGCGGCATCCTCTGCAAGGCCAACGTGGCCGACGACGGCGCCGTGCGCGCGATGGTGCAGCGCTGTCGCGACGAACTGGGCGGGCTCGACGTGCTGGTCAACAACGCCGGCACGACGCGCTTCATCGACCACGCCGATCTCGACGCGGTGACGGACGAGGTGTGGGACGACATCATCGGCGTCAACCTCAAGGGGGCGTTCCAGGCGTGCCGGGCGGCCTGGCCGCTGCTGCGCGAGCGCGGCGGGGCCATCGTCAACGTGACCTCGGTGGCGGGGATCGCCGGGCAGGGCAGCAGCATCCCCTACGCGGCGAGCAAGGCAGCGCTGAACTGCCTGACCAAGTCGCTGGCCCGCGCGTTCGCGCCGACGGTGCGCGTCAACGCGGTCGCGCCGGGGCCGGTGCTGACGCGCTGGCTGGCCGACCACGCCGACATGGTCGAGCGGTCGGTGCGCGCCACGCCCCTGGGCCGGGCGGCCACACCGGACGACATTGCCGACGTGGTGGCGTTCCTCGCTCTGGGGACGACGCTGATGACGGGCCAGGTGGTGGTCGTGGACGGCGGGAGGACAATGTAGGGGCGTGTCCGGCTGGAAAGCCGGACGTACGGAACGGTCACTTCCCGCCTTGCACCTTTTCCAGCGCCTTCGCGGCGTAGGCGCGGACCGTGGCGTCCGGATCGTTCTGGGCCGCCGTCAGCGCAGGCACCGCCTCGCGGGCAGCGGGACCGATCTTCAATAGCGCCAGGACCGCCTCGGCACGTACCCCAGCGTCGGCGTCCTTGAGCGCCTCCACCAGGGCAGGCACGACGGACGGATCGACGACGCCGGCGTTGCCGAGTTTGTGCGCGGCCTTCTTGCGCGCCCGGGCATCGGGGGAACGGAGCTCCTCCATCCAGTGCGCGACCGGCCGGCCGCCCGCCATCGTTGGCTTTGCTTTCCCGCACCCGCCCAGCAGGGCGAGGCCAAGCGTGCCGGCGCAGAGGAGGTAGCGCACGAGGGTGTTCTCCGGCCCGGCTCAGTAGTCGAGCCCCTGGATCGTCTCGCCGCCGGCGCGCGTGCCCAGCGCCCAGAACGCCTTGCGCTCCGGCCCGTCGGCGGTGATGCTGCGGAGGAAGTGGACGGAACCGTCGGCGAAGAGGAGGTTGACGCCCCCGGTATGGTAGCTCGAGAAGTCGTCGAGCCCGCCGTCGGCGTCGTTCTTGATGTTGATCCAGTTGTTGTGGGCCAGCACGAAGTTCGGCGCCGGCCCCGTGGCGCTCGGCCAGGGGTTGCGCGCGCCCGCCCGCAGCACAGACCCACTCGGTGCGCCGGCCCAGATTCCCTGGGAGTCGGCCCAGGCGCGGTCGCCGATCATCGCCGTCTGGCTGGTGCCGTCGGCGACGTCGGCGAAGCGCGTCCGGCTGTTACGGTAGAAGATGCCGTCGCCGGTCGGATCGGCCACGTCCGAAGCGTCCTGGCCCACGGTGGCGGCATAGCTGGACGGGGCAGCCATGCAGAGCGTGGCGCCCGTGCCGTCGGTGACCGCGAAAGTGCCCTGGGCCGGGGAGTCCGACGGGCAAAGGTAGGCGCTGAGGCGCGTCTGGATGACGGGCGAGGCGGCGACCGGCTGGGCAAGGTCGATCTGCTTGAAAAGGTTGTCCTGCTCCAGGTAGGGCAGCAGGAACGTGCCCCAGCCCCAGCCCGGAGAGGTGTCGGTCGCGCCGTTGCGGTAGGGAGTGGTGGCGAGGTATCCGGGGGGCAGTGCCTGGTTGACGTCGTGGTAGTTGTGGCAGGCGAGGCCGATCTGCTTGAGGTTGTTCTGGCACTTCATGCGTGCGGCGGCCTCGCGCACCTTCTGGACGGCGGGCAGGAGTAGGCCGAGCAGGATGGCGATGATGGCGATCACCACGAGCAGCTCGATCAGCGTGAAGGCGGGACGGAAGCGGCGCATGAAAGGCCCCGTTGTCGTTCAGGTTGGAATGGGCGGGGAGGGGAGAAAGCAAACGACGTGCCCGAGGGGTAGAGGCGGCCCTCACCCCCCAGCCCCCTCTCCCAGAACGGGAGAGGGGGAGCAAGAGAAGACGGGCCCGCGGAGCGAGTGGCCAGTTCGTGTTCAGCACTGGCAACGGCATGGGCGGGGAAACGTCTCGCCGCGCCCGGCGGTCCCGGTTCCCCTTGACCCCTCGCCCCGCAGACGCTATCCCCCTCCATCCCAGGTCAGGCCGTTCCAGGCGAGGGAGAGTGTCATGTTTGCCAACCGCAAACCGTTTCGCGGCGTCTGCGCCGCGCTGGCGCTGGTCGCAGGCCTCGAGCAAGCCCACGCCCAGACGTTGCCCCCGTCGCCCGTGCCGATCGCGGTCGCCCCAGCCTGGGCCCCTGCTCAGCCGGCCCCGCCTGCCCCGCCGCCTTCGCTGGGCCGGCCCATCCCGGTGCCTTACGCTGCTCCGGCCCCCTCGCCGTTCGTCGTCGAAGGACAGCCCACGGGCCCGCTGGCGCCGATGCCGCCCGCGCCGGGGCCGCTCTTCCCCGTCGGCGACCCGGGCCGCAACGGCTGGGGGCCCTACGAGGCGCCCTCGGCGCCGCCGGGGCTGTTCCTCGACGTCGAGCTCCAGTTCCTCAGCCCCATCCTCAAGAACCACCTCAACTCCGACCAGCCCCTCGGCAGCGTCGGGTCCGTCACCGTGCCCAGCGCCAGCCTCCCCTGGACCGTCTCGCCGAAGTTCGAGCTTGGCTACCACCTGCCCGACGCTCAGGGCCTGTTCGCCGCCAGCTACCGCTTCCTCGTCGCCGAGGGCACCGCGACCCCGACCATCGACGGCGCCGCCTTCAACGTTCGCACGCGCGTCAACCTGAACACCTTCGACCTCGATTACGGCACCAACCCCTACGTGTTCTCCCCGCGCTACGAACTGTCCTACCGCATCGGGGCCCGCGTCTCCGACATCTTTTTCGACTCGCGCGTTCAGGGCGACGTCCTCACGCGCCAGGCCAGCAACGACTTCACGGGTGCCGGGCCGCACGCGCGCGTGGACCTCAACCGCCAGATCGGCTTCCTGCCCGGCCTGGGCCTGTTCGGCCGGGCCGACGGCTCGGTGCTCATCGGGCAGATCCACCAGCGCTTTCGCGAAGACGACACCAACCCCGACGGCACCGTGACCACCAGCGTGCTCACGCGCACCCGCACGCAGTCGGTGCCCGTCCTCCTCTTCCAGCTCGGCCTGAGCTATACGCCCACCTTCACCAAGAACCTGCACTTCGCCGCGGGCTATCAATACGAGCACTACTGGTATCTCGGGCAGTTCGGGCTTGACGCCAACGCCAACTTCTCTCGCTCGCGCGGCGAACTGTCCGCCCAGGGGCTCTTTGTCCGGGGGCAGCTCGACTTCTAAACTTTTTTTGGTTTTTCTCTTGTCAACCGTCCCTCTATCCGCCAGAATGTAAGTGTTGCCCGCAAGGGTGACAGGGGCGGAACGGTGATTGGGCGACGCCGTTCCCGCCCCTTTTCCATGCGCTCCTCGTATTTTTCTCTCTTGCCCAAACCCACCCTCTTGGATAGATCAATCCCACGGGGGCCCCGCCAAGCCGCAAGCGGCGAGCCTCGCAGGTTTGCCGCTTGCGGCTTGGCGTGTTCCCTCCCATGCAGAATCGACGCCTCGGTCAGACGGGGCTCAAGGTTTCCGAGATCTGTCTCGGGACGATGACCTTTGGCCATCAGTGCGACGAGCCGACCGCGCGCGCCATCCTGGGCCGGGCCGCGGAGCGCGGCGTCAACTTCCTCGACACCGCCGACGCCTACCCCGTTCCGCCCTCCCCCGAGACGGCCGGGCGCACCGAGGAGATCGTCGGCGCCTGGCTGCAAGGTCAGCGCCATCAATGGGTGCTCGCCACCAAGTGCCGAATCCGCGTCGGGCACGGGCCCAACGACGAGGGCCTGTCGCGCCGCCACGTCCTCAAGGCCGTCGAGGACAGCCTGCGCCGGCTCCGCACCGACTACCTCGACCTCTATCAGGCCCACGCTCCCGACCCCGATACGCCCCTCGAGGAGACGCTGCGCGCCTTCGACGACCTGGTGCGCTCGGGCAAGGTGCGCTACGTCGGCTGCTCCAACTACCCCGCCTGGCAGATCGCGCTGGGCCTGGGGCTAAGCGCCCGCCTTGGCCTGGCTCGCTTCGACTGCGTCCAGCCGCGCTACAATCTCCTCTACCGAGAGATCGAGCCCGAACTGCTTCCCCTGTGCCGCGACCAGGGGCTCGGCGTCATCGCCTACAACCCGCTCGCGGGCGGTTTCCTCAGCGGAAAGTATCGCACCCTGGAAGCGCCGCAGCCGGGCACCCGCTTCACGCTCGGCAAGACGGGCGACCTCTACCGCGAGCGCTACTGGCACGAGGCCCAACTCGAGGCGGTGGCGCGCGTCCGCCAGCACTTCGAGCCGCGCGGCAAGGCCCTGGTCAGCGTCGCGGTCGCCTGGGTGCTGGCCCAGCCGGGCATCACGGCGGCCATCGTCGGCGCCAGCCGCCCCGACCAACTCGACGCCAGCCTGGCCGCGCCCGAACTTGTGCTCGACGCCGAAGACCGCGAGGCGTGTAACCTTGCGTGGTATAGCCTGCCAAGGAAGCCATAACGAGAAAGACGTCGAAGCGACCGGAGCTCCTCGAGGGGGCCCGGCAGTCGGGCAAGAGGTCTCGCCTCGCCCCCGGGTGGATGCTCGACTCCCTCCGGCACTGCCGCATGCGAACGGTCCTCCGGCTTGTCCGCGGCCCCACCTCTTCGGCGGGGCACTATCCGGAGCACGAGGCCGCCCAGGCGTGCTTTCAGGAGAGAGCGTCAAGATAATGGAGCATCGGGCTTCCGGTCGCACCTCCAACGCTCTCTCCCGAGACGGAGAGCGCCAGACGCGAGCCCCTGTCATCGGTGCCCCTTTGTGCCAACGGGAAAGAGAACGACGCCGGAAGCAAGCGCTCCCAGCGTCGTTCGGTTAACCCCTGTGGCCCGGCGTTCCGGGACCACCTCGTTCAGCTCCCCGAGTAGGACTCGAACCTACAACAAACCGGTTACGTCAACCCCCATGTTTCCACGGGGAACGGACTATCTCATCATCCCGGAGGGATGCGGGGCGCTCGAGGCTGGCTTATTGGATGGGCTCCGCACCAGCTAGTCTCTGCACCTTCCTGGGTACTGATTGCCCTTCCCCAGGCTTGGCTCAGGATTGCCGCCACCCGAAGTGCTGCGGGTTCCCTGAATTCACCCCGTTTGTCCGCTGGCCATTACTGACCAGGGCTGCTACCTCAAGCAACCCGGCATGGATCTCGCTCTCGTCCCGAACGAGGGCCCAGGATCGTGTAGGGCCCTTGGCACCGATCCCAAAGTCCTTGCTGCTCTCGTTGTGGTGGAAGGCCAAGGCATCGAGACGTCTGTCGTACCCACCCACGCAGCAGCAGCCATCTTTGTGCTCGACTGCTCGACGTTTGAGTTCTTGGCGTCTTCGAGCGACGTGGAACTTCGTCTTGCATCGGGCGCAGGAAAAATGGCGTTGTCGTCCGGTCAACCCCCCTCCCACAGCCATGCCAGGCACAACGTTCTGCAACAGCCGGTTGCTCTACCATTGAGCTATCGGGGAAACATCGTGAGACAGGCGACTCGACGAGCGAATGCCTGCCGTACCTTTTCTAGTGCATCCCCCGACGATCCGCAAGTCCTTTTTCTCCCGCTCGCCCTGGCACCGGCAAGAGCACGCTCGTCGCTGCCCTCGCGCCGCGCCCGGGCGCCGTCGTCCTCCGCACGTGTCCCGCTCAGGCCCTCCTCGCCGGTGCTCGCTTTCGCGCGCCTTCGCGGGGCACCTTTTCCGCGCCGACCGCTTGCCGTCCGGCGTTTCGCCGGTATAGTCGTCCACGTCGTCACTCACACCCGAGTCGCGCAGCAGGAAAGGACGGACACCGTGGGCCACAAGCAGACGGCCGAGCACCGCTTCGGCAAGGGGTCGTTTCATCAGATCGGGCTCGTGCGCGGTCAGTTCGGCAACGTGCTGTATAGCGCCTCCGCCCCCGCGTATGTGATGCCGTTGTTTTCCAGGTCGAGGTAGGTGAGCCGTGCCAGGTGGGGGGAGGACGCCAGGGCCTGCGCGCCCGCGTCCCCAATGAGGTTACTGGACAGGTCGAGGGAGGCGAGCCGTGCCAGGTGGGGCGAGGCCGCCAGCGCCGCCGCCCCCGCCTCCTCGATGTAGTTGTCGCTCAGGTCGAGGGAGGTGAGCCGTGCCAGGTGGGGCGAGGCCGCCAGCGCCGCCGCCC
>JBBSEZ010000266.1:0-13804 GCA_038239195.1 Gemmatales bacterium
CCGCGACGCCGTCGCGGCCCCACGCAGCCGTTGTCACCCCCCCCTCGGGCGGTCGCGGTCGGGGCCGCCCGTTCAGCCACCCCATCCCGCGACCTTGCCGTTTGGCGATGCCGGTGGCGGTCGCCTCGGGCTCGCCTGTCTCGCGCCCCAGCCCCTTGTTCCGGGGACGGTGCCGTGTTACGATCCGTTGTTGAACGCCCGAAGGCGAACGCGAGGGGGCCACTCCATGCGCGGCAGGTTGTTCACCGTCCTCACCTTCTTGCTCTCTGCTTCCTGGGCGGCCTTCCCCGGTGCGGACGGCCGCGCCGCCAGCCCTCCCCCGCCGGCCTCAATTCCTCCGTTCCACGTCAGCCCTGCGGCCATCGCCCTCGAGGGCCCCGAGTCCACCCAGCAACTCCTCGTTCGCGCGAAGTCGTCCATCGACCTCACCCGCCTGGCCACTTACGAGGCGCTCGATGCGAAGATCGTCGCCGTGGACGCCCGGGGATTGGTCCAGCCCAAGGCCGAAGGGCGAACCGTCCTCGTCGTCCGTCACGGCCGGGACCAGGTGCGCGTCGCGGTCGAGGTGCGCGGGCTGAAAGCGCCGGCGCCGGTCTCCTTCGAGTCGGAGGTCGTGCCCATCCTGACCCGGGCGGGGTGCAACTCGGGCGGTTGCCACGGCAAGGCGGAAGGGAAGAACGGCTTCAAGTTGAGCGTGTTCGGCTTCGACCCCGCGGCAGACCACCAGGCGCTGGTGATGGAGGCGCGCGGCCGGCGGACGTTCCCCAGCTCCCCCGAGAACAGCCTGATGCTGCGCAAGGCCACGGGGCAGATCGCGCACCGGGGCGGCAAGCGGATGACGGCGGACAGCCTTCACTACCGGCACCTGCACCGATGGATCGAGGAAGGCGCCCGTTTCGGCGCGGGGACGGCCTCCGTGACCGCTCTTGAAGTCGAGCCGCGGGAACAACTGCTCGGCTTCCAGGGGACACAGCAGTTGCGCGTGACGGCGCTCGACAGCGACGGAAAACGGCGCTGCGTCACCCTCGACGCGGAGTACCACTCGAACGCCGCCACGCTTGCCAAAGTCGATACTCGCGGCTGGGTGCAGGCCGGCACCGTCCCCGGCCAGGCCGCCATCCTGGTCCGCTATCTGGGGCACGTGACCGTCTGCCGGGTGACCGTGCCCCGGCCGGGCGTGCGCTTCGTCCGGCCGCCGGAAGCGAACTTCATCGACCGCCTCGCCTGGGACAACCTTGCCCGGCTGGGCATCCCTCCCAGCGACCTGGCCGACGACGCGACCTTCCTGCGCCGGGCGTTCCTCGACACCATCGGGGCCCTCCCGACCGCGGCGGAGGCGCGGGCGTTCCTGGCGGACAGGCGCGCCGACAAGCGCGCCCGGCTGATCGACCACTTGCTCGGGCGGCCCGAATACGCCGACTACTGGGCCATGCGCTGGGCCGACCTGCTCCGCGTCGATCGAGACACCATCACGCCCGCGGGGTCGGTGGCCATGACCCGCTGGTTGCGCCGCCAGTTCGCGGACAACCGACCCTACGACGAGATCGTCCGGGCCATCCTCACGGCGCGCGGCAACACGGCCGACGAGGGGCCGGCGGCCATCTACAAGGCGCTGACGACGCCCGAAGAGATGAGTCGCTCGTTCAGCCAGCTATTCCTCGGCGTGCGCATCCAGTGCGCCCAGTGCCATCAACACCCCGCCGACCGTTGGGGCCAGGAGGATTACTACGCGCTGGCCGGCTTCTTCACCGGGATCGGGCGCAAGGCCCTGCCCGGGGCAACCGAGGCCATCTTCGCCAAGAAGGGCACCGAGTTGAACCATCCGCGCACGCGAAGGCCCGTCCCGGCCCGGGCCCTGGGGGCAGCGCCCGCCGACTTCGCCGACGCGCCCGACCGGCGGGCCGTCCTGGCCCGCTGGATGACGGCCCCCGACAATCCGTTCTTCTCTCGCGCGATCGCCAATCGGCTGTGGTCGCATTACTTCGGGCGCGGCCTGGTGGAGCCGATGGACGACATGCGCGCGACCAACCCGGCGACGAACGAGGCGCTGCTCGACGCGCTGGCCAAGCACGTGCGCGACTCGAAATACGACCTGAAAGCGTTTGCGCGCACGCTGCTGAATTCGAGGCTCTACCAGCTCGCCGGGCCGGCGCGGGCCGGCGCCCTCGACGAGCAGAACTTCTCGCACGCCATGCCCCGGGCCATCCCCGCCGAGGTGCTGCTCGACGCGATCTCCCAGGCGACCGGCGTTCCAGAAAAGTTCAACGGTTGGCCCCTGGGCTATCGGGCGGTCCAGGTCTGGGACAACCGGATGCCGTCGTACTTCTTCCGCATCTTCGGCCGGCCGGTCCGCGCCAGCGTCTGCGAATGCGAGCGGAGCAACGAGCCGAGCATCGCCCAGGCGCTGCACCTGATGAACTCCGAAGAGATCATGAGCAAGGTCCGGGCCCGCCAGGGGACCGCGCGGCGGCTGGCGCGGTCGGCCAAGGCGCCTCGCGAAATCATCGACGAGCTCTACCTCGCTACGCTGTCGCGCTACCCGACCGCGAAGGAAAGGGCCCTCATGCTAAAGGCCTTTGCCGAGGCGGAAGGCGATCGCCAGGAGGCGGTGGAAGACGTCCTGTGGGCGCTGCTGAACACGCGCGGTTTTGTGTACAACCATTAGGGCCCGCGAAACGACAAGCAAGAAGGGCCTGGCTCCTGGTTCCTGAGGGCAAACACCATGCTGATCCCATTCGGCAACGGCCGGCGGAAGACCTGCGACGGCATCACGCGCCGGCAGGCGTTGCGGATCGGGGCGTCGGGGCTCCTCGGAGGGCTGACCTTGCCCTCCCTGCTGGAGTGGCAGGCCCGGGCGGCGACCGCGAAGCCGGCCAAGGCGCAGGCGTGCATCTTCATCTTCCTGGAGGGCGGCCCCAGCCACATCGACACGTGGGACTTGAAGCCCGACGCTCCCGCCGAGATTCGCGGGCCGTTCAAGCCGATCCGCACCAACGTCCCGGGCACGATGATCGGCGAGCACCTGCCCCTGTGTGCCCGGATCGCGAACAAGTACACCATCGTGCGCAGCCACAGCCACAACGACAACGGGCACAACACCGGCTACCACTACGTGATGACCGGCTACAAGGCCGATTTCCCCGACGGGAACACGCGCCTCCCCAACAATCACCTCTACCCGTCGATCGGGTCGATCGTGTCCCGCGAGCTGGGGCCGCGGCGGAACCTGCCTGCCTACGTGAACGTGCCGCACGTGATGGCCGGTGGGGGCGCCGGGTTCTACGGCTCCGAGCACGCGCCGTTCGTCATCGAGTCCAGCCCCGCGCAGGCGGATTTCGAGGTCAAGGACCTGCGCCCGCTCGACGGGATCAGCCCCGCGCGGCGAGATCGGCGCCGCCGGCTGCTGGCCGAGGTCGAGAAGCTCGAAGCGGAAGGGGCCCCGCAGGGAAGGGCGCGGGCGATGTCCACCTATTACCAGAGGGCGCGAGACCTGATGGCCTCGAAAGAGGCCCTGAAGGCGTTCGACATGCGCGCCGAGCCCGCGGCGGTCCGCAACGCGTACGGCTACACGGACCTGGGGCAATGCGCGCTGCTCGCCCGCCGGCTAGTCGAGGCGGGCTGTCGGTTCGTCGGGATCGACCACAGCGGTTGGGACCACCATTCCACGATCTTCCCGAGCCTCCAGAAAGACATGCTCCCCCACGTCGATAGGGCGTACAGCGCCCTGCTCAACGATCTGGAGCAGCGCGGGATGTTGGAGAGCACGCTGGTCGTGATGATGGGCGAGATGGGCCGGACGCCGGGCATCAACGCCGCGGCCGGGCGCGATCACTGGTCGCAAGCGCAGAGCGTGCTGTTCGCGGGCGGGGGCGTCAAGCCGGGGCGCGTCATCGGGGCAACCGACAAGAAGGCGTCGGCGCCCACGGCCGACCCGGTCAGCGTGGAAGACGTCCTCCGCACCCTGTTCCAGCAAATGGGGGTCGATACGACGAAGAGCTATGACACGCCCCTGGGCCGGCCCGTGCCGATCGTCGATGGGGGGCGCATCATTCCCGGGCTGGTGTAGGTGCCGCGAGCCGAGCTTGGCCTACCCGATTCTCTCGCGAGCCGAGCCGATGACGCCACCTTCTGACAAGGGCGTGGGTGCCGAGGCCACCCGCGTGCTCCCGGGCCGTGGGGCCGCGATCGAGGCGACCGTCGCCAGCACCGTCGGCACCACGATCGAATGGTACGACTTCTTTCTCTACGGGATCGCGGCCGCCCTCGTCTTCCCCTCGTTGTTCTTTCCTTCCTACGATCCGTTCGTCGGCCGGGTGCTGGCTTTTGGCACGTTCACCGTCGGCTTCGTGGCCCGGCCGCTGGGCGGGGCCTTTTTCGGCTACCTGGGCGACCGCCTGGGGAGGAAATCGGCGCTGGTGTCCACGCTGTTGCTCATGGGCGTCAGCACCGTTCTGATCGGCGCGCTGCCCACCTACGAGCAAATCGGCGTCGCGGCCCCGATCGCGTTGACGCTGCTGCGCTTCCTTCAGGGGCTGGGCGTGGGCGGCGAGTGGGGCGGGGCGGTGCTGCTGACGGTGGAATTCGGGCACCGCGGCAAGCGCGGCTTCTACGCGAGTTGGCCCCAGGCCGGCGTGCCGTTGGGGCTCTTGCTCTCGACCGGAGTGGTGGCGTGGTTCGAGTGGCGGCTGGGGGAGCAGGAGTTTCTCGCCTGGGGCTGGCGGGCGCCTTTCTACCTGAGCGGCTTGCTGATCGCCGTCGGCCTGCTCATCCGCGCACGCATTCGGGAGACGCCCCTGTTCCTCGAGCTCCAGAGAACGAACCAGGTCGCCCGCGCTCCCCTTTCCGAGGTCATCGCCGGTCACTGGCGCGTGATCCTGCTCGTGGCCGGCTCTCGCATCGCCGAGCAATCGTGCTTCTACCTCTTCACCACCTACGCGGTTGCCTACAACAAGGACGTGCTGCACGTCCCCGGCCAGATCGTGTTTCTGGGCGTCAACCTGGCGGCCGGCCTCGAGTTCTTCACGATCCCGTTGTTTGGCATGCTCTCCGACCGCCTGACGCGGCGGCTCACCTACGTGCTGGGCTGCGCGTTTCTGGCCGCCTTCGCCTTCCCCTATTTCCTGCTGCTCGATACCCGAAATCCGACGGCGGTGGTGCTGGCCATCGTCCTCTCGCTGGCGATCGGCCACGCCATGCTCTACAGCGTTCAGGCATCGCTCATTCCAGAGCTGTTCAGCACGCGCCTGCGCTACACGGGCGCGTCGCTGGGTTATCAGCTCGCCTCTCCCGTGGCCGGGGGCCTGGCGCCGCTGATCGCCGTGAGCCTGGTGCAGGCGTTCCCCGGGCAGTACTGGCCCCTGGCGACGTACGTCGTGGTCATTTCCGTGCTTTCCCTGCTGTGCGTGCAGAGGCTGGCGGAAACGTCGGGGAAGGAGCTGAGCTGACCTTCTGGCGAATGCGCTGCCGCGGAAAGAGCTCCTTTCGGCTCACGCCGTGGCCGGGCGCAGGCCGAGGACGACCTCGACGAGTCGCGCCGGTTCGACCGGCTTGACGAGGTGCTCCTCGAAGCCGACGTTGTGGGTGCTGTGTTGCGCGTTGATGTCCCACAGGCCCGTCAGGGCGATGCAGCGCGGGGGCCGCTCGCCCCCCTGCTCGCGTAACCGGCTCGCCAGTTCGGTGCCGTCCATGCCCGGCATCATCAAGTCGATCACGCAGACGTCCGGCTCGAACTCCTTCGCGGCGACCAGGGCCGCCGGGCCGTCGTGGCAGATGCGCACCTCGCAGCCAGCCTTTTCGAGCAGGAGGCCGACGGAGCTGGCCATTTCCCGATTGTCGTCCACGCACAGGACTTTCGTCGCACTGGACATCGCTCTCTCCTTATGCCTGGAACGTCCCCACCACTCGACGGCGGAAAGACGTTGCAAGTTTCGTTCCGCGAGCCCACGAACAACCCCAACGCAGGGGGACGTTCCACCCTTACATGAGCTGCGTCAGGTAGACGTAGCCGCCGATGCCTAGCGCGCCGACGCCCGCGGTGCTGGCCAGGGCCCACAGCGCGCTCTTCTGCCGCACCGCCAGCGCGAAGGTCGCGATCGTGACGCCGGCCTGAGCGGCGAGCATGCCGTAGAAGAACATCTCGCTGCTCTTGATGTGCCCGTCGGAAACCAGGGCGCTCTTGCGGACGCGCAGCTCGTACAGGATCGCCGTCCCCTGATTGTAGCGCGCCTCCCGCTCGTAGCGGCGGAAATTGTAGTCGAGCTGGGCGATCGTGAAGCTGTTGACGATCTGCTTGGCCAAGCGGTTGAGGTCGTCCGCCCGTTGGACCAGGGAACGGGCCTCGTTCGCCGGGGCGGAAATGGGAGGCGCCGCCGCGGCCCTGCGCCGGGGCGATTTGTCCGCTCCGCCAACCCCGGCGCGCAAAAACTCCCGCGCCTCGCGGTCGAGCTCGCCGCACAGCACCAGTTGCTGCTTCAGCAGCCCCTCGAGGTTGCGGTAGACCGTCTCCTTCGGCCCGCTCAGGTCCTCGAAGCGCTTGGCCCGCTTGTCGGCGAGGTCGATGGCCTCGACGAGCTGGGCATCGCTGATCGGCTTGAGCGTCCTCTGGACCTCCTTCTCCCATTCCTGCTTGCTCTCGAACTCGACCAACTTCTTCTTGCCGCCCTCCTCGACCGCCTTGCGCTTGCGCACGACCACGTCGTTGGCCTGCGGGATGGCGGGGCTCGCCTTCTCCGCCTCGTTGAGGACAATGAGGATCGGGTTTTTATTCGGCTCTTCGTCCGGCAGCTCCCGCGCGTTCAGGTAAGAAAACGCCTTCTCCTTCTCGGCCTTCTTGAGCTCCGCCGCCATCTGCTTCTGGAGGCCCCGGGCCCGCTGGAGTTGTTTGTCCAGGCGGCCCGCCAGCTTCTCGGCGCGCTTCTTCCCGGCGGCGTCGCCCTCCCCCGCGCTGGTCAGCGAGCGGGCCTGGCCGCTGGCCTCCAGCAGGGCCGCCACCAGCCGGCCGGCGAAGTCGAGCAGGTCTTCTGGGCCCGTGGGCACCTCACCGAAGTTGGCCCGCAGGGTCAGGATCGCCATCGACAGCATGGTGCCACGCTGGCGCTTGGCCTGGAAAAAGGCCCACTGGCTCCCCGCCTTCGATTCGTTCTGCGCCGCCACGGCGCGGTGGTACTGGGCCTTGGTCATCTGCCCCGACGACTGCCCCGCCAGCAGCGTGGCCAGGATCGTCAAGAGGATGGGCGTGGCCGTCAGGATCGTCTCCCAGAGCGTTTTCTTCATGGCGGACGGTTCCGCGGCGGGCGCCCCCGGTGCGGGCGGCGGGGGCTGGACGTCGCTCGGCATGGCGCGGTCCTCCTTCGGTCGGTTGGGTGAAGGCACTCGGCGGTCGGCGGGCGCTCGGCGGACGGGAGAGAAAGGGCCCGCGGCTTGCTGCGTTGGTGAACATGATAAGCGGGCGGCGCGGCGCATGCCAGCCCCCGGGCCGGGTTTCTCGAAAGGCCCGCGCCTTACGTGGAGGTCAAGGGCGCTGCTCGCCCAGCATCGAGCGGCGAACTTCGCGGGCCCGCTGTCCTGGCGGCGCTGGGCCGTGAGGCCCTGGAGCGCGCCATCGCGCAGGCATCCGGGCCCCTGCGCAGGGGGGGAGTGCCGTGCTCACCCTTTTCGCTCTTCCATCAGGCGAGCGATGGCCTCGGCATCTTCTCCGCCCTGTTCCCGCAAGGCGCGGACGATCTTCTCCCGCCGCTCCGCCGGATGGTTCTGGCTGAGCTTCCACTTGCCCTCGAGGGCCTCGATCTCGATGCGAAAGCCGACGATCCCGCCCAGCATCCGGTCGAGGTAGTCGTTTCGCTCGCCGAGCTGCCACGGGCGCGGCCTCGACGCCTCGTAGGCCTCGACGGTGGAGCGGACGATCTCGAGCAGGGCATCGCGGTCGTGGACGGCCCGGAAAACGCCGGTGGCGTGGGCCGCGACGTAGTTCCAGGTGGGGACAACGTTCTCGGCCTCGTACCAGGCCGGCGACACGTAGGCGTGCGGGCCCGAGAAGACGGCGAGGACGCGCTGGCCGTCGGCGTGGCGCCACTGCGGGTTGGCCCGGGCCACGTGCCCGACGAGGGCGCCGAGGGGAGGGCCTTGCCGGTCCAGCAGCAAGGGCAGGTGGCTGGCGAAAGGGGCACCTTCCCCCGGCGAGCAGAGCAGCGCGAAGCTGTGCCCCTCGATGAAGCGGTGCAGCGTGGTGAGGTCGGGCTCTTGGAAGGCCGCGGGGACGTACATGCGGCAGTTCTCCGGGAGGCGAGTTGGGAGAGGACGGCGCTCTATGCAACATCCTACGAAGGGCGATACGCGTCGCGCTCCCGGGGTTACGGCCGCGATCGTCCCTTGCAGGTCGCCGGCGGCACCCGGGGGGCTCGGCGGTGGCCCGCGCCCCTTCTCGAGGGCGCACCCGCGCCAAAATTGCTTGCCGCCCGCCGTCGCCGCTCCGCTATACTGACATTCTCGCCGCTCGCCCGCCCACCCACCCGGAGCCTCCCCGACCATGAAACCGTGGCCGCGCCTCCTTCTCCTCGGCCTGTGCGCGCTGTTGCCCTTCTCGCCCGCCGGCGCCAAGCTCCCGCCCGACAAGGCACTCAAGGCCTTCAAGGTCGTCGAGGGCCTGGAGGTCCAGCTCTGGGCTTCCGAACCGCTGTTCGTCAACCCGACCTGCATGGACGTCGATCACAAGGGTCGTGTCTGGGTCTGCGAGTCGGTCAACTACCGCAACAAGCTGCGCGGCTTTCGCAAGTTCACCCGCCCCGAGGGTGATCGCATCGTCGTGCTGGAGGACACCAAGGGCACCGGTAGGGCCGACAAGGCGACCACCTTCTACCAGTCCCCCGCCATCCTCGCCCCGCTCGGTATCGCCGTCGCCAAGGACCCCGTCGGCCCCGGCTACAAGGTCTTCGTCTGCCAGTCGCCCGACGTCCTCGTCTTCACCGATAGCAAGGGCACCGGCAAGGCCGACGGCCCTCCCAAGAAGCTGCTCACCGGCTTCGGCGGCTTCGACCACGACCACGGGGTGCATGGCATCCTCATCGGGCCCGACAACAAGCTCTATTTCACCGTCGGCGACACCGGCGTTCACGGGCTCCAGTCGTCGGACAAGAAGGGCCCCGTCTGGCGCAGCAACCGCATCAACGTCCAGGCCGGCACCACCTGGCGCTGCAACCTCGACGGCACTGGCCTGGAACTGATCGCTCACAACTTCCGCAACCACTACGAGCCGTGCGTCGATAGCTTCGGCACCGTCTTCGTCTCCGACAACGACGACGATGGCCAGGACGAGACGCGGATCTGCTACGTCATGCCCGGCGGAAACTACGGCTACTGGCCGCGCAACCGCGGCGACACTCACTGGCACGAGGAACAGCCCGGCATCGTCCCGAAGTTGCTGCGCACCTTCCGCGGCTCGCCGACCGGCATCTGCGTCTACGAGGGAACGCTGCTGCCCAAGAAGTACCAGGGCCAACTCCTCCATACCGACGCCAGCCCGCGCCAGTTGCGCTGCTACCATCTGTCCCCCAAGGGGGCGGGGTACGGCATCGAGCGCGAGGACATGGTCGATAGCAGCGACAACTGGTTCCGGCCCAGCGACGTCTGCGTGGCGCCCGACGGCAGCGTGCTCGTCGCCGACTGGTACGACCCCGGCGTCGGCGGGCACGGCATGGGCGACATAGAGCATGGCCGGATCTACCGCGTCGTCCCGAAAGGCGCCAAAACGACGACGCCGAAGGTCGATCTCCGCACCGACAAGGGGCTGATCGAGGCCCTCGCCTCGCCGGCGCTCTCGGTGCGGGCGATGGCGATGGCCAGGCTCCAGGACATGCCCGCGGCGCAGGCCCGCGCGGCTCTCGAGCCGGCGCTGAAGCAGAAGGAGAACGTCTGGCTGCGCGCCCGCGCCCTTTGGCAGGCCAGCCGATTCGCGCCTGCGGCCACCTACGAGGCCCTCCTGAGGGACGATCCCGACGCGCGTTTCCGCATCCTGGCGCTGCGCATCCTCAAGGACCACAAGGGCGTATCGCCGGAGGCGCTGCCCCTCGCGGTGCGCGAGAAGTTGCTCGCCGACCCGTCGGCCGCGGTGCGCCGCGAGGCGTTGCTGCTGATGCGCGACGCGGAGCCGAAGGCGGCCCGGGCGCTGATCCTGGAGCTGGCGAAGAAGTACGACGGCAAGGACCGCTTCTACCTCGCCGCCGTCGGCATCGCCGTCGGACACCACAACAAGGAGCGGCGCGAGATCGTGCTGGCCGACTTCGAGAAGTCCTTCCCGTCCTGGGACGACAAGGTGGCCGGGCTGATCTGGGAGTTGCGGCCGCCCAGGGTGCTGCCCGTGCTGGCGAAGTACCTGGCCGACGCACGCGTGCCGGCCGACAAGCGGGCCCGCATCGTGGACATCCTCGCCACCTCCGACGAGAAGGGCGCCGGCGCAGCCGTGCTCGGGCTGCTGAACGGCGAGCAGCCCGCCGAGGTGCGCGAGCGGGCCATCGAAAACCTCAAACTATTCCTCCCAGGGAAGTGGCAGACGCTCAAGGCGAGCTCCGACTTCGACCGCGCCGTGTTGCCGATGCTGGCGAAGGCCGAGACGAAGCCGACCGGCCTGGCCCTGATCGGGGCGGCGGGCAAGGCGGAGCTCCTCCCGGCCGTGCGCAAGATCGCCAGCGCCAAAGACGAGAAGGAGCTGGTGCGCCGGGCCGCCATCCAGGCGCTCGGCAAGCTACCCGCGACCGGTGCCGCGGAGGCGCTCCAGGCCCTCCTGACGACGGAGCTGGCCTCGCTGCGCTACCATGCGGCGCTGGCCCTGGGCGAGATCGTCCGCAACGTGGAGGGGCCCCCGCGCGGGGCAGCGCTCAAGGCGCTCCAGGAGGTGGTGCGCGAGAGCAAGCACGAGCTGGCGCTGCGCCAGTCGGCGGTGGCAGGCCTGGCGGCGAGTCGGCCGGGTGCGCTCTGGCTGCTGGAGCTGCGCGCCAAGAAAAACCTCCCCGAGGCGCTCCAGGACGAGACGGGCCGGCTGTTGCGGAGCAGCGTTTACAAGGACGTCCAGAACAAGGCGATGGTCGCCTTCCCGGCGCCGGGCAAGCTCAACCCGACGAAGCTGCCGCCCATCGCCGTGCTTGCCTCGCGGCGCGGCAACGCCACGCGCGGCAAGAAGCTGATGGCGGAGAGCCTGAAGGGCAACCTGGCGTGTCTCAAATGCCACTCGGTGCGGGGGACGGGCGGGCACGTGGGCCCCGACCTGTCGATGATCGGCAAGAAGGCGAGCCGCGAGAACCTGTTCGAGTCGATCCTCTATCCCAGCAAGGCCATCGCCGACCAGTATCTGACGTGGGTGGTCGAGACCAGGCGCGGGCTGTCGCTGAGCGGGCTGCTCGTCGAGGATGCGCCGACGCACATTATCCTGCGCGACGCCGAGGGGCGCGACACGCGCGTGGCCCGGAAAGACGTCGAGTCGCGCACCAAGGGCGAGAAGTCGTTGATGCCCGAAGACCTCGTCGCCCACATGAGCGCCACCGACCTGGTCGACGTCGTCGAGTACCTGATCGGCCTGACGACGCCGGCGCTGGGCCTGGCCTACTGGCACGCGGTCGGGCCGTTCGACAACGGCATCGGAATGGAAGGGCTCGACCGGGTGTATCCCCCCGAGAAGGCGATCGACCTCAAGGCCACGTATCCGGGCAAGGGAGGGAAGGTTGGCTGGCGCACGGTCCGGACCGGTTCCGGGGGTTACGTCGATTTGCAGGCGTACTTCGCCGGCCGAAGCACCAACATCGTGTCCTATCTCTATCGCGAGATAGACTCCCCCGCCGAGCAGGACGTGACGGTGCTGACGGGGACCGACGACGGCGCCAAGCTCTGGGTCAATGGCGCGCTGGTCTTCGCGAGCCGGGCGACGCGCGCCGCCGCCCCGGAGCAGGACAGCACCCGCGTGAAGCTGAAGAAGGGCACGAACCGCCTGCTGTTGAAGATCAACAACGGCGACGGCGCCCACGGCTTCTACTTCGCGATCCTCAGCGAGCAGGAACTGAAGCCGGTCGGGAAGAAGTGACGCTTGCCCGTTGGCGCGAGTGGGGGAAATCTTTCGGGGCCCCCGGTTAGCGACGCTTCAAAGAAGCGTTGGGGCCGCCACGCTTCTATGAAGCGTCGCTAATTCTACTGTAGTCGGTGCCAAAATGGCAGCCGCGAAGCCCCTGGGAAACCGCTGAGTCCGCTGCTGACTGGGGGGCTGATTTCCGGGCCACGAGAGCATCCACTACAGTAGAACTAACCGGGGGCCCCGGAACTTTGGCCTCGCCCGTTCGCGCGAAACGGCAAGCAAGAGGCCCCTCGCCGCGCCCCCTTGGCACATCAGTTGCTCTGTTTTCACTCCGATGCCGTCCTTGCCCGATCCGCGGGGGCGCGGGCGCGGGCGGCCGATCCCGAAACTCGATGACGTTCTCTCTCCGCGCCCCCGTTCAGGAAGGAGCATGCTCATGGTGCGCTCGCTCTTCGCCGTGGCGCCGGTGCTGGCGCTTTTGGTGGGGGCCCTCGTGGCCGAGGACCGGAAGGACAAGACGGACGATCCGCTGCCGAAACCGAAGAAGAAGGTCGCCCACCCGCACGCCCGGGACGTGGAAGAGTTTTTGAAAGAACACGACAAGGACAAGGACGGCTACCTGACCCGCGAAGAGCTCCCCGAGCGCTTCCGGCACGCCTTCGACCGGCTCGACGTCAACAAGGACGGGAAGCTCAGCCGGGACGAGTTTCTCCGCGGCTGGGCACACTTGCAGGCTCGCCGTCGCACCGCCGACGTGGTCCACCTTTTGGTGGAGATGAGCGACAGCGACCCGGCCTCGCTGGAGGAGCTCCAACACCTGTACGACACGTTGCGCAAGCTGGACAAGAACAAGGACGGGAAGATCGACGCGGGCGAACTGAAGGCCGCGCGCACGCGGATCGTCAAGGAGCGGGTGGACAACCTGTTCAAGGAGCTCGATGCCAACAAGGACGGGAAGATCAGCCGGGAGGAGGCGCGCGGGTGGGTCAAGAGGCACTTCGATGAGCTGGACGCCAACAAGGACGGCTTCGTCGACCGCGCCGAGCTCCTGAAGGCGGCTTCGGAAAGGCCGGTTCGGCGAACGGAGAAGAAAGGCCCCAGGGAGAAGCGGGAGCCCAAGTGAAGGCCCTTGTCCAGGAACGAAAGGAGATGACCATGCGACGATTCTTCATCGCCGCCTTGCTCGGCGCCCTGCTCGTGACCACGCCCGGGGCTGCCCACCCCGAATACGTGCCTGACAACACCGCGCTGGTCGATGGCTGGTACGTGCGCTACCTGGGCCGCAACGCCGAGCTCGGCGCCAGCGGTTGGGTCAATACCCTCAACGCCGGCAACTCCCCCGCCTCCGTGCTGGCCGGGATCGTGGGGAGCGACGAATACTACCAGCGCGCGGGCAACACACCGGCGGGGTTCGTCGCGACCGCATTCCGGGCCATGACCGGCCGCTCGCCCACCCTCGGGGAGCAGAGGTTCTGGGTGGACCGCCTCTACCGGAGCAACGCCACCGACGTCGCTTACGAGATGTTGCTGCGCTACCCGCACGGGCTCGACGCCGTGGCCCCGCGCCCGGCTGCCCCTCCGGTTTACGAGTACCGCAGGCCCCTGGAGCGCCACCGCGACTGGGACCACCGCGATCGGGAGCGCCGCGACCGCCCGTGATCGCCGCCATCCTGGCGAGCAACGACCCGCTCCAACGCGGGTCGTTGCTCATTCGCCCAGAAGGAGGCCGGTCGCGCCGGCCCTCGGCCGGCG
>JBBSEZ010000267.1:0-13763 GCA_038239195.1 Gemmatales bacterium
CCCGCTTGTAGGTCTCTTACTGCTAAAAACAAACCTCGCAAACCGGTGTGTGGGGTGAGGCCCACGGGCCCCCCCCCCACACCCCCCCCACGTCCTGTCCTTCTTCCCTCCGTTTTTTCATCAGGAAGAAATGTCGTCGATCTCAACCCGATACTCGGCCTTCAAGCGCCGGATCGCGTTGGCCACTGTAGACTCATACTGTTTGGAGTAGGTAAGGGCCAGGTTCGGGCGATCGATCTCGGTCGGACACTGGCACTCCAGAAGCAGACCGTGGAGCTTGTCCAGCAACTCGCGATCCGGACATACCAGTTGCACCCTCGTAATACGGCTCAGCGTCACGCGTGGTTTTGGCTCACGCGACTTCTCCCGGTGCGCCACTCCTTTCGGAAAGAGGGTCCTCGCGCTTTTGGGCAGGGGGGCAAAAGCCTGGTCGCCGTGCTTGATCCTGATCGGCATGAGCTCTCGGCGTTCCAGTTCGTCGAACAGCTTGTCGGGGGAGCGGACCAGGCGAATCCCCCCAGCAACGCGCTCGACCGTGAACGGATCGGCCGCTGGCTGGTCCTGGTCCGTTTCCAGCAGGCAACAGTTCGCGTACAACGCGAATTTCTCGCCGTGCTCCGACCAGGCGGATAGTTCGTGGACAACGTTCGCCGGCAACGGCGCGTCGCTCAGCGCCCGCAACAAGCCGGCGGCGTCCAGGTTGGGAGAAACGGCCCGGGCAGCCGCGACCTTCTGTTTGGTCAGCTTCAAGACGGTGGACGTGCCTTGCGACACCATTTCGCAGAGCGGCCCAAGCTGGTCGAGAACGCCCGCCGGGTACGTTTCCGCAATCACGTGGACGTCGAAGTTGGGAGTCACGGTGACCCGCGGTTCGGCGATGCGCCCCTCGAGGGCGCGGCGCAACCGGTCGCTGACGCAGAAGGCCTTCAGACAGCCCAGCGAGGGAAAAATGGCCTTGGGGGGCTTCCGCGCATACGCCACGTCCACGTAGCGGAGCACCAGCGGAATGCCCTCCAGGAATCGCTCGACGTAGCGGCCCTCGACCCGCTCGAACCCGTCCGGGTCGCGCTCGTGGACGTCGATCTCGTGCCCCCACGCATCCTTGCTCTCGTGGAAGTTGCCGTAGCGGCCGGAGCTGGTATCGTGCTCGTTCTTGAACCGCGGTTTCGCGGGAATGAGAAAATACCGATGGTGTTTTTTCAGATGTTCGACCAGCGAGCGCGTGCTCAGCCACTGGCCGCTGGGGCACTCGGCCAGCAGCCCCAGCAGGAAGCGGCGGACCGCGGCGAAATCGAGCGTGGGCATGACGCCGATCGCCGATCCCCAAGAGCTGAACCCATCCAACCGCCCCAGCACGCCCGGGCGATAGAGCTCGCTGGCCGAGCCCTGTCCCTCGCGGAGCAGCGATTCCAGGAGCGTCGATTCTTGCTTCGCGGCCTTCGCCGCGAGGAACTGCTCGTAGGGCTTCGCCAGGAACTCGATGTAGTTGTCTGGAAACGAGGGCTCTTGGCTGGTGTGCCCCGCGTATTCGCCCTTGATGTTGTAGCGGACAAAACCGAGCCGAAGAGCAACTTTATCTACGAAGTCGAGCCACGCCGAAGGGCCCTCTTCGTCCACTTCTCGCACCGCGTCCGGGCTCGACATGAGCTTGGCAAGTCGTTTCGCATCGGCCTTGCTCAACGCGTTCCCGCGGTGCGAGCGTTTTACCTCGCGCCCACGGACGTAATCGACAAAGACGTGGAGGTCGGCGCGTAGGTCCGGCAACTCCGTGGGAACGTCCAGCGAAGCAACGTCGATTAACTCAAGGTGTACGATGGGCCACCTCCTTGACGACGTGTCCCATTTGGGCCACGACGCGTTTGACCTCGGCAACCGCCTCGGAGGGAAAAGCGAGGAACTCTTCGCCCAGCGACACGATGCGTTTGCCCAGCGCTTTTTCCAGGGCGACTTTCAAGCTCAGGTCGCTGACGCGGGCGACCGACAGGTTCTCGTGCAGGATCGTCTTCCCGCGGCGTTGCCGTACCGTCTCGAAGGCCTGGTGAAACGCCGGCGCGTTCTTCTGGAGCCAGTCGGCCAGGGGGAGCGCCGCGACCGCGTCCGCCGTCCTGCCGAGCTTGACCAGGTTCGGCGTGACCAGCAAGAGCGGCTGCCCTCCGGGGACCGACCGCTGGTCGGACGTCAACACCAGAGTTTCGAGAGCTTCAAAAGGCACGGCACCCAGGTCCACCGTAAGGCCCTCTCCCCTGACGGCCAGATACCGATCCGGCGGAGCATCTGCGGCCGCCGAAGGAGGGGCAAGGCGATACCACTTCCGGCCCTCGGCCTCCTGCCGGGCCAGGAGCCCCCAGCGCCAGCCGCTCTCGCACACCGATCCGGCATCGACCCGGTGCCCGGAAAAGACCTCCAGAGGGACGGCCAGCGCGTCCGGATCGCTCCAGAGGTCGCTGTCCAGGCCAGCGAGAATGCGAAGCACCGCCTCGGCAGGCGGCAAGGCGTACGGGTCGGCCTCTTTCCGGCCCTTTGCCGGGCCCGTCTCCGCTTGCCAATGGAGTTTCTGCCATTCCACCACGCGGTCAGCTCGGAACGGCTGACCGCCCCAACACAGCTCGCCGTTGACGATCTTGACAACGTCGGTTTTAGTTTCGCGGTCGGCCCCTTGGCCCACCGCCGTTTTCAGCTTCTCCCGGGCCACGTCCCTGCGCCAGTTCCCTTCACCGCTCAGGCGTTTGGCGGGCTCGATCAGCGGTGGCAGGTGGCGTGCGAATTGCACCGGCAGGGCAAACTGCCACCTTTCCATTTTCGTCTGCTTCGACAACGATTCCGGTCCGAGCGCGAGGAGGAGGAGCCCCCCGCGCACCAGCCGGTCTTTCACCCTGGAGAACACGCCCTGAAAGCGCTGCGAGAACGTGCCATAAGCCCACCGCTCGCTTTGAGGCGGATTCAGGCGGCTGAAGAAGGCAACGTCCACGGGCTTGTCGTGGCTCCTGAGCAGGTGCAGCAGAGCGATTTCGGTACGATCGAGCGTCCGCATCGCGACCGCCACGCCCGCATCCGATAGGAACAGGGTTTCGAGCATCGGACGTGAAGACGCAGCCTGGTTCGGCAGTCCTCGATTCTTGCAAATCGCCCGGACGTCGGCTTCGGCCAGCACCTCATGGCACATCTGGTGAAGCATTTCCGTTTGGTTCACGACACATCTCCCTTCGTGCTATTCCCATTTTACAATCCCGAAGTTGCGGAGTGCCACGTCCAGAGGCCGACGCCGCGTGCGGTCGGGCTCTTGGAGGCCGCGCGTAGTGCCCTTGCGGCGATAGAGGGGACAGCCGTTTACAAAAACCGGCCGAAACGATGATCGAGGCCGACGTCCACAGCTCGGATCGCTCCGGCGCCCATACCAATCGGCCACCGCGGCGGGAAGCGCGCCCCTCAAGTCCGAAGCGGAACGGACGGCCACGGCCTCGCGCTCCGGGCCCAGCGGTAAGTCGGGCTCCTTGGGTCATCGCAACCCCCTCCCCCGAATACTTACTGTTGCAGGCTTGCCTGGAAATGACAATGGTTTTGCGCGATGATGCCCGACGGGCTTGCCAATAACCTGACGCCCGAACAGCTCGCCAGTCTGATCGCCTAGCTACAGGCGTTGACGAGCGGCGACGAACGGCCTAGAAAGCGCTCGGAACGTCGGCCCGGGCCGGCACGCGGCAGCCCGGGCGTCCGTGACGCCGGGGCACAGTTGTCTGCCAAGGCAGAGGGTCAACCACGCATTACACGGATAACACGGATGAAGAAAGAATGAATGGGCCGAAAGCCGGGCCGGGCTCGGCGCGAGCTTCTTCTGCTCTTATTCGTGCCATCCGCGTCATCCGTGGTTCGCGCGTTCTTCTTTCTTGCCGGGGCAAAAAGAGGGGGAGACAATGTTGAACAACCCATTCGCGCGGTGCGTCCTCCGACAGGCCCCGGCGACGCTGCTGCTCGCCGCCGTGCTGTTGTCGCCTGCCCCCTCGTCCGGGCAGGGGACCAAGGGCGGAGGCAAAAGCCGGCCCGATTTCATTCCCGCCGGCTACGACGACTATAAAAACATGCTCGATCAGCTCGGCATCAAGAAGGTGCGCCCGGGCGAGGTGGGCGTGGCCCCGACACGTCGAAGGAAGTGACCGCGAATCCTTACAAGGAGACGATGCCGGCCCTGATGGTCTTCAAGGATGGGACGAAGGTGAAGTCGGCGGATCAGTGGCCGAAGCGCCGCGCGGAGATCGTCGAGGATTTTGAGCGCGAGGTCTACGGTCGGGTGCCCCGGAACGTCCCCAAGGTGAAGTGGGAGGTGACGAGCACCGCCGAGGGCGAAAACGGGGGCATCGCGACCGTAACGAAGACGCTCGTCGGCCGCGTCGATAATCGTGCGTTTCCCAAGATCAAGGTCGAGATCCAGGCCAGCTTTACCGTGCCCAGGTACGCCAAGGGCCGCGTACCGCTGCTGATGCAGTTCGGGTTTGTGGGCAGGCCCGGCGGCAAGGGGGGCGCGAGCTCGTGGACGCAACAGGCGCTCGACAAAGGCTGGGGCTACGGCACGATCAGTCCCGGCAGCATTCAGGGGGACAACAACCGGTTGCGCGAGGGCATCATCGGCCTGACCAACAAGGGCCAGCCGCGCCGTCCAGAAGACTGGGGGGCGCTGCGCGCCTGGGCCTGGGGCCTGAGCCGAGTCATCGACTACTTCGAGGCCAATCCGG
Source organism: Gemmatales bacterium (assembly GCA_038239195.1). GTDB lineage: Bacteria > Planctomycetota > Planctomycetia > Gemmatales > Gemmataceae > JBBSEZ01. Next base: position 4,728 of record JBBSEZ010000267.1, read on the forward strand.
GCTCAGGGGTCGATCCCGCCAAGGTGTGCATTACCGGCGTGTCGCGGTACGGCAAGGCGGCGCTCGTCGCCGCGGCCTTCGACGCGCGCCTCGCGGCCGGGTTTGTCGCCTCCTCCGGGGCGGGCGGCGCCAAGCTGTTTCGCCGCGACTTTGGCGAGCTCCTGGAAAACGTGGCGGGCCGCGGCGAGTACCACTGGATGGCCGGCAACTTCCTGAAGTACGCGGCCGAGGAGGCCTCCTTTGGGAAGAAAACGGCGGCGGACTTGCCGGTCGATCAGCATCAACTGATCGCCCTGTGCGCCCCCCGGCTGTGCTTCATCAGCTACGGCATTCCTCCCGGAGACCCGAACTGGGTCGATGCACGCGGCAGTTTCATGGCCGGGGTGCTGGCGGGCCCGGCCTATCGGCTGCTGGGAAAAAAGGACTTCGGGACGGTCGGAAATTACCTGACTGATCCGATGCCTGCGGTCAAGGCCCTTATCGGTGGCGAACTGGCCTGGCGGCAACACGACGGCGGTCACACGAACGTGCCCAATTTTCCGGCGTTCTTCGAATGGGGGGGCCGGTACGTCTCCACCCCTGGGCTGCGGAAGAAGAGGTAACCAGGGCGGGGATGAGCGGGGATCGTTGGCACTCATCCAACGACCCGGGAGGTCGTTCAGGGCGCCCGGAGGGGCTTGGTCGGACCGGCGCCTTTGCCTACGGGGGAGCGGCAGCGAAGGAAGCGAGCAAAACCACCAACCCGGCCAAGAGCTCCCGCGCCGACACGACAACGAAGAGGGGACGACTTGCCCGTGAGGGTGATGCCATGAATCACTACGACGGCCATTGCCTGTCAAACCGTCGGTGGGATGGAGCAGTCGAGCAGTCTGACGAAATCAACGAGCCGGCACAGGTCAGACAGGGCCTCCCCTCGTCCTCGCCATTCCACTGGCGTGCTTCGCAGGGTGCGCAAGCACGTTGCGCCGCTCCAGGACGCAGCCCCCGAGATGCTCCAGCGGCCCGCCAACGGTCCCGCTCAGCCTCCTGATCTCCCGCTTGACGTCGTCCCACCTCGGGCCCAGGGCCCGCCTGTGCCGGGGCGGTTCGGGGAGTTGGAGGCGCTGGTACTGGCTGAGCACGACGAAGTCCAGAAGGGGCTGGCAAGCGCACTGCGCGAGGAGCGTGCGCAGGTTAGGCCCGTTTGGCCCCATCTCCCGGATACCGAGCAGAACGGTATCGAGCAGCAGCAGCTCGAAGGCGCCGACCGGCTCGCCGGAGAGATACCTCCAGTGCTGCATGGACGGCAAAAGGTGGAAATGATCGGCGGGCAGAAAAAATCGGAGCGGGCCCCGTGGACCGTCGTCATGAGGCACGTCACGGTGACGATGTCGCGCCGGCCCTCGTTGTCGAACTCGCGCTTTAAGGCCTCGTGCCGGGCGTCGTCCAGTTGGGCATAGGCGCTCGCGACGTCCTCGTCGGTCCCCGCCAGAGCTTGTTGATACCGTTCGACCGCCTTGCGAAGGCCATCGAACGAAGCGTGCGCGCGGGAGCAGGCCCCGGTGTTGTCGATGACCGGTAAGGCGAGCGAAAAGGAGCGGAGGCCGGTGTAGCGGACCCTGTCCGGTACGGCGGCTGAGAGGAGCAGCGGCACGTAGTGCTTGTAGGCGTAAAGATCGTGCCCCGTCCTCGCGGCGTACTCGCACGATGCCAGGACCTACTTTGCCCAGGCGGGACGCTTGACATAGAAAGGGAGAAAGAAGGCGCCCGGCGTTGCTGGCGCAAGTGCAAGGGAGGGAAGGCCAGGGCGAGCAGGCGAGCGAGCCCCGAAGACGGCGGCGGAGGTGGCAGCCATGTCCAAGGTGGTGGACTGTTACCTGGTCGAGTGGCGAGCGTTCGCCGCACAGGCTGCCGCGAACCGCACGGCGGCTTGGCTCGGTTGGTTCTGGCGCGCCGCGGAGGGCCGGGAGCCGTGGGTCGTCAGGTATGCCGACCTGACAAGGGCATCCGAGTGGCGAACCGATCCGAGAAGAGAGACCCCGTATGGACCAGGGACCAAGGCTCGGCCAATTGATCGAGGACGGCGACCGGCGGCGGGACGCCATCCACATTGCCGTCGCCCCGGTCACGGCGGCGGACCGGCTGGCGCCCGGCCAACACGTTGGGCTGGTCCAGGAAGGCAACCTGGAACTGGTCGGCCCGTGCGACCACAACCTCGGAGTCGTAGACCCGTTCTTGGCGGAGGAGGTCGAGCCCGGCCAGCGGTTCTGGCTCTTCCTCTACCCAGGCACGATTACCGGGCTCCGGCACGTGTGGGCCCACCCGGCATTCGCGAAGGCCGCCGCGGCGGTCAAGGAGAAACTGCTATGAATCAGCGGAACGCCTTCCTCGAGGCCCTGTCCGCGAACGAGGACGACACTCCGACCCGCCTCGTCTACGCCGACTGGCTGGACGATCAGGGCGAGCACGAGGAGGCCGACCGCCACCGGAAGTGGCCGGCGGCGAAGGAGTGGCTCGTCCGGTTCTGCCGGGACCACAACCCGTCGCCCGAGGACGAGGACCTCGAGGAGTGGGTCATCTCCTACGAGGGGCTGATCGAGCTCGGACGGACGGCCGTCGAGGAAGCAGACCAAGGGAGGCTCGGGTTCTCGTGCGGGAACAACATGACAATGTGCGACGCGCTCCGGGGCAACAGCCAGGAGTTCTGGATGAACTGGTCCGTCGTGACAGGCATTCCTTTGCCGCGGGGCGTTGAAGACCCGGGCCACTTCAGTTGCGCCTGCTAGGCCAGGAAGGCGCAACGCGGACGTCCATCCTGGTCGTGTACGGCAACACTTCCGGGAAGGCAGCCCGTAGCGCGGACGCCCCTTCACGTCGCCGACCCGGAGCTGTCGTTCCGCCCGGTCGGGGCCGTGGGTGGCTTGCCATCGCAGCGGGAGTGGCGGGCGCGCGCCCGAGCTGCGTTGGCCCGTGGCAGAGGAGAGCAGCCGTAGCGCCGAGTGGGCGGAAAACGGGCCTCCCACCTAACGGCGCGAACCAGTCGCTCTCGCGGACGCGGGGCACGACGGCTTTTCGAGGTTTATGGCCCCAGCCCCCGGGCTGCAAAGCGCGTGTCGTTCGGCGCAGGAGGGCGCATGGCGAGTGAAGCGTTCACCCCGGGCAGCGGGACCTTGAAGGCGCGGGTGTTCGCCAACCCGCGTGCCGGGGCCCCGCCGACCCTCTTCTACGACGTCGTGTTCCCGGTCCGGGTGACGCTCCCCGTCCTGATCGGCCGGCCGTTGTTCTCGTCCGATGAGCCCGCGACGGACGTGCAAGTGGAGTTCATCGACCTCGGCCGGGTCGCGTGGCGGTCGCTGCCCGGCCAGGAGTTTCGGTTCCCGACAGGCCCCGAGGACGAGTACCCGGACGGTGGCGTGTACTTGGGTGGGGCTCACCATTCCGCCTTCCTGACGCGGCTGCGGTTCGGCGAACTTCGAGGTGAATCGCTCGCGGCGTCCTTGGCCATCGACTTCGACCTGTCCCTGTTGCGGCCGTTGCCTCAGGGCTTGGAGACGGAATTCTCGGTACACTGGGAGGTGCCGCTTGCGGTCGATGCGGCCGAGCTGGACGCCGTCATGGCGGAGGCCCGGCGCGTGCTGGGCTGGGAGACGCAAGACGCGGTACCAGGTGCTGGTTCGCCTGACCGGGGCGGCACGTAGGCTTTCCGTGACGGGTAGCTCCCCGAACGGCCCCGGCAGGTGCGTTGAGTCGTTCGACGGCGGAGGAAGCTCAGATGGCAAAGCGACGGAAACCGTCTCCTCGGCACGATCTGCCCGACGACCTCCTCGCTTTCCTCGCTGCCGGGAAGCAGTTGGAGTACGATCCGGCGCCTTGCGCGGCGGGGGCCATCGCCCTGCTGCCCTTGTCGGGCCTGAAGTTGGAGCGGTTTCCGGTCGAGACCGGTGGGTCGCCGTCGTTTGCGCAAGACCCGCACTTTCCAGAGGTGAATTCGTACCTCGTTCTCGGGGTCAACCTGGTGGCGAGTTGCACCGGCGACTATGACCCAACCGGCTTGCTCCTTTGGCTGCCCGTCGAGAGGCGGTACGGCGTGTGGGACAGTTCGCACTGCGCGATCCAGATGTTCGGGCCGAACGTAACCTGGGAGCGGATCGCCGCGGCCCCCGTCCAGCACGTCAACGCCGGGTGGACGGGGATCGACCCGGGCGCCCCGTCGATGGAAGACCTGGTGCCTTGGCCCGCCCACCCGTACGGTGACGAGCAGGTGTACGAGCCGCAACCCGCCGATCCAGGGGCTGCACCGGGTCGGGGCCACTGACAGTCCTTGGCGTACAATGTCCTCCAGGCCCCGGCAGGCTCACCTGGTGGTTCGGCCTGGCGACCCTCCGCCGACCCACGGCCTCCGCCAGCTCTTGCGGGCCCAGGCCCTGGCGGAAAAGAAGGACGTGGCGGCCCTGGTCCTCCTCTGCCAGGAGGAAGGCCGGCGGGGGAACGTCGAGGCGGCCCGGGGCGGGGAGGGAGACTTGCTCCACAGCGCTGCCGCCGAGGCCCTGGCCGGGGCCGGCGGGGCGGAGGTCGCGGCCATCAGGTCGGCGCTCGGCAAGAGGCCCCAGGTGACGGGCTGGCTGATCTACGCACTTGGGCGGAGCAGCGAGCCATCGGCCCTGGAGGTGCTGAAGGCGGCAGCCGAACGGGATCGAGGGGGCGATTATTACCTGACCCAGAACGTCGCCTAGGCACTGGCCCTGAAAGGCGAGCCCGGGAAGAAGGCCCTCAAGCGGCTGGCCGCACGGGAGTGGGAGATGGGCCAGGCCGCCCGCCTGTGGCTGAAGCGCAAGGCCGAACCGGCCTGGCCGGCGCCGACCTGGCCGCGCCCGAAACCGGGATCGCTGCCGAAGGCCTTGCCTGACGTGCGCTAGTTGTGGGCCGCGCCATCGCACGTGCGCTCGACGGGCGGCAGGAGCGCTTGGCGGCTTGAGGCCTGGCAACGGCAGGCCCCGGCTCTTTTTGCCCTTGCTCCCTCGTTCTTCCCCTTGCCAATTTCCTCCCGCGGCCTACACCAATTGCGCTCCGCGCAGCCCGAGGGCGCCCCTCGGGGCAGGAGCGCTCGCCCCACCCCACCTCGGAGAGGCCCCATGAAGTTTCGTCTCGCGGCAGCCGGCGCCCTCGTCGCCGTCCTCGCCCTCTCGCTCGCCGACGCCCCGGCCCAGCGCGGGCCCAGCAAGGCCTACGCCACGCCACAGGCCGTCTTCGCCGCCGCCCACAAGGCCGCCCAGAAGGACGACTGGAAGGCGCTCTACAACTGCCTCACGCCCGACTCGCGCGAGGCCATCACCGGCCAGCTCGTCTTCGCCGGCGTCATGATCAAGGCCTTCGCCTCCTTCGACAAGTCCGGCAAGGCCGCCGACGCCCTCAAGCCGATCGACGCCACCTTCACCAAGTACGGGCTCACCAAGGACGTTCTCGACAAGATCAAGCCCGAAAAGGTCGGCCCCGACGCCACCCCCAAGGAGAAGGCCGCCTTCGCCCGCACCTACGCCGCCCCGATCAAGGGCAAGGACCGTCCCGCCTTCGTCGCCGAGATGATGAAGTCGATGGAGAAGCTCGGCAAAAAGAAGCCCCCCACGGGCGACGCCACCCTCAAGGACGTCAAGATCACCGGCAACACCGCCACCGGCACCAGCACCGAGAAACAAGAAGACGGCACAGAGAAGACCGAGCCCGTCGCGTTCAAGAAGGTCGGCGGCGGCTGGCTCATCGAGATGCCCCTCGACGGCCCGCGCAAGAAGGGCGGTGGCCCCAAGCCGCCCGCGCCCCCGCTGCCTCCGAAAGAGTAACGGCTGACGAAGGCCCTTCCCTCCAGCCGGGCCCTCGGCGCGAGCGACGCTTGCGCCGAGGGCCCGGCCCTCTTGGGGCCACCCTCTCCTCCTTCCGCCACGTCGCCTCGCCCCTTCGCCCTTGCCAATTCCGTCCTGCGACCTACACCAACAGCGCTCCCCATCAACCGAGGGCGCCCCTCGGGGCGGGAGCGGACGCCCCATCCCACCTCGGAGAGGCCCCATGAAGTTTCGTCTCCTGGCAGCCGGCGCCCTCCTCGCCGCCTCGCTCGCCAACGCCCTGGCCCAGCCCGCCCCCAAGGCCTACGCCACCCCCCAGGCCGTCTTCGCCGCCGCCCACAAGGCCGCCCAGAAGGACGACTGGAAGACGATCTACGCCTGCATTACGCCGGAGTCGCGCGAGGCCATCACCGGCCAGCTCGTCTCCGCCGGCGTCCTGTTCAAGACCTTCGCCGCCTCCGACAAGTCCGGCAAGTTCGCCGAGCTCAGCAAGCCCTTCGAGGCGGCCTTCAAGAAGTACGGCCTCACCAAGGACGCCCTCGACAAGCTCAAGCCCGAAAAGCTCGGCCCCGACGCCACCCCCAGAGAACAGGCCCTGGCCGCCCGCAAGTACGCCACCGCCGTCGAGGCCAACGACCGCCCGGCCTTCGTCGCCGACATGATGAAGGGCATGGCGAAGTTCGACAAGAAGCACAAGAAGGTCGGCGACGCCACCCTCAAGGACGTCAAGATCACTGGCAACACCGCCACCGCCACCAGCGTCGAGAAGAAGGACGACGGCACGGAGAAGACCGAGCCCGTCGCGTTCAAGAAGGTCGGCGGCGGCTGGCTCATCGAGATGCCCCTCGACGGCCCGCGCAAGAAGGGCGGCGGCCCCAAGCGGCCCGCGCCCCCGGCGCCTCCTGCGTCCCCGGCGCCGCCGAGGGAATGACGATTAACAGAAGGCGGCAGCAGAAGGCCCCGCTCCGTTCCGCCACAGGCCGGCCCCGCCGCGAGCGACCCTCGCGGTGAGGGCCCCTTCTTTCGGGAGTGCCCATGAAGCCTCGCCTCCTCGCCCTCGCCGCCCTCCTCGTCGCTGCCCTCGCCTCCCCCGGCGACGTTCGCAGCGCCCCCGTCCCTCCCAAGGCCACCTCCTACGCCACGCCCCAGGCCGCCTTCGACGCCGCCAAGAGCTCCTTCAACAAGAAGGACTACAAGGCCTTCTACGCCACCCTCTCGCCGAGCTCCGCCGAGGTGCTCGCCGGCCAGCTCGTCTTCATGGGCGCCATGTTCCGGTCCTTCGCCGGCTCCGACAAGAGCGGCAAGTTCGCCGAGAAATACAAGGCCCTCGAGCCCGTCCTCACCAAGCACGGCGCCACCAAGGAGGCGATGGACAAACTCAAGGACGTTGGCCTCGTCAAGGACGAAGCAGAGCTCCAGGCGCGCATGAAGAAGGTCGCCGCCCTCGTCAAGGACCGCTCCGGCTTCGTCGTGGACACGATGGTCGTCATGGACAAGGCCGGCGACCTCAAGGACTTCCCCCTCATCGCCGCCAAGCTCGAAGACCTCGAGATCAAGGGCGACAAGGCCACCGGCAACGTCGTCTTCAAGCGCGGCGCCAGCGAGGTTCGCGACCCCATCGAGTTCGTCAAGGTCGGCGGGAGCTGGCGCATGGAGATGCCCAGCGGCCGACGCGGCGGCCCCAAAAAGGCCCCACCTCCCCCGCCGCCGGCGAAGTTCGAGTGACGCCCTGCGCGGCAGGGGGCTCGTCGGCGCACCGTTCGAGGACGCTTTTCATGAGCCAGAAAACCTGGGGCGGCCGGTTCTCCGGCGACACCGACCGCCGCGTCGAGGCTTTCACCGAGTCGATCTCCTACGACCGCCGCCTCTACCGCCACGACGTCCTCGCCAGCCAGGCCCACGCCCGCATGCTCGCCGAGGTCGGCCTCCTCACGTCCGACGAGTCCACCCAGATCGTCGCCGCCCTCGACGAGATCGCCGGCACCATCGAGCGCGGCGAGATGCCCTTCTCCACTGCCCTCGAAGACGTTCACACTCACATCGAGCGCGCCCTCATCGATCGCCTCGGCGACGTCGGCCGCAAGCTCCACACCGGCCGCAGCCGCAACGATCAGGTCGTCACCGACGTCAAGCTCTGGTGCCGCGACGCCCTCGACGACCTCGACGCCCTCCTCGTCGATCTCCAGCGCGCCCTCGTCGAGTCCGCCGAGCGCAACCGCGACCTCGTCCTCCCCGGCTACACGCACCTCCAGCGCGCCCAGCCCGTCCTCGCCGCCCACTACTTCCTCGCCTACGTCGAAAAGTACCAGCGCGACCGCGAGCGCCTGCGCGATTGTCGGCGCCGCCTCAACAGCCTCCCCCTCGGCGCTGCCGCCCTCGCCGGCACTTCCCTCCCCATCGACCGCGAGAGCGTGCGCGCCCAGCTCGGCTTCGACTCCGTCGCCGCCAACAGCCTCGACGTCTCCAGCGACCGCGACTTCCTCCTCGAAATGGTCTTCGGCCTCTCCGTCATCGCCCTGCACTTGGCCGGCTGGGCCGAGGAGTGGGTGTTGTGGTCGATGACCGAATTCAACTTCCTCGACCTGCCCGACGCCTTCTGCACCGGCTCGAGCATCATGCCCCACAAGAAGAACCCCGACGTGCTCGAGCTCGTCCGCGGCAAGTCCGCCCGCGTCCTCGCCGACCTCCAGCAGCTCATGGTCCTCCTTAAAGGCCTCCCCCTGGCCTACAACCGCGACCTCCAGGAAGACAAGCTCCCCCTCTTCGACGCCCACGACACCGTCGCCGCCTCCCTGGAACTGGCCGCCGCCCTCATCCGCGAAACGCGCTTCCGCCCCGAGGCCATCGCCGCTCGGCTCGAGTCTGGCTTCCTCGACGCCACCACCCTCATGGAGCACTTCATCGCCCAGGGCGTGCCAATGCGCGCCGCCCACGAGGCCGTTGGCAAACTGGTCCGCCTGTGTGAGCAGCGCAGCTGCAAGCTCGCCGATTTGCCCCCCGAGGAGATGGAAAACGTGCGCCCCGGCCTGTCCGCCGGCGCATACTCCGTGTTAGGCGTCGCCAACGCCCTCGCCGCCTTTCGCAGCTACGGCTCCACCGCCCCCGTCGAGGTGGAGCGCCAGGTGAAGCGCTGGCGCGAAAAATTAGCCACAGATGAACACAGATGAACGCGGATAAGACAAGAAGAGGGGGGCGAAAAGGCCTTGAGGGGGGTAGAATGAGA
>JBBSEZ010000268.1:0-13693 GCA_038239195.1 Gemmatales bacterium
TACGCATCAGGCGCTCCTCACGAGGCCGGCCGCAGCGCCCACAGGTGCAGCGGCGAGAAGTTGCCCGGATACTCCTTGGCCTTGGTCAGCGGGCGCCCGTTGCCGGAGCTGTTGGCGTTGGTCGCCGAGACAATCAACCTCGTCCCGTCCGGGTGGGCCGCGAGGGCGTGGCAGTTGGGCAGGCGAGCGGTGAAGAACGGCTGGGCGTCGCCGGGGCGCAGGAAGAACAGGCTGCCTTGCCCCGGCTGACCGCTGGTCACGCCCATCAGGAAGCCGTCCCGGTGCCAGTGCATCTCGTAGACGAAGCCGTCGTTGACGGTGCCAATCTTGATCTCCTGCTTCAGCCTCCCCGTGGCCACGTCGAACAGCAGGACGAGGGGCGTGCCCTGGACGAACCCGCCGCTCGTCGGCAGGCAGCCGGCCGCGACGAGCGTGGCCCCCGTGCGGTCGAACGTCAGCCAGCGCACCCCGCCGACGTCCTGGATGCGGTCGTGGCGATAGAGCGCCCGCGCCGCGTACTCGCGGACGACCTTCCCACTCGCCACGTCCCAGCGGCGGATCGTCCCTCTGAGCCCGCCCGCGGCGAGCGACTTGGCTTCCGGGTCAAAGGCGAGCGAAAAGGTGTCCTCCGCCAGGCCCGCCCACTCCTTGACCTTCGCGCCCCGGTCGGGGGACCAGAAGCACACCTTGCCGTCCTTGCCGCACGTGACCACCTGCTTGCCGTCGGGGCTCACGGCGATCTGGCGCACCCAGCCGTCGTGGGCCTGCACCGACCACAGGGAGCGCGCCGCGCGCTCGGCGAACGGCCAGCAGGTCAGCCGGCCCCAACTGTCGGCCGTGAGGAGGTGCTTGCCGTCGGGGTGGAAGGCGAGCGCCTGCACCCAGCCGCTGTGTCCCGTCAGGGCGGGCAGGGAAGTGAGCGGGCTGGCCCCCTCGGCAAAAGACCAGCGGCGCACGCGGCCCTCGAAGTCCCCGGCGGCCAGGTACTTGCCGCATGGGCTGAAGCGCACGGTGCCGAGTTGGCGGTCGGTCGGCACCATCTTGACCGCGCGCGGCTGGTAGCGGGCCAGGAGCGCCTTGGCGTCGGGGGTCATGGGGTTGCTCCGTGATGCGCGCCGGGCCGTCCGGCGCGTCGCCGGGGGACGGTCTGAGCAATCGAAGGTTGCAAGGGCCTTTCCCTCATGCCAGTACTTCCTTGATGGGGGAACAATCCTCGTGGGCGATCGGGAGAGGCTGGCCGTTGTTATCGTATTCCGTCTCGGCAGGGTCGATGCCGAGCGCCTTGAACCAGGTGTGGAACAGGTGGCCGACGTCGTGCTCGTCGCCGGTCACGAAGGTGCCCCTGGCGTTGGTCTTGCCGACGACGACGCCCTTCTTCAGCCCACAGCCGCCCATCGCCAGCGACCACGCCTCCGGCCAGTGGTCGCGCCCGAGGTGGCCGTTGATGCGCGGCGTGCGCCCGAACTCGGACAGGACCACGACGAGAACGCGATCGAGCATGCGCCGCGCCGCCAGGTCCTCGACGAGGGAGGCGAACGCCTGGTCGAACTTGGGCACCAGGCTGAGATGGCCGTTGAAGTTGTCGCCGTGCGTGTCCCAGCCGTAGGAGGTGACCTTCACGAAGGTCACGCCCGCCTCGAGAAGGCGCCGGCCCAGCAGCAAGTGCCGGCCGAGATCGTGCGTGCCGTAGCGCTCCACGTCGCGCGGGCCGAACGTCGAGGGATCGAACAGCGCCCGGTGCTTCTGTAGCCGTGCGGCCACGTCGTAAACGTAGCCGTTCGCCTCCGTCACCGCCTTGCGGCGCCGCTTGCTGTAACGCCGGTCGGCGCTGGCCCGCAGGGCGTTGCGCTCGGCGTCTGCCGATTCGGTGAGCGAGGCGGCGCGCAGCAGGTTTTCCGGCGGCTTGCCGTCGCCGAAGGCGAGGGCGCCATATTGGGGCCCAAGAAATCCGGCGTCCTTGGGGAGAAAGCCCCCGCTGCCCGGCTTGATCCAGACGTAGGGAGGGAGGCCGCTGTCGCCGGGGCCGAGGAGGTTGGCCACGGCGGAGCCGAAGTAGGGGTAGGTCACCCCGCGGTTCTTGGGGTCGCCGCGCTGGATGCGATCGACGCCGGCCGAGTGCGAGTTGTCCTTGGTGCAAAGGCTGCGAACGAGGGCCAGGTGGTGCATCTGCCGGGCGGTGCGCGGCAGGAGCTCGCTGACGCGAATGCCGGGCACGGAGGTCGGGATGGCGCGGAAGGGCCCGCCGAACTGCGTGTTGGGCTTGGGGTCCCAGCTTTCGAGCTGGCTCATCCCGCCATCGAGCCAGACGAACAGCACCTGCTTGTGCTTCTTGCGCACCTCCTCGGCAAAGGCGGCGTGGAAGAGCCCGCCAGCGCAGGCCGCGGCGCCGAGCCACTGCCGCCGCGAGAGGCGATGTTCGGTCGGGCGGCAAGAAGGGTCGGCGATCATGCGGCGGTCCTCTCGTCGGACAGGCGGCTCGCCTGTCTTTCCGTAGGGCAGGCTTTCCAGCCTGTCCAACCTTCCCGCTGGGGCGGCGTACACTCAGGCCAGACAGGCTTTCCAGCCTGTCCCACGGGGTCAATGATTGACGCTGAACTCCGTCGAGGCAAGCAGCGCCCACGCCAGGCGCGCCAGCGCCCCCGTTCGCGCCTGGCCCGTCTTGCCCGCCAGCGCCTTCGCCACCTCGGCGAGCTCCTCGGCGTCGGGCCGGCGCGTCAGCACGCTCAGGTAGAGCTCCTCGGCCACCTTGTCGGGGCCCAGCTTGCCGAGCCGATCCATCAAGTTGCCCGGCCGGGCCACCAGCGTGCCCAGCAGCGCCTCGTCGTTGAGGAGAAACAACGCCCCCTTGAGAGAGGGACTGTGTTCGTCTTCCGCCTCGCGCGGCGGGTTGGCGAATGCCCGGACGAACTTGGTGCGCAGAACGTCGAGCGTGTCTGCTCCCTTCTTGCCCTTTCCCGGAGGGGCCTTGAGAAGGCGCTCGCGCTCCCCCGTGGCCTCGAGCGTCGCCCACAGCAATTGCTCGGCCGACAGCCGGCGCTCGAGCGCCGTCGTGAAGAGCGAGCCGTCCTTCCGATGCGCCCCTTCAGGCAAAATGCTGGAGCGCTGGTAGGTTTCGGTGAGGGCCAGCTCGCGCATCAGCCATTTGAGGTCGAACTTGTTCGCGATCAGTTCCCTGGCGAGCAGGTCGAGCAGTTCGGGGTGCGAGGGCGGGTTGGCGCCGTGATGTAGATCGAGCGGGTGGACGAGGCCGCGGCCCATCATAACCCACCACAGGCGGTTGGCGATGTTGCGCGTGAAGTCGGCGTTCTCCGCCACGGGGAGTTGCTTCGCCAGTTCGCCGAGCGGGCTGAAGCGGAGCACGCCGGGAGAGCGCGTTTTGCGGTCGGGCTTCTCCAGGTATTCGTTGCCCTTCGCCACGATCGGGACGGTCAACTCCAGCTTGCCCGGCACCCGCGGGCCGGTGGCGCGGGGCACCTTCTTGAAGACGGACATGAAGGGGAGCTTGCCCGGCAGCGGGCGCTCGGCGACGGCGGGGAAGGCGGCGTCGAGCAGGTAGGCGTTCTGGAAGAAGGCGAGCAGGCCCTGGAAGTCGTGTTGCTTGTAGTCCTTGATGAACAGGTGATCGTGGCACTGAGCGCAGCGGAAGTCCTTGCCGAGAAAGAGCCGGCCGACGTCGCGCGTCAGGGCGGCATGATCGACCGGGTTCTGGCCGTAGTTCGCCAGCCGCTTGGCGTAGAAGAACGCGGCCCCGCGCGTGGCCTCGTCGCGCGGCGAGGCCCGCAATATCTCGCGGGCCATCTGGTCCCACGGCTTGTTGGCCTCGAACGACTTGCGGAGGTACTTCGCCCACTCGGGGTGATCGCCCATGCGCTCCATGAGCACGACGTGGAACAGCTCCGCCATGCGGCGTGGGTACTCGGGGCTGGCGAGCAGGCGGTCGATGAGCCTGGCGCGCTTGTCGGCGGACGTGTCGGCGAGGAAGGCGCGGGCCTGAGCGCTGGTGGGGATGGTGCCGTGGAAGTCGAGGGTGACACGGCGCAAAAACTCGGCGTCGTCGGCGCGCGGGCTGACGGGCCGGCCCTTGGCCTTGGCGGCGATGAGCTGGTCGATGCGCTGGTGAAGCGGCTCGGCCGCGGGGGCGGGCGGCGCGAACAGCAGAGCGAGCGGCAGCAGCGCTAGCGAGCAGGCCAGGGGGGAGGGCATGGGTCCGGTCTCGTCGGGAAGGCGGGGCGGCCGGCGGGTGGGGCAGGGCGTTGACCTCGTAGCAAGCATACCCGGTCGCCCGGTGGAAGGGAAGCAGGTAGTTGCAATTTCGGGAGGCGGGTGTGCTATCATGCGCCGCTTCGGACAAGGCTCGGCTTCAGGGAGGACGGTCATGCTCTGGCGTCATGGACTGGCGTGCTGTCTGGTGTTGCTCCCGTCGTTGGCGTGGGCGGCGGCACCGCCGATGCCGTTACCGCGCCTCGACCATCACGGCGACAGGCTCCCCGAGGGGGCCCTGGCGCGGCTCGGGACCACGCGCTGGCGGGCGTCGGGGATGGTGAATGCGCTCGCGTTTTCTCCTGACGGGAAACATCTGGCGGTCGGCACGGACGGGGACTGGTCCGGCGCGGGCATCCACTCCATCGACATCTTGGAGGCCGCCACGGGCCGCCGCGTGCGCCGGCTGGCGGCGGTGAAGAAAGGTCCTCGTTCTCCCACCGCTGCCGTCGCTTACTCCCGCGACGGCACCCGGCTCGTGGCCCTGCAAGGGACGTGGGTGGCGGTCTACGAAGCGCCCTCCGGCCGGTTGCTGCGCGCGTTCGAGACGTTCGAGCAACCACCTTTTCGGGCCCCGGTTGCCGGCGGCCCACCGCAGGACGAGACCGTCATTACTTGGGCTCACTGCCTGTCGCTCTCATCCGATGGGAAAATAGTGGCTGTCGGAGGAACCCACGTTGGCCCGGATGCTGCCAAAGTGCAGAGGTGGACTGGCTTGTTGGGCCTCTGGACTGTCGATTCAGGAAGGTTTCTCCGCCGGTTCGATGGCCACAGCAACTCGGTGATAGCCGTCGCGTTCTCCCCCGACGGGAAGGCCCTCGCTTCCGGTAGTTGCGACCACACCTTCCGCCTGTGGGACACCCACACAGGAAAAGCGAAGGGGCCGACTGACCGCTTTTCTAATCCAGTCAGTTCCCTCGATTTCTCGCCCGATGGCAAGCACCTCGTTTGCACTGGAGGAGATGGCTGCACGCTATTCGACGCCTCCACCGGCCGCACCGTTCGCGAAGTTTGCCACGGGAAGTACCCGACCCTCGTCTGCTTCTCTCCCGATGGCCAGACAGTCGTCTCCGGTGGCCAACCAGTCGTCTCCACGGCGCCCCTCCAGGCGACTCACCTGTGGTCGGCTCGGACGGGCAAGTTGTTACAGTCCTTGCCTCGGCTCGAGGGGTTTCCCAACGCCCTGGCTTTCTCGCCCGATGGCAAAACGCTCGCGGTAGGCTGTAAGGAGCAGACATTCGTCCGTTTGTTCGACGTGGGCACCGGCAAAGCGACCCCGCAGCACCCGGGGCACACAGGCCACGTGGTTTCGGTCGCCTACTCGCCGCTGGGCAAGGAACTCGTGACAGCGAGTGCAGACGGCACGGTCCGAATCTGGGATCGTCGCGGCGAACAATCCCATTGTTTCTCACTTCCACCCGGGCCCGATCGCCAAACGCGGAAGGCGTCATTCTTCGCGGGAGGAAAGACGGTGGGCGCGTGGTACTCCGACTCCTGGTTCCGCACATGGGACGTGGGCACGAAAACGCTCCGGGCGGAGGAACAGTGCGCGGACGGGACGGCCTCGTCCTTCGGGCGCCGCGTTCTGCTGGTCGATCTCGATCATCGTGTGGGCCACCCGAGCCGTGAGTGGTTCGGGCGTGGCCCTGTCCCCTTCAACGGGGGCCGAAAAGATCGAGACCTGATGGTCGAGGGGAAGTTTCTCCGGTGGGTGCGGGTTTGGGACGTCGCGGCAGGGAAGGAACGTGCGAAGTTCCTCTGGGGCCAAAACGATGGCCGTGTGAGAGAAGCCGCCTTGTGCCTGGGGGGCCAAGGGGTGGTCGCCATCGGAGACCACTCCATCGTCTTCCAGAATCTCCGCTCGGGCAAAGTCCACCGCATTCCCCACGACCAGCCGGCATCCTTAGCGGATGGTCTCGGCGCTGTAGTCTCGCCAGACGGGACGGCCCTTGCGGTCGTAACGCTGTACGGTCACGTTTACCTTTGGAGCTTGCTCAGCGGGCGCCGGCTGGAAGTGTCGGGACAGCAAGACAACTTGGAGGTTCGCAAGGTAACCTTCACGCTCGACGGCCGCACCTTGATCGTCGCCCAGGGAAACAGCACCGCTCTTTGGGAGACGAACACCTGGCGCCTCATTCGCACCGTGCCCGGCCGCTTCGCCGCGGCCTCTCTCGATGGCCGGCTACTCGCCACCCTCGACCAGAACCGCGTTCGCGTCATCGACTCGATGAGCGGCCGAGTCCTCTTCGACCGCCGAGGACACGACGACTACGTCGCGGACGTCGCCTTCTCGCCGGACGGGCGCTTCCTGGCCACGGCCGGCTGGGACACGACGGTTTTGTTGTGGGACGTCCGCCAATTCGCCACCCCCAAGAAAGGCCCTCCCGACGAGCGGGAGCTCGAACGCCACTGGCAGGCCCTTACCGCGAGCCCGGACCGCGCCTACCCGGCCATCGGTGCGCTGGCGTCAACCCCTGCTCGGGGGGTGGCGTTCCTTGCCAGGAGGGCGAGGCCAGTCCTGATTGTCGAGAAAGCCCATCTGGAAAGACAGCTCGCGAACCTCGGCTCCGATTCGTTCGAGGCCCGCGAGGCGGCGGAGGCGGAGTTGCTCCGGCTGGGGGAAAGCGCAGCGCCCGCGCTCCGGCGGGCCCTGGCGCGGAAGCCGACCCTCGAAGTTCGGCTGCGGACGGCCCGAACGTTGACTGCCATCGAATCGCGTGCGCTCCGGCCGCGCGGCGAAGACCTCCGCCAACTCCGCGCCGTCCAGGCGCTGGAGCTCGCCGGGACCGCCGAGGCCCGCGCCCTCCTGCTCCGACTCTCGCGCGGCGAGCCGGAGGCCGCCTTGACGCGCGCCGCCCGCACCGCCCTCGAGCGCCTCCAGCAAAGACCCATGGCTCGCCGTTGAGCCAAAGCCGCGCCAGCGCGAGCCTCTCGGCCCCCGCCGGCGTTTATCTTGAAAGTCCTTGCTCATGGCCCCTCGGTGCGTCATGATGAGGCGCTGGTCCGACAAGGGGGGCTTGTCGGCTTGCGTGGTTGCCCCAATGGAGCGAAAGGAACCTGGCATGTCGAACGTCGAGAAACCGCAGTGTCCGGAGTGTGCCGGCGAATTCGACCTCTCCGTCCCCGAAGTCGATCGTCGCAACTTCCTCCGCGTCGTCGGGGGCACCACCGCCGTCCTGGCGGGCGCCGCCCTGACCGACGCCAACCTCGTCCCCGCCACCGCCCGTGCCGCCGCGCCCCTCGTCCGCAAGCCCAAGCCGGCCGAGGACCTCGTCCGCGAGCTCTTCAGCGGAATGTCCGAGGGGCAGAAGAAGCGCGTCGTCCGCCCCTGGAACCACGGCGCCGGCCCCGGGCGCATCGCCGCCCGCCTCGGCATGTACAACGCCCCCATCGAGCGCGGCGTCACCATCGCCAACGTGTACACCCCGGCCCAGCAGGAGCTCATCGAGCGCATCGTCAAGGCGATGTGCTCCGGCGACGACGGCTATCGGCGCATCAGCCGCAACGGCCGGTGGGACGCCAGCGGGGCGATGAAGAACTGTGGGGCGATGGTGTACGGCGACCCCCTCGGCAAGGACAAGTTCGCCTGGGTCTTCGCCGGCCATCACCTGACCATCCGCTGCGACGGCAACTCCGAGGAAGGCGCCGCCTTCGGGGGGCCGATGTACTACGGCCACAGCCCCCACGGGTACAGCCGCGGCAACATCTTCTTCTACCAGACGCGCAGCGTGATGACGCTCCACAACGCCCTGTCGGGCGCGCAGCGCGACAAGGCCGTCGTCAAGAAGGGCAAGCCCGGCGAGGGCGCCGGGTCGGTCCGCTTCAAGGCCCGCGCCGAGGACCGGCCCGGCATCCGCACCGAGGACCTGACCAGGGACCAGAAGAAGCTCGTGCAGCAGGTGATGCGCGACATCCTCTCGCCCTACCGCCAGGAAGACGTCGATGAGGTCATGGCCATCGTCGCCAAGAACGGCGGGATGGACAAGATCCACATGGCGTTCTACCCCGACGGCCTGACCGACACCAAGGCCCCCTGGCACTTCTGGCGCCTCGAGGGCCCCGGCTTCGTGTGGAACTATCGCGTGCTCGATCACGTCCACACGTTCGTCAACATCTCCAGCAAGATCTGACGGCGCGGTGAGCCCGCTGTTGGCGAGGGGGGGGCGTGAGCCCCCCGTTGGCGCCTTCAACAGGGGGCTTACGCCTCCCCGCTCGCCTACGACGGGGCCACCGTCGCGATCACCTTCAACTCGATGGCGATGGGCGTCGGCAGGCGGCTCACCTCGACCGTCGTGCGCGCCGGCTGGTTGGTCGTGAAGTGCTCGGCGTACAGCCGATTGTAGGTCGCGAAGTCGTCGCGCAGGTTGGTCAGGAAGACCGTCACGTCCACCACGTTCTCCCACGACGAGCCCGCCTCCTCCAGCACCGTGCGGACGTTGCGGAAAACCGCCCGGCACTGCTCGGCGACGTCGTAGCTGGCCAGCTCGCCGTCGGCATAGACGTTCCCCGGGACCTCGTTGGTGGATGGGTCGCGCGGGCCAATGCCGGAGAGGAAAAGGAGGTTGCCGACGCGCCGCGCGTGCGGATAGGCGCCGACCGGGCGGGGCGCGCCGGCCGCCCGGATTTCGCCGCTGGGTTGCTCGCTCATGCTCCGTGCCCTCATCCCTCCGCGGCATACTTGACGCACACCGTCTTCGGCTCCGTGAAGAAGCGCAGCGCCTCCTCCCCGCCCTCCCGGCCAACGCCGCTGTTCTTGGTCCCGCCGAACGGCACGCGCAGGTCGCGCAGCAGCCAGCAGTTCACCCACACCGTCCCGCACTCCAGCCGTTCCGCCACGCGGTGCGCTCGCCCCAGGTCGGCCGTCCACAGCGACGCCGACAGGCCGTAGGCCGTCCCGTTGGCGAGCCGCACCGCCTCGTCCTCGTCGTCGAACGGGGCGATGGTCACCACCGGGCCAAACACCTCTTCTTGATTGACCCGACACTCGGCGCCCAAATCGACGATGACCGTCGGCTCGAGGAAGAACCCGCCCTTGCAGTGGTCCGGTAGCGCCGAGGGGGGCCTCCCGCCGCAGAGGATCGTTCCGCCCTCCTCGCGCGCCAGGCGGACGTAGGAGAGGACCTTGTCGAGGTGGGCGCGCGAGATTAGCGCCCCCTGATCGACGTCGTCGGCCAGGGGGTCGCCGACCTTCAGCTTGCGTGCCGCGGCGGTGAAGCGCTCGACGAAGGCGGGGTAGAGCGCCCGCTCCACGTAGATGCGCGAGCCGCACAGGCAGATCTCGCCCTGGTTCTCGAACGCGGCGCGCACGGCGGCAGGCACCACCTCGTCGAGGGGAGAGTCGGCGAAGACGACCGTCGGGTTCTTGCCGCCCATCTCGAGCGCGACCTTCTTGAAGAGCGGCCCCGCCGTTCGCGCGATCTCAGCCCCGGTGGCGGTGCCTCCCGTGAAGGAGATGGTCGGGACGGCCGGGTGGGCGACGAGGGCCGCGCCGGCGGTGGGGCCCCTGCCGTGAACCACGTTGAACACGCCCGACGGAAGGCCGACCTCCTGCGCCAGCTCGGTGAGCCGATGGGCCGTGGTCGGCGTCAGTTCGGACGGCTTGGCCACGACGGTGTTGCCCGTCGCCAGCGCCGGGGCGACCTTCCAGGTGAAGAGGTAGAGGGGTAGGTTCCAGGGGGAGATCAGCCCCGCGACGCCGCGCGGGGCGCGCAGGACGTAGTTGAGGGCGACTCGATCGGTACGGTAGGCCTCCGAGTGCCAGTGCAAGATGGCCGTCGCGAAGAAGCGAAGGTTGCTCGCCGCTCGCGGGACGTCCAGCGCGCGGGCCAGGCGCACCGTCTTGCCGGTGTCGATACACTCCGCTTTCGCCAGCGCCTCGCCGTCGGCGTCGATGCGCTCGGCGAGGGCCAGGAGCAGGCGCGACCGCTCGCTGGCGGGCGCCTTCGACCACGCCGGAAAGGCACGGCGCGCCGCGGCCACGGCGAGCGCCACGTCGGCCGCGCCGGAGCCCGGAACGCGCGCCACGACTTGCCCGGTCGCCGGGGCCACCTTGTCGAGCTCCTGGCCCGACTCGGCGGGGCGGTGCTGCCCGTCGATGAAGTTGCGGATCGCGAGCATCAAGGAGCTCCTCCGAAGATCGCCAAGCCGCAAGCGGCGCACTTCGAGGGCCCGCCGCTTGCGGCTTAAGCGGTCCCGCCGCCCTCACGTCGCCAGGTAGAACCTCCCCACCAGCAGCCCGGCCCCGAAGGCGATCGCCAGCAGCACGATCAGCCCCACCGTCAGCACCGTTGCCAACGTCGGCGATACCACGACCCCCGGCTGCTCGGGCGGAACGATCGCGGGCAATGTCCCTCCCATTGGGCCCATCGGCGCAAACGGTTGAGGCATCGGCCCAGGCATCGGCCCTGGGGGAAGCGGCAGGGGAGGGGGGGCGGGGCGGGCGGGGGAGGAGGCCGACGGGTGCAGAAAATCGTCGAAGTCCTCGCGCTCGAACAGAGGTGCGGGGGGAGCGCTGGTGGCGACGGGCGCGCTTTCACTCAGCGGCACGGTCACGGAGTTGTGGCAATTGGGACACTGCACCGTCTTGCCCGCCTTGCGGTGGGCGATGCCCATGAGTTGGTTGCAATGTTCGCAGCGAAAGCGGATCGGCATGGACGACAGCCCCGAGGCCCTGATGGCAATGCCTCTATTGTCGCCATGCGGCCGCGCGGATGCAACTGTTCCCTTGACGGCGGGGGCTCGGGAGGGAGAGAATGCCTTTGGGTTGTCCAGGGGGAGTTGGTGCTACTCCCCACGAGAACGGAGCTACCCGCATGTCCAACCTTAGCCGTGCCCCGCGAGGCCGCCACCCGGTCGGCCTCGCGCTCCTCGTTGTGGCCTTCTTTCTCGTCGCCGTCGGCGCAACTCGCGCCGACCTGATCTTTCTCAAGGACGGCTTCGTCTTGCAGGGCAAGGTGAAGCGCGAGGGCGTCACCGAGATCGACCCCGTCACCCGCGAGGCCGTCTTCATGCCGCGCGGCTTCTTCACCCTCGACGACGGCCCGCGCCGCATCGTCTTCAGCCCCACCCAGGTGCGCGTCGCCGAGCGCTCCCCCGTTCTCGTCGAGGAGCGATTTCCCCGCGCCGCCATGTCCAAGCTCTTCAACCCCGGGATCATGCCCCCCATCGCCGACGTCGTCGAGACCGGGGAGTGGAACCAGAAGTGGCAGCGCGAGTACTGGGCCCGCACACCCAATGCGGACAAGACCGGCCTCGTTCAGCAGGTCACGCTCATCACGCCCTATCACGTGCGCGTCGATGCCGTCACCAAGTTCTTCTGGGCCTGCGCCTACCTCACCAAGGAGTTCGACCCCGAGACCATCGCCAAGCTCCTCGCCATGGACCCCAAGTTGACGGAGACCGACCCCAAGCTGAAGCCCGCTGACATTGTTGCCCGGCGCATGCGCAAGGTCGATTTCTTCGCCCAGGCCGGCTGGTTCCGCTACTCCGAGCGCGAGCTGAGCCGGATCGAGAAGGACTACCCCGCCGAAAAGAAGCGCGTCGCCGCCGCCCGCAAGTCGCTGGCGACGATGCAGGCCCGCGAGCGCTTCGAGGACATGAAGCGCTGGCAGCGCGGCGGGCGGCACCAGGACGTGCGCGACGCCCTCGCCGACTTCCCCGAGAAGGCGGCCCCCGAAAACCTCCTGGTGGACGTCCGCGAAATGCGCGCCAAGTACAAGCGCATCGATGCCCAGCTCAAGGACGCCGCGAAGTATCTGACGGCGTGCGCCAAGGAGACGACCGAGGCGAAGTACGCCCGGCTGGTGGCGGCCGCGGCGGTCATCCGCTCCGAGCTCCACTTCGAGAACGTGGGCCGGCTCGACGCCTTTCTGGGCCAGGCGCGCCAGGCGGAGCGCCAGAAGAACAAGCGCTTCAAGCCGTCGTACTCGGCGCCCGAACTGCTCAGCCTGGCCGTCACCGGCTGGCTGCTCGGCAGCTCGTCGTCGGAGGCGCGGCCCGAGAGCGCCATCGCCCTGTGGCAGACGCGCGGCCTGGTCCTCAAGTATTGCCAGACCGACGACCCCGACACGCGTAAAGACTCGTTGCGGGCGATCGAGCGCCTCAGCCCCAAGGTCGAGATCGACGAGGTGGCGCAGCTCATCCCGCAGCTCCCCCCGATCGAGCCCGAGACGAAGCTCGACACGCGCACGACGCCCGTGATGCTGGGCGCGGGCCGGCGCGGGACGACCTACCAGCTCAAGCTCCCGCCGGAGTACACGCACAATCGGCCCTATCCCGTGCTGATCGCGCTGCACCGCTCCGGCGAGAAGGCCAAGGCCATGATCGAGCGCTTTGGCGACGCCGCCGCCGAGAACGGCTACGTGCTGGCGGCGCCCGCCTGGGAGGCTGGCCTCGGCAACGGCTACACCTACACGGAGGACGAGCACGCCCACGTCCTGCGCACCGTGGCCGACCTGCGCCGCCGCTTCCGTATCGACTCCGACCGCGTCTTCCTGTTCGGCCTGGAAGAGGGCGGCAAGATGGCCTTCGACGTTGGCCTCGCGCACCCCAGCCTCTTCGCGGGCGTGATGCCGATGTCGGCCAGTGCCACGCTCTTCCCCGACCGCTACTGGCGCAACGCCCAGTACCTGCCGATGTACGTGGTCACGGGAACGCGCACCGGCGACACGCACAAGCAGGTGAAGGCCCGCTTCGAGGAGTGGACGCTGCGCGGCTACCCGTCGCTGTGGATCGACTACAAGAACCGCGGCCACGAGTGGTTCGCCGGCGAGGTGCCGTTCCTGTTCGACTGGATGAACCGCCAGCGCCGCGCGTTCCCCCTGCGCCAGCTCGGCACCGATGGGCTGGGCGGGTCGTTCGGCAACGAGTTCACCTCGCTCCGCGAGGCCGACAACCGCTTCTACTGGCTGACGACGAGCGGCACCTACGCCCGCAACACGGCGACGGCGGCGAGCTGGCGGGCGAGCAAGATCAACCCGGCCATGGTGTCGGCGCGCGTCGATAACGAGCAGAACGAGATCAACATCAAGGCGACGGGGATGCGCTACCTCACCGTCTGGCTGGGCCGCACTCCCAAGGGGACGTACCTGCTCGACCTCGACAAGCCGCTGACGGTGCGCGTCGGCTTCAAGAACTACGTGTTCCGCAAGCGCATCGCGCCGAGCCTCAAGGTGCTGCTCGACGACCTCCAGGCGCGCAGCGACCGGGAGCACCTGTTCGTCGCCAAGATCGAGATCGACCTGTCGAAATAAGCGCGCCTCCCGCGCTTGCAATTCGACCAATCCCCCTCCATCCGGGCGCATTCAGGGTTTGTCGGCCACAGGGGCACCAACGATTGGTGCCGCAAAAGCCAGGGAGTGAAGGTGTTGCAATCTGCCAGCCTTGGCGAACGAGCGAAGCATGAGCATGGCTTCGGCGCTCTGCTTGTGCCAGA
>JBBSEZ010000269.1:0-13669 GCA_038239195.1 Gemmatales bacterium
CAGAAAACGCCCAACGGTTTGGCCGCCCATCCGCGGCGGCCCGGAGGGATCTGGGGGGCCTTCCTACAGCAAACAAACACCTGCGCCTTCGCCCCCGGCTCGCCCAACCGACGTGGCGAGCGTTCGCTGTGGGAACGCTCGCCACCCATCCCTGGAAAACCTCGGCAGCATTCATGGAAGCGCGTGCTGTAAACCCGGCCCTCCCTGGGGCCCTTGTCCAGGAACGGGAGCTCGACTCCGCCCCGGGTGCCGCTGCGCCCCGAGGGGAGCTGGTCGGGCGCGGCCTGCTCGACGCCGTGCTGGAGGCCACGCAGGCCGCCGCTCCGGCCGCGAGCGCGTTGCACCTATTCCTCGACGAGCCGTCTCCGTGGCAAGCCCTTGGCCACTGGTTGCGTGGCTCCGGGCTGCGCGGGCGGCCTACCAAAGACCAGGTGGCCCGCCTGTTGAACCGCGACGTCGCCCGCCTCGACGCCCTGCTCGGCGGGCAAGTCAACGCCATCCTCCACCACCCGCGCTTCCAGCAACTGGAGGCGTCGTGGCGCGGGCTGCGCTTCCTGGTCGAGCAGGCCCAGGAAGGGGAGAACGTCAAGGTTCGCGTGCTCGACCTGAGCTGGAAGGAACTGACCCGCGACGTGGAGCGGGCCATCGAGTTCGATCAGAGCCAGTTGTTCCAGAAAGTCTACAGCGAGGAGTTCGGCACCCCCGGCGGCGAGCCCTATGGCGTCTTGCTGGGCGATTATGCGATCCACCCCCGGCCCGGCCCCGGCCATCCCACCGACGACGTCTCGACGCTCGGAAAGGTGGCGGCGGTGGCGGCGGCGGCGTTCGCCCCCTTCATCGCCGCGGCCAACCCGTCGCTGCTGGATTTGACCAGCTTCGCGGAGCTGGAAAGGCCCTTGAACCTGGCCCGGACCTTCGAGCAGCCGGATTACCTGCGCTGGCGGTCGCTGCGCCAGGCCGAGGACACGCGCTTCGTCGGGCTGGTCCTCCCCCACGTGCTGGCGCGCCTGCCCTATGGAGACGAGGGCGCCCGGATGGACGGTTTCCGCTTCCGGGAGGAGGTGGGCGGCCCGGACAGCAGCGGCTACTTGTGGGGGAACGCGGTCTACGCCTTTGGCAGCGTCCTGATCCGCGCCTTCCGCGAAAGCGGGTGGCTGGCTGAGATTCGTGGGGCCCCCTCGGACGGCGAGGGCGGGGGCCTGGTCGAGGGGTTGCCGGTCCACTCGTTCGGCACCGACCGCTCCGGGATCGCGCCCAAGTCCTCGACCAACGTGCCGATCACGGACGCCCAGGAGAAAGAGCTCGCCGACCAGGGGCTCATCCCCCTGTGCCACTGTCCCGACACGGACCGATCGGCCTTTCACGGCTGCCAGTCGATCCAGCAGCCGAAGAAGTACGACGAGCCGGCGGCCACGGCCAACGCCAAGCTCTCCGTCATGCTCCAGTACATGCTGTGCGTGTCGCGGTTCGCCCACTACCTGAAGGTGATCGGCCGGGACAAGATCGGCTCGTTCAGCGGCCCCGAGGTGTGCGAGGACTACCTGCACCGCTGGCTGCTCAACTACACCCTGGCCGACGACAAGGCCGACGTGCAGACCAAGGCCAAGTTTCCTTTGCGCGAGTTCCGCGTGCAGGTCCGCGAACACCCCGGCAAACCGGGCACCTATTTGGGCGTATTCCACCTGCGGCCGCACTTCAAGTTCGACCAGGTCAGCACCGGGGTGCGCCTGGTGACGGAGTTGGCGCCGGGCCTGCCCAGTTGAGGACCAAGTCCATGAACGCGCGCGACCACTATCGGGCGGGGCAGTTGAAAGAGGCCCTCGCGGCCATGCTGGCCGAGACGAAACAGCACCCCACGGACACCGCGCGGCGCGGCTTCCTCTGCGAGCTGCTCTGTCTGGCGGGCGAGCTGGAGCGCGTCGATAAGCACCTCGACCTCATCGGCAGCCAGGACACCGAAGCGATGATGGGCGTGAGCCTGTTCCGCCAACTCGTGCGGGCGGAAGAGGCGCGGCAGCAGTTCTTCGCCGAGGGCCGGGTGCCGGAGCTCCTCGACGTCCCGTCCCCGGCGCTGCGGCTGCACCTGGAGGCGTCGATCCTGCTTCGCGAGGGCAAGGCCAAGGAGGCGGCCGGGCTGCTCGCGCAGGCCGAGGAGCAGCGCGTCAAGGTGAGCGGTACGTGCAACGGCAAGCCGTTCGCGGACCTGCGCGACCTGGACGACCTGACGGGCCCGATCTTCGAGGTGCTGACGAGCACCGGCAAGTATTACTGGATACCGATGGAGCGCGTCGAGTCGATCGAGTTTCGCGCGCCGGCCCGCCCGCGCGACCTGCTGTGGCGACCTGCCCGAATGGTCGTCCGCGGCGGGCCGGACGGCGAGGTGTACCTGCCGGCCCTGTACAACGGCACGCACGCCGAGGCGGACGACAAGCTGCGCCTGGGCCTGGCCACCGAGTGGCGGGGCGGCGACGGCGCGCCGGTGCGAGGGGTCGGCCAGCGCACGTTCCTGGTCGGCGAGGAGAGCTACCCGATCCTGGAGCTGAAGGAGATCGCGGTCGCGGAAGGGCCGCCCGCGTAGGATTCGGTGTGTCGGGGCCCGGAGAAGCGCGAAACGCCCGAGGACGTCATGGCCAAGATCGCCGCCGATCAACTGCTGCTGCCCTCGCTGCTGGACCGCCTGCTGGACGACGACCCGCAGGTGAGCCGCGAGGCGGGCAAGTCGCGCCATCAGGTGCTTCGCGAGATGAAGCAGTCGGTGCGGCGCGACCTGGAGAACCTGCTAAACACCCGGCGGCGCTGTGCCCCTCCGCCGGCCGAACTGGAGGAGTTGGGGCAGTCGCTGGCGACCTACGGCCTACCGGACTTCACCGGCGCCGTCATGACCTCGCCGGAGGGGCGCGAGGCGTTCCGCCAGACGGTCGAGGGCGTGCTGCGGGCCTGCGAGCCGCGCTTCAAGACGGTCAAGGTGCTGCTGCTGGAGAGCAGCGACCCGCTGGACCGGACGCTCCGCTTCCGCATCGACGCGTTGCTTTACGCTCACCCCGCGCCCGAGGTGGTGGTGTTCGACTCCGCCGTGGAACCGCTCACGGGGAACTTCGAGCTGAAAGGGGGGAACTGAGGGGGCCAGCCCCGCCCGCGCCACTGTCGCGTCGGTCGTCCCCCACCCCGTCGAAAGGCGTGGTGACACGCCCCGAGACGGGCCTCAGCGGAGACTGCCGTTGGCGTTTACGTTTCGCAACCCATCAACCCGTCCGAGGAGCTTGGCATGCCGTTGTACATGAAGTGGGGGAAGGCCCCCGACATCAAGGGAGAGGTTACCGAAACCTCGCACAAAGATTGGATCGCGATCGATTCGGTCTCGTTCAGTGCCGCCCGCTCGACGGCCCAGACGGTTGGCTCGGGCCAGGAGAAGCGGCACCGCGACCTGCCGACCCTCTCCGACATCCAGGTCTCGCGCAGCATGGACAAGGCCAGCCCGTTGCTGTTCAACCAGTCGGTCGCGGGCAAGCCGACGAACGTCTGGATTCACTTCGTCGAGCCGCCCAAGGGCCAGAACAAGGCGCCCAACACGGTCTCCGAGCTCTCCCTGCGCAACTGCATCATCACGTCCTATTCGCTCGGGGGCGGTGGCGGGGGCGCGTCGGAGTCCCTGTCGCTCAACTTCACCGCGCTCAACTTCGACTACACGCCGTTCGACGACAAGGACGTGCAAGGGACCGTGGTCCACGGGTTCTACGACCTCGTCACCGCGAAGTGTACCGCCTGGAAGTGACCTCCCGCGGGGACAGGCGCCGGGGAGTTGAGCGTTCCACCAAACCTCAGGAGACATCGATGCCGTTGTACATGAAATGGGGCGCCGGCCCCGACATCAAGGGGGAAGTAACCGAATCGTCGCGGATCGGCTGGCTCGCCGTCGATTCGGCCTCCTTCGGCGCTGCGCGTGCCGATGGCGTGCAGGTGGGCTCGGGCCAGGAGAAGCGGCACCGCGACCCGCCCAACCTCACCGGGGTCACGATCTCGCGCACCTATGACGCGGCCTCGCCGCTGCTGTTCAACGCCGCCTGCGCCGGCGAACCGTCGAACGTCTGGATCGACTACGTCGAGCCCGCGAGCGGGCAGGACAAGCCACCGAACCTCTACATGACATTGTCCCTGCGCGCCTGCCTCATCACGAGTTATTCGGCGGGCGGCGGCGGGGGCGGGCTCAGTGAGAGCCTGACGTTGAGCTTCACGGGGATCAACATCGACTACACGCCGTACGACGAGACCGACAAGGCGGGGAAGACCACGCGGGGCTTCTTCGACCTGATTTCCGGCAAGTGTACTGCCTGGAAGTGACCGCCGTCGGGGCCGCCCGCCAGCGGGCCTTGCGGGCGGCCCCTTCCCTTGTCCGGCCGGCTCGTGGGCGCACCGCGACGGTGCGGCCGGCCCGGCCCCGGCCTTGTTTGGGGCCTTTGTCAAAACACGTTGGTCCTGCGCCCGGCGGCCGCTTTTCTTCTGCCGCTTTGGGATCGGTGGGCCACGCCTGCGGCGAGCCAAGCCTGTGCTGGGTGCAGGAGCAACGCGTTTTGACAGAAATGTTCGGATTGCTGAGGAAAACTGCTTGGCGCTCTGGGCCCGCTCGCGTATGTCTACTTCCGTCGATAGGTTTCCTCGGCGCCCGCTTGCCGAGCCAATTCAAAATTGAAAAACCGCCCCGGCGTGGGATTGAGGTGCAGACGGGCGAGACGGCACTCGGCCCCCTTCACCTCAGCCACATCTCCGCCAGGATCGGTGTCTGGGAAACCTCCGTCACAACCCGGTGGCTGCTCCGCGGTGAGAAGCAAGTCCCTGGCCGGCAGGCCACCACAGGTCAAGGGGAAAAACGTCATGAGTGCGTGTACGGAATGCGGGAAGAAAGAGATGTTTGGGGAAATTGCACATAAGCCGGGTTGCTCCCTGAAGCCGGTGGTCGTTGGTAAAAAGTGTGCAGAGTGTGGGGGGCCGGGGTTCGGCGCGGGCTTTCGCCACACCCCGGGCTGCTCGAAGAACCCCGTGCGCGTGGTGGATGGCCTCAGCCTTCCGATTGGCTCCGTCTGCAAAACGGGCGTGCCCGGGGTGTTGCCGCTTCGGAGCTACGCCCCCGCAAACCCGAACATTCCCTTGCCCTCGGGAGAAGTTCTGCTCAAAAGCCCGGCGGCCATGGGGGCGCCGGCCCCCCCGGTCACGGACAAAATGGCAGAGCGCCTTCTGACCGCGCTCGCCTCGATCATCAACGGGAAGGTCGAGGCGGTGCGCGAGGTCACGAACGGAATAACCATTCGCGTCTTCCGCAAGCTCGGGGAAGGTCAGCAGTTGGCGTTCATCAACCGGGTCTGGAACAAAATCTGTACCGTCCACGACTTCAACACGCTCGGGTCTGCGATGTCGGACCCCGTGTCCGACGACATGGATGGGCCGACGCTTCCCTCGTCGGTCTGCCCGTTGGCCCCCGGGATGAACCAGTTCAAGAAGCGGCTCAAAGGCCAGCAGCCCTTCCGCGAGTTCGGCATCGGGTTCCGCGTCGATGGCGCCGATCAGGGCTCCATCGACCGGATCCTGGGCCAGGGGATGACGCAGCAGCGCGAGAATGCGGCCTTCATGCTCGGCCCCCGGCGCGGGCTTCGCCTGGACGCCACCATCCTGAGCGACATCTCCAGGGCGCGCTGCTGGACCGGCAACAACGACATCTTCAACGAGACCGCCGTCTGCGTCAGCCGGAATTTTTTCGGCGGCACCGCGTTCCCGGAGCGGGAGACCAACGGCACCTGCTACCTGTGGGCGGTGTACTGTGGCGACCTCAAGGGGTTCGATACGGAAGCCTACCAGCTCGGCCTTCCGAATAGCCGCCAGTGGCGACCCGGTGAAAAGGCCTTCCGTTTCATCCCGGTTTCCAACATCCTGGGTTACATCCAGATCGACCGGCGCGGAGCGTCGAAAAAGGGTGGCTGGTCGGTTGACATCACCACGCAGGCGGCGTGGACCTTCACCGGAAAACCGACCGTGAAGCAGCGCACGTACCTGGAGGATGAGCTCGCCGCGTGGAAGGGGGGGTCGTACACCATCCCCCCCGCCTACGACTTTGCCACGTAGGTGCTGGCCGACAACCCATCGTTCTCCAGGAGAAAAATCATCGCGATCCCAACCCTGAAAGCCTTCAAGGCGATGACCGAACCGAAGGGGCTGCTCAACGTCGCTGCCTCGCGAGGCGAGCACATGACTCTCGTTGACACCGCGCTCGAACAGTGGGAGAAGGTTAAACTCGACTCGCCCAAGGCCGACAAGATTGGCGCGCTGTATAACCTGTGGAAGGTGTGCAGCAAGTGGCTGAAACTGAAAGATGGTGGTACTTCCGCCACCTACCTCCGTCGGTGGGTCTGCACCGAGAGCCTGCGCGACGACGTCTTGGCGGAAATGAACGTCGTGCAGCCCAACCTGAGGGAAGCTCTCGAACGGTTTCAGGAGCGGAAGAAGACGCAAGGGATGCACGCGGCGCGCAAAAGCATGGACGGGGTCTACGGCCTCGAACGTCAGGATTACCTCGTCAAGAAAAAGAAGAGCAACCCGACTTCGCTGACGCTGGTGGATCACTTGCACGCCGAGAAGAGGGGGAGCCCCGCAAAGAATGCGAAGGGCAACGCCTTCCTGAAGCAGGCTTTCTTCACGGATTTCGGCGACCTCAACTACGCGCAAATCCAGGTTCTCGAAACCCTCTTTGAGACGGGCCCCCACACCGTCGCCTACCTTACCAAGATCGAGCGCTTGCAGTATCAGGCGGCCCCCGGCAACGGTGGCACGCTCGTTGACTTCAACAGTCAACCGATCGACATGAAGAAGGTCCCGAAGGGCGCCAATGGTCAGTGGTCTAAGCAGTTCGAGTGCTGCCCCTATGCCATGGACTCGTACGGCAATCTGTTTACGGCGTACGAGTCCCCCCTGAAGGGCGCCGCCCGCATGAATCATTCGACCTTCAACGCCGGGAAGGACGTCGTTTGTGCCGGGTGTCTTCACGTCGGAGGAAGCCGCCGGTATCCGGCAGGGCAACTCAACTTTATCTCGAATGGTAGCGGCCATTACAAGCCAACTCGCCAGAATTTGCACGAGTGTGTGCGGGTGCTGAATGGGCAGGGCACCGATCTGACCCAGACCGTCGTCATGCTGCACGAGGGGGCGCCTGCCGTGGCCTACTTTTATCTGGCCGCGACCTTCCTCAACAATCCGAACGCACAACCGGACGGGAATGCCGCGCATCAAGCTCGGAGTGACTACATTCAGTTCGCGTGATCGCTTTTTCGGGCAGGGCCCGGCCACGGCAACTGCTGGCGAGCCGGGCGCGACCGGAGATGCTCTTCGGGAAGGAAAACGTCGCCTGACGGCCCTGGTGTCGGAGACGGCCCTTCAGGGGACGAGCAGGGCGGAGCGGCCCAGGCCCCGCAACCTCGTCTCAAGCCCTTCGCCGAGGGCCGCTCGCAGGGGGAGCGGGCCGGTGACCTCCCGGCCGTGCTGCTGCACCACCAGCCCCCGCTCGGCCACCCGCTGGACCAGGCCATCGAGTAGCGCCTCCCGGTCGCGGCTGCCGTCCAGCAGGCACAGCAGGTGCCGCGTCAGTTCGTCCAGCGGCACCACCTCGTGCCGCCGGGTGGTGACCTTGTCGCCCTCGGCGGCCTGGAGGCGCGCCCACCCGGAGGCAACCGGCCGTTCGCCCGGCTCGATGACCACGTGCGGCTCGTGGGCGTGTAGCTCCGCGACGTTCGCTGTGTAAGCCTGGAGGAGCGTCTCCGCCAGTTCCTTGCTGTCGCGGGCGAAGGAGGCCTCGTCCTGCACCGCGATCCCGCTTCCGGCGAGGCGGGCGCGCGCGGCAGCCTGCAAAGCGTCGAACGGCAGGCCGCGCGGCCACACTTGCTCCAGGTGCAAAAAGGCCGCCTTCGACAGGGCGTGGTCGGTGCCGAGGGTTGTCCCGCCGGGCGAGCGGAACTCTTCGGGCCGGCCCGGCCGCAGGTCCGGCTGCGGCGAGGTGCAGCGGGAGGGCGAGGCGATCCGCAAGGCCCTCAGCGCTTCGCCCCCGAGCTCCCGCTGGAGCCCGACATTCTGGTGACAGAGTAGTGTCTGGCGGAAAGCGCGGTTGGTCGCGAAGTCGAGGTACTGCTCGCGCCCGATCAGGTCGCCACCCATCCGGGCCAGGGCCGCGGCCACGTCGGGCCCCAGCCGCTGGGGCGACATCGTGCCCAGCTCCGCCTCGGCCAGGTACTGCAGGCCGTGCCGACTGGCCCGCCTCGTGAAATCGTGGAAGTAGGCCGCGTCGTTGACCTCCGCGAGCTGGTCGTGCAGCAGGAACGGGTCGAGGCGGCCCTGCAACCGCTCCTGTTCCTCCTTGAGGAGCTGGCCGTACGCCGGGCGCTGCGGGGGGGCGGACTCGGCCAACAGGGCGAGGAGGGCGCGGGCCTGGGCGACGCGCTCCCTGGGGCCCGCGGTGTGGCGGGTGTGAAAGCGCATCATGTCGCGGACGGCGGCCCGGCCGTGCCAGCCGGGGTAAGTGTTGTAGCTGACGTAGGCGACGCCGTTCGGCGCCAGGCTTTTGCCGCAGATCGACAGCAGCTTCTCCTGCACCGCGGGCGGCACCCACGAGTAGAGGCCGTGCGCCAGCACGTAGTCGAACGGCCCCAGGCCCTCCGGCACGTGGAGCAGGTTCGCCTGCCCGAGGGTGAGGTTCTTCAGCCCCAGGGCAGAGGCCGCGGCCTGCCCGGCCGCGATTTGCCGCTCCGAGAGGTCGATGCCGACGAACTCGCTGTGGGGCAACGCCTCGGCCATCGGGATAAGGTTGCCGCCACTGGCGCAGCCCAGCTCGAGGACGCGGCAGCGCTCGACGGGGGGCGGCGTCATGCCGAACAGCGTCGCCAGCGTCGCCAGGCGGTCGGGGTGAGTCTGCGGGTAAGAGAAGCTCGGGTAGGGCACCTCGTCGTAACTCGTCATCGTCGTCTCTCGGGGGAGGGCGGGTCAGGCCGTCAAAAGGGCACACGTCCCCAGGCGGCGGAGGTTGGCGCCCAGCTCGCGGCGCAGGATGCCGCGGGCGCGGTCGGCGTCCTTCACGGGCCGGTCGTAGCGCTCCAGGACGAGCTTCTCTTCCTCCACGGCGCGGGCGAGAACCTCCACGAGCGCCTCGCGGTCGTGGCCGCCGTCGAGGTGGTGCAGCAGTTTGCACGTCAGCGGGTCGAGGTTGACGAGCTGGTGCCACCCGTTCGTCACCCAGGCACCGTCGCGCGCCTGCAGGCGGGCGAAGGCCGGGGCCAGCGGCCGCTCGCCCGGCTCGCTCACCAGCGGCGCCGCGAAGGCGTGCAGCTCGACGACGCCGGCGGCGAAGCCCTGGAGCAAGTTCTCGGCCAGCTGGCGCGTGTCGCGGGCGTATTCTTCCGCCTCCTGCGTCACGACGGCATCGCCGACGAGCCTCGCGCGGGCGAGGGCCTGCAACTCGGCGAAGGGCAGCGACGCCGGCCAGGCGTCCGCCAGGCACGCCAGCGCCGCCTTCGTGATGGCGTGGCCTGTGGTGAACGTCAGGCCGTTGGGCCCCCGAAACTCGTGCGGCACCCCCGACGGGGCGTCGGCCGCCGGGAGGGCCCCCTCCAGGTGGGCGGCCACGTGGAGGCCGGCGAGGCGGTCGGGCTGTGGCTCGCGGGCCGGGGGGGCCGCGTGGCAGAGGAGGGTCTGGCGGAACATGCGGTTAATCAGGAAATCGAGATACTGCTCGCGGGGGAGCGCGGCGTCGCTCAACTGCGCCAGGGCGCCGGCGACTTGCGACGACAGCCGGGGGGCCAGCGAGGCGCCAAGGTCGGCCTCGGCGAGGAACGCCAGCCCGTGGCGGGCCGCCCGCCCCACGAACTCGGCGAAGTAGACCGGCTCGTTGGCCTCCTCCAGGTGCTCGTGGTACACGTAGGTGTCGCGGACGCGGCCCAGAACGGCCTGCTCCTCCTCGAGCAGGCCGCGGTAGGCCGTCCCCTCTGGCGCCGCGTCCAGCAGGAAGGCCAGCAGGTCGCGGGCGGCGTCGGTGGCCTCCTTCGGGGCCCGGGCCTGGCGCGTGTGGAAGCGCATCATCTCGCGGACGGCGCCGCGCGCGTGCCAGCCAGGGTAGACGTTGTAGCTGACGTAGGCGACGCCGTCCGGCGCCAGGCTCTTCGCGCAGATCGACAGCAACTTGTCCTGCACCGCGGGCGGCACCCACGAGTAGATCCCGTGCGCCAGCACGTAGTCGAACGGCCCGAAGTCGTCCGGCACGTCGAGGATGCTCATGGCCCGGAGCGTGACGTTGCTCAGGCCGACCACCGCGATTGCGGCCAGGCCCGCGTCGATCTGGCGGGGCGAGAGGTCGATGCCGACGAGCTCGCTGCCGGGCAGCCGTTCGGCCATGGCGAGGAGGTTGCCGCCGTCGGCGCAGCCCAGTTCGAGCACGCGGCAGCGCTCGACCGGCGGCGGCGTCATGCCGAACAGCGTAGCCAGCGTCGCCAAGTGGTCGGGGTGCGCCTGGGGGATGGGAAAGCTGGGGTAAGGGACCTCATCATAACTGGTGGTGTCTGCGGTGCCGGTCATGCACGCCTCTTGGGGGCAGGGGCCGCGAACGGGCGAGGTGATTATACTGGGAAGGCCGGGAGGGAGACACGAGAATCCCGTTTCGTTCGCCCCGGCCCCTGGTCCTTCAACCCGCGGGATGAGCCTGATGCCTCACACGCAAGACAACCGCCTCCTCGCCGTCACCACGCCCCTGGGCAAGGACGTGCTCCTCCTCGCCGGCTTCTCGGGCCGCGAGGAACTGTCCCGCCTGTTCCGCTACGACCTGGAGCTGCTCTCGGAGAACGGAGGGATCGCCGCCAAGGACGTGGTTGGCAAGGCGGTGACGTGGAAGGTCCACGGCAGCGTCGCCCCGCGCTACTTCCACGGCGTCGTCAGCCGGTTCGTCGCGGGCGAGGCCCGCCTCCACGGCCTGCGGCAGTACCGGGCCGAGGTGGTCCCCTGGCTCTGGTTCTTGACGCGCACCACCGACTGCCGCATTTTCCAGAAGAAGACCGCCCCGGAGATCGTCGAGCAGATCTTCAAGGACCTGGGCTTCGCGGCCTACCAGTTGTCCCTGCGCGGCACCTACGTCAAGCGCGACTACTGCGTGCAGTACCGCGAGACCGACTTCGACTTCGTCTCCCGCCTCATGGAGCAGGAGGGCATCTTTTACTTCTTCAAGCACGAGGACGGCAAACACACGCTCGTTTTGGCCGACCAGAAGAGCGCCTACAAGGACTGCGCCGAGAAGGAAGTCGTCTACACCGCCGGCTCACTCGTGCCCAGTCACGTCAGCCGCTGGGAGCACGGCTACGAGTTCCGGGCCGGCAAGTGGGCGCAGACCGACTACAACTTCGAGACGCCCTCCACCGACCTGATGACCAAGAGCACCACGATCGTCCCGCTCCCGGACAACAAGAAGTTCGAGCTGTACGACTACCCCGGCGCCTACGCGGTCAAGGCCGACGGCGGCGAGCTGACAAAGGTCCGCATGGAGGAGGAGGAAGTGCCGTACGACGCGGTCACCGGGGCCAGCACCTGTCGCAGCTTCACCCTGGCCGGGAAGTTCACTCTGAAAGAGCACGTCTGCACTTCCGAGGCGGGCAAGGGCTACGTCATCACTTCCGTGCAGCACAGCGCCAGCGACGACAGCTACGTGGACGGGACGGTGGGCGCGAGCTACAAGAACGCGTTCACCTGCATCCCCGACTCGGTCACGTTTCGACCGGCCCGGCTGACGCCGCGCCCGGTCGTCAGGGGGCCGCAGACCGCCGTCGTGGTCGGCACCAAGGGCGAGGAGATCTACACCGACAAGTATGGGCGGGTGAAGGTGCAGTTCTTCTGGGACCGCGAGGGCAAGAAGGACGAGAACAGCTCGTGCTGGGTGCGCGTGGCCCAGGGTTGGGCCGGGAAGAACTGGGGCATCGCCTTCCACCCGCGCATCGGGCAGGAGGTGATTGTCGATTTCCTCGAGGGCGACCCGGACCGGCCGATCATCACGGGGCGCGTCTACAACGCCGAGCAGATGCCGCCCTACGAGCTCCCGGCCAACCAGACGCAGAGCGTCCTCAAGACGCGCAGCTCGAAGGGCGGCACCGCGGAGAACTTCAACGAGCTGCGCTTCGAGGACAAGAAGGGCTCGGAAGAGGTCTATTTCCACGCCGAGAAGGACTTCAACCGGGTCGTCGAGAACAACGACACGCTGAAGGTTGGCAGCAGCAAGGCCGACGACGGCAGTCAAACCATCGAGATCTGGAAGGACCGCACCGAGACGGTCAAGGAGGGCGACGAGAAGGTGACGATCGAGAAGGGCAAGCGCACCGTGACCGTCGATAAGGGCGACGACCTCCACCAGGTCAAGACGGGCAACCGCACCGTGACCGTGGACACGGGCAACGACACGCACCAGATCAAGAAGGGCAACCGCGAAGTCACGATCGACATGGGCAACGACACGCTGACGATCAAGATGGGCAACCAGACGACGAAGCTGAGCCTGGGCAAGAGCGAGACAGAGGCGATGCAGTCGATCGAGCTGAAGGTCGGGCAGAGCAGCGTCAAGATCGACCAGATGGGCGTGACCATCAAGGGGATGATGGTCAAGATCGAGGGCCAGATACAAACTCAGGTCAAGGGGCTGATGACTCAGGTCAGCGGCGACGCCATGCTCCAGCTCAAGGGCGGGATCACGATGATCGGCTGAGAGGCTGGGTACGAATGGAAGCGAGCGGGGGGCGTCAGCTCCCTGTTGCTGCGAAGAACAGGGGGGCTGACGCCCCTCGCTCGCCCGCAACCTCAACGGTCGCTGGGCCCGCGGAACGTATGAACGAGGAGGTGCCAGACGTCGCGCTCTCCGGTGCGCGGGGCCGCGCTGCCCGGCACGTTCGGCGGTTGGTTGTCTGCCAGCACGCGGGAAGCAGGCACGTTCGCCGCGACCGGGCGGAGGCCAGCCAGCGGAGGGGGGCCGGTCTCGGGGGCTCGGCCGACCGGCGAGGGCCGCGCCTCGGCCTGGAGCTGGGCGCGGCGCCGGGCGAGAACGCGGCGCGCCTCTTCCCGGAGCGCGTCCGGCTCCAGCCTCGCCTCCTCCGGCATGGAGGGCGAGCGGCCCCCGACCACCTCGATGGGGCCAACCTTTCCAGGCGCTGACGACACCGGGATGGGAGGAGGCAACTCTCCGCGCGGAAGGGGGGGAGGCAATTCCCTCGGCGGAAGGGCCGGCAAGGGGGCAGGCACCTGCTCGGGCGGGGGGGGAGGCGGGCCGCTAGGCTGTTCCGGCGGGCGCGGCGCTTCGGGCCGAGCGGCCTGGCTCGGCGCGGGCACCACGTCGCAGTATTTCGCCAGGCAGTGCTCGAGGGCGACGGCGGCCACCGACAGGACGCGGGGCGAGGTCTCCCCCGGCTCGTTTTTGCCGGCGCGCCCCGAGACGGTGACGGTGAGCGCCTCCATCACTTTTTTGGTGCAGCAGCAACCGCGCGAGAGGGCCAGGGCCGCCTCCAGGCGCACGCACTCGTTGGGGTCGCCGCGCAGGGCGTTGATCAGGGCGGCCTCGGCGTCGGGGTAGCGCCGGCAATCGACGGTGCCGAGGTAGCGCACGGCGGCGCGGCGGGCGGCG
>JBBSEZ010000270.1:0-13634 GCA_038239195.1 Gemmatales bacterium
CCGTTTCTTGTTGCCCCATCCTTCTCCGCATCCTCGTCACTTCGGGCAGAGCAAGCGCTGCGGTCGGCACAGGCGCCCATCTTTTCCTTGTCGGAACGCTCTCGGCGCGGTACTCTCAACATCTGGTGAGCACGATTCGCCCTTCCCATCTTCTCAGATAGGTCGTCTGCCGAAATACTGTGAGAGCGTACACCGATCATCTATTGAACTGGCTGGCGAACGCGCGGCTGTCCCGGCATTTGCTGGAAGTCGTGTTTCGCGCCCGCGCGCGCCGCCAGCTCGGCCGGCTCGACCAGCCGCCCGAGCGCGCTCAACTGCGGACGCTCCAGGGGCTGCTGCATCAGGCGCAGAAAACGCGCTTCGGCCGGGAGCACGACTTCCGCCGCATCCGCACCGCCGCCGACTTCCGCCGCCTGGTCCCGCTCACCACCCCCGTCGAACTGGCAAGCGCCTGTTGGCCCGTCGATCTGCGTCAGCTCCACGGCACTACCTGGCCCACCCTGCTCCTGCCCGAAGGCGGGGAGGCGCTGCCGACCTCGCCCGCGCTGCACGCCGCCCACCGGGCCGCGCTGCGCACCGCCCTGGGCCTGGCCCTGCATGCCCGACCCCGTGCCCGCCTGCTCGCCGGGCAAATCGTTCAGGTCGGCGAGGAAGCCGGGCCGGCCCGCCCCGAGCGCATTCCCTACGTTCTGCGGCCTTTCGCGCACACCAGCGCGGTCCCCGATGACGCCCTGCGCGACCTGGCCGGCAGGCACGCCCACGACAACGTCACCTGCCTCACCGGCTCGCCCGAGCGCCTGGGGCCTTTCCTCGAACACGTCAAGCAGGTGCGCGGGGAGGAGCGCCTCGACCGCATCTGGCCCAAACTGATCGGCGTCTTCTGTTCGCGCTCTGCCGCGGGGCCTTCTCTCGACGGGCTGCGCCGGGCGGTGGGGAACGAGCCGGTCGTGCTGGAAATGCTGGCGCGCCCGGAAGGGCCGATCGCGCTGGAAGACCCGCGCCCCGACGCGCCGGGCGGGCTGCGCCTGCTGATCGACTGCGGCACCTATTTCGAGTTCGTCCCGGCCAAGGCCACGGGGCCCGACGCGCCGCGCCTGGGGCTCGAAGACGTGAAGCCCGAGGTCGAATACGACCTGGCGATCACCTCTCCCGCCGGCCTGTGGGCGTGTCGCATCGGGCTGACCGTCTGCTTCACGAGCCTGCAACCGCCCGTCTTGCGCGTGGTGGGGCCGGCGCCGGTCTGCCCGCTCATCCCCGCCGCCGAGGCCCCGCGGGCGGACGCCCCTTCTTCGGCGCCTCCTCCTCGGGCAATCCATCGACAAAGCGCCGACATTCCGGGAGGGCCGCCAAGAAGCTTCGTCCATAGCCCTTGGTCAATACCCGTGGATCGAGGATGACCACCATTCCGCGGTCCGTCGCCGTGCGAATGAGTCGCCCGAAGCCCTGCTTGAGCTTGATGACCGCCTGTGGGACCTGATAGTCCAGAAACGCCTGTCCCCCCGCCGCCTCGATCGCCTCCTGCCGCGCGGCCAGCACCGGCCGATCGGGCACCGAGAACGGCAGCTTGGTGATGATGACGTTGGACAGCGCATCGCCCGGCACGTCCACCCCCTGCCAGAAACTATCGACGCCGAACAGCACCGCGTTGCCCGCCGTGCGGAAGCGCTCCACCATCTGCGAGCGCGACAGCCCGTCGCTCTGCGCCAGCAGCGGATAGCCCTGCTCGGCGCACCACGCCTTGAGCCGCGCCGCCGCCTTCTGCATCATCTGATAGCTGGTGAAGAGGACGAACGCCCGGCCGCCCGAGCGCGCGAGGTATTCGGGGATGCGCTGGAAGACGGCCTCCTCGTAGCCGGCCGGGTTGGCCGACGGGTCGGGCATGTTGCGGCAAAGGTGCAATTCCACCTGTTCGCGGTAGTTGAAGGGGCTGCCGAGCTGGAGCGTCTCACAACCCTCCAGCCCGAGGCGCTGCTGGAAGTGCCGGAAGCCCGTCTGCCCGCCGATGCTGAGCGTGGCGCTGGTCAGCACGACGGTCGATACCTTGTCGTAGAGGTATTCCTTCAGGGCAGGGCCGACCTCGATGGGGGCGCTGGCCAGGTCGAGGCGAGGCGTCGGGCCGGTCGTGGTCTCGGCCCAGTAGACCTGCCCCGGAAGCTCCTGCGCCAGCCACTGGCGCACGCTGAGCGCCAGGCCGCGGGCGCGCTCGGCGAGGGACGCGAACTCGATCTTCTGCTCGTCTTCGAGGTTGTCGCCGACCTCGTCCACGCGCGAGGCCAGCTTCTCCAGCTCTTCGGAAAGCACGTCGTGGACGATCTCCGTCTCGCGGACGCGCACGGCGTCGGAGGTGGGGCGCTGGGCGCCGCGGTAGTTGCCGCGAGGCTGGCGCTCGATCCATTCGAGGACGGCGCGGAAGAAGCGCTCGCCGGCCTGACGGGTGGACTCGACCTGCTTTTGCGCCTCCTCGGACGGAACGAAGGCGAGGAGGCCGCGTCGGTTTCGCGGGCTGAGGAGCTTGTTGAGGAGGTATTCGAGGGAGCCGCGGCCGAACTGCAGCCCGAGGTGATCGGCGGCG
Source organism: Gemmatales bacterium (assembly GCA_038239195.1). GTDB lineage: Bacteria > Planctomycetota > Planctomycetia > Gemmatales > Gemmataceae > JBBSEZ01. Next base: position 2,573 of record JBBSEZ010000270.1, read on the forward strand.
ACGTCTTCGAGGGTATGGGCCTCGTCGAAGATGACGACCTTGTAGTCGGGCAGGAGGCTGGCCCCCTGGCGGCGCAGGGCGAGGTCGCTGAAGAAGAGGGCGTGGTTGACGATGAGTAACTGGGCCCCGAACATCTGCTTGCGGGCCTTGAAGTAGAAGCAGTTGCTGTAATCGGGGCAGGCTCGGCCGAGGCAGTTGCCGCTGTCGCTGTGGACGAGGTCCCAGACGGAGGGCTGCGGCTGAAGGGGCAGGTCGCTGCGGCTGCCGTCGTGGGTCTGGCGCGACCAGCGGCCAATCTGGCGGAGCTGTTCGGTGCCGGCCGGCTCGAGCAGGCCGAGCGACTTCTGCTGGGCGACGCGCAGCCGGCGCAGGCTCACGTAGTTGGAGCGGCCCTTGACGAGCGTGGCGCTGAACGGCTTGGGCATCACGTCCTGAAGGAACGGTATGTCCTTGAGGACGAGTTGCTCTTGCAGGCTGATAGTGTGCGTCGAGATGACGACGCGGCAGTCCTTGTTGGCGAGGGCGGCGAGGACGGCGGGGACGAGGTAGGCGAACGATTTGCCGACGCCGGTCCCGGCCTCGACCATGAGGTGATGAGGGCCGTCGATGGCGTCGGCGACGGCCTGGGCCATGTCGAGTTGCTGCGGGCGGGCCTCGTAGCGCTCGAGGCGCTGGGCGATGACGCCGCGCGGGCCGAGGATGGAGGGGATGGACATAGGCCGAGCGCTCGGGGGTCAGGGGATGAATTCGATGCGATCGACGTAGTGGTGCGGATCGCCTGCCTGGTCGTGAAGCACCAGAGCACCGAGGACGAGGGACATGGTCCAGTTGCGGCGCAAGACGAACACTCCCGGCGAATGTCGCCCCGCTTGCAGGTGGTCTGCCAGGTGTCCAGGCATGGTTTTCTGGTCCCGCGTGAGCAACACTCGGGCGTGCGCTTCTCCCCAAAGCAGCAGATCGGGGTCGGCTGTCCCGAGAGGGGGAGCGGGAGGATCGCCGACACGAAGGACGTCGAGAACGTCGATGCCGGCGGCGTTGTGCTGTTGGATCGCTCGCCACATCGGCCCGCGCAGGTGCTCGTCTAGGAAGAAGCAGAGCGCCATCGGATCAGGTTTTCTCCGCGCGCTTCTTGGCCTCGTAGCGGCGCAGCAGTTCGTCGTAGCTCACCGACCGCGGTGTGTTCGCGATCTGCCGCTCGATCTCCGCCTGGTAGTCCGCCACGTACGCATCGACTTCGGCCCGGTTGGCCTGGTAAAAGGCGAGCACTTGCTCAATCAAGTCGGGCGACAGGGTCGGGAACTCTTCGTGGAGCCTCTTGGCCGAGTAGCCTTCCTTGTGGTCGGCGATGACGTGATAGAGCCCAATGCGATGCCCGGTGAGCCGAACTTCGCCCGGCTCGACCTCGGTGAGAAACTCTGGGAGTTGCATGGCCTCGCCCTCTTCCGCTCGTTTCGCCCGTCGATCATTCTACCATCCAGCGCCGCGCGGCGAATAGACCGGCAGGCGCCTTGCCCGCCGGGGCGGCCCTCAGGACGCTTGGGGCGATGGACGATGCCGTCGCCCGGGCCGAGGACGGAGGAGCTACACAGGGGCCGAGCGCTCGGAGTCAGGGGATGAATTCGAGCCGATCCACGTAGAACGCCGGGTCGCCTGCCTGGTCGCGTAGCACCAGCGCATCGATCGCGTCAGGAATCGTCCAGCTTGGGCGAAGGACGAACACGCCCGGCGAATGGTGCCCCGCTTGCAGGTGGCCTGCCAGGTGTCCCGGCATGGTTTTCCGGTCGCGCGTGATCAACACTCGGGCGTGCGCTTCCCCCCCGAGGAGTAGATCGGGGTCGGTTGTCCCCAGAGGGGGAGCGGGAGGGTCGCCGACACGAAGGACGTCGAGAACGTCGATGCCGGCGGCGTTGTGCTGTTGGATCGCTCGCCACATCGGCCCGCGCAGGTGCTCGTCGAGGAAGAAGCAGAGCGCCATCGGATCAGGTTTTCTCCGCGCGCTTCTTCGCCTCGAAGCGCCGCAACAGTTCGTCGTAGCTCATCGCCTGCGGAGTGCTCGCGATCTGCCGCTCGATCTCCGCCCGATAGTCCGTCACGTAGACGTCGATTTCGGCCCGGTTGGACTCGTAGAAGGCAAGCACCTTATCGATGAGCTCCGGCGACAGGGTCGGATACTCCTCGTGCAATTGACCCGGTGAGAAGCCTTCGCGACGACGTGACACCACGTGGTAAAGGCTGATCCGGTGGCCCTTCAGCATGACCTCACCATCCGGCCATTCGGTCAGAAATTCTGGCAGTTGCATGACCTCGCCCCTCCTCTGCTCGGTTCGCCCGTCGCTCATTCTACCACCCGGCGCCGCGCGGCGAACAGACCGGCAGGTTCCTTGTCCCCGCGGGCGGCCCGATACAATGCTTTCAGGGCGGAGAGGCGCGGGGTGCCAGGTTGACGGGCGCGAGAAGGCCCTTCGCGCTTCCCGGCAGAGAAAGGGCCGCTTGTGGATTGGCCGTGGCTTGTCGCGATCGGGGCCCTCGTCCTGGGCGCGTTCCTGTACCTGATGTGGCGCGTCGGCGCCGGTGCCCTTGCGTCGGCGGAGCAAGCGCGTCGCTCGTTCCCTGGCGAACGGCCCCGGCTACGTGCCGAGTTCTTCGCGGCGGCGTCGGCCAGCGGCAAGCCGCGCGGGCTGCGCTGGAAGGCGTGCGAGTGGGGCGACGCGGTCGAGATCGTGCGGGAGAAGAGCACGGGCGAGCTCGCGGCGCTGGTGAGCGTGACGATCTCGTTCGAGGCGATCGAGGGCGGCGACATGGAGGGCGTGGCCGCGGTCGGCAACCTGCGCAACGCCTCGGCGGTGTTCTTCTTCCACCGCGGCCGCTGGCAGACGACCGGCAAGGCGATCTTCAACCTCAACCCCGACGAGGCGCTCGAACACTTCAAGGGGCAGTACGAGCGGTTGCCGCCCTCGCCTCAGCCCTGAGGCCCCCGAAACTCCGGCAGCGGATACTCGATGATCGGCAGGCCCAGCGCCGGCAGCTCCTGCAAGCGCCGCCAGCCGCGCGTGACGCGCGCCTCCTCGCTCGCTACGTGCCCGGGATCGAGAAGCGCCTTGTCGAAGAAGCCCTCGCAGCGCAAGGGGGAAAAGGCAGGATCGACCACGTACTGGGCCAGCTCTGGGTTGCAGCGAACGTGGCGCTCGCGGCGCAGGTGGAGCTCCTCGGGCGGGACTTCGCCGAGGACGTAGCGCAAGTACAGGTCGGACTCGACGATCTCGCCGACGTCCTGGCCGCAGACCTCGCAGAGGTAGCCCTGTTCGCAGCGCGCCATGATTTGCCCCCAACGGAGGGGGTTAGCGACGCTTCGCAGAAGCGTTCGGGCCGGCACGCTTTTGCGAAGCGTCGCTAAACCGTTCTCCGCGGTTTCCCTGTTACTCGACCTCGATCCGATACGGCATCACCGCCCACACCGGGTCGCGGCGCAGCTCCAGCAGCCCGATCACCGGCCGCAGCTTCTGCGTCAGCCCCGGCACTCCGCGCAGCGCCGCCAGCGCCTGGGCCTCCGTGCCTGCGAGCCGCGCGTCGGCCGAGCGCTCCAGCAGCGTCTCCAGCATGCCGCGCGACTTCGGGAGCTGCAAATACTCCGGCTCCTTGTCGGCCGGCATCCCCGCCATCTTCCACGCGGCGGCCACGGCGTCGTCGAGCGTGCCCAGTTCATCGACCAGGCCGTTCGCCTTGGCCTGCCTGCCCGTGTAGATGCGGCCGCCGGCCAGCTTTTCGAGCTGCAAGCGCGTCATCTTCTGGCCCGCCTTCTGGCGGTTGGCGATCACCCGGTCGAGGAAGATGTCGTAGACGTCCTGCATCAGCCCCTTCATCGTCTCGCGCTCCGACTTGCTGAACGGCTCGGTGCTCGACAGGATGCCCGAGTGCGCCCCGCGCGAGATGACCTCCGTCTTGACGCCGATCTTGTTCCATGCCCCGCCCGTGGCGATCTTTCCGCCCACGACGCCGATCGACCCCGTCAGCGTGCCCGGCTCGGCGTAGACCTTGCTGGCGCCCATGCTGATGTAGTACCCGCCGCTCGCGGCGACGTCCGACATGCTGGCGACCACCGGCTTCTTGCAGCGGCGCAACTCGTTCCAGATCAGGTCGCTGGCCAGGGCCGACCCGCCCGGGCTGTCCACGCGCAGGACGATCGCCTTGACCGTCTTGTCCTCCTCGGCCTGCCGGATCGCCTTGACCATCGTCTCCGAGCCCATCACCTCTCCGCCCAGCAGGCTCGACCCACTCTTGCCGCTCGTGATGGCGCCCGTGGCGTAAATAATCGCGACCTTGGGGGCCCGCGAAGTGACCGACCGCGTGGGCCCGAAGAGGAGCTTGCGGTAGAGCCCGAAGACGTCGAGCTCTTCTTCCTTCTTCTTGCCGTAGTTCTTGACCACCTTCACCGAGCTCGCCTTCAGCATGGCCTTCATCGCGGCGGGGTAGGCGTCGGGGTAGCCGGTGCGGTCGATCAGCCCCGCGCGCAGCGCGCCGCGGGCGCTGTAGGGGCCGGCGTCGATGAGCTGCTTGACCTTCTCGGCGGTGAACTTTCGCGCCGGGCGGGCCTTGACGATGCGATCGACGATGCTCTTCTCGAAGTAGTCATCGACCACGGAAGTGAGCTGTTCGCGGTTCTCCTTGCTCAGGCTGTTGCGCGTGAACGGCTCGGCGGCGCCCTTGAACGCGCCCATCTGGAGCATGTCGGCCACCACGCCGAGCTTCTCGAAGAGGTCCTTGTAGAACGACACCTCCATGCGCACGCCCGTCAGCATCAGCCAGGTCGATTCGGGGAAGCAAACGTCGTCGCAGGCCAACGCCACCAGGTAGTCCTTGGTCGATCCCGACTCCACGTAGGCGAACGCCTTCTTGCCCGTGGCGCGGAAGGCAGCGATGGCCCGCGTCAGCTCGTCGAGCTTGCCGTAGCCGACCGACAGGCCGTCGATCTCCAGGTAGAGGGCCTGAACGTCCTTGTCGAGGCGCGCCTTGTGGATGCGGTCGAGGCGGGCCTTGAAGTTCTCCGGCGAGGCCGAGCCGAACAGCGGGTCGCTGCTCGGCGCCCTCTCGTCGAGGCTGCCCGACAGCTTCACGTGCGCGACGTTCGCCGCCTTCTTGCCGGCCGGCTCCTCGTCGGCCTTCTTCGCGACGGCGCGGGGGGCTGGCTTCTCGCCCTCCTTCTCGGCGCGGGTGATGGAAGAGGGGATGGGGCAGACGAGGAGGCCCATCAGGCCGGTGGCGAACAGGGCGCGCCAGGCATTGCGACGCGAGAACATGCAGGTTCCCTCTCTCTTTTGTCAGGTGCGATCCACGGCCCGGCGGGAAGGCCGGGCCTCGGGGGACGAGAAGGGGCGAAAAGAAGCGGGCCGCCCCCACCGTCCCTCGCGCGCACGGCCCCAGGGGCGCGGGCGCGAGGGATGGCAGGACAGCGGCTCGTTGGTCGAGACAGTAGTGATTCGTCCTTGAAGAGATCGGAGCGTGGCGGGCCGATCAGGCGACGCCGCATTCCTTCTTGACGCGCGTGTACCAATTGGAGAAGAAGCCGGTCTTCACCTTGTAGCTGTTGTCCTCGATGATCTCGATGACCATACGCTTGCACTGGACGTCGGTCTTCTTGCCCAGGGTGACCTTCTTCATCGTGGTGACGGCGTCGTTGAACTCCTTCTCGTCCACCTTGCCGTCGTTGCTGGCGAAGGTATCGACGAGGTCCTTGACCTGGGAGAGCGCCTTGCTCTCGAGAACGTAGTTGTTGGTCTCGCACACCTGCGCCAGGGCGGCGCGGGCGGAATCGACGGTCACGCCCTGCTGAAGGGCGATTTGCAGGATCTCGCGCTCCTCGTTCTTGTCGATGTACTTGTCGTCGTAGGCGCGCAGTTTCACCTGCTCCACGAACTGCCGTTTCACTTCATCGAGCGTCATTGGTCAATCTCCCTTTTTCGGGGGCTTTCCCGAGGCCTCTACTCGTTCGTGCCTCGCCCTGCTCCCGCCGCAGGGGCAGGGCGAGGCCATTGTGTGCGTTTCGCGTTCCGGCGAACTTCGAGCGCCCATGCGCTCTCCAGGTAGTTCGTCGGCGGACGGGCCGGATTTATCGCCATCTCGCCCAGATTGTACCGGCGAGAGGGTGGGCAGGTCAATCCGCGCGCGAAACGACGGGCAAGAGAAAAGGCCACCCGGGCAACGTGCCCGGGTGGCCCTGCTCGAAGGCTCCCCTGTCAGACTGGACTGCCGCGAAACGATCGCGACGGATGACTACTTCTTCGGCGGGGGCAAGTCCCTGGACACGGCGGCCACGATGGCCTCGACGTCCGCGGACTTCATCTCGCCCTTCTTGAAGGCGTAGTTGGCGATCACGGTCTTCCTGCGGTAGAGGACGACCGTGACGTCGGCATCCTTCGCCACGTTGTAGCCGGCCGGGCCGGCGGGGTTGTCGATGGTCAGGACGATCTTCTTGAGGTTCTGCTTCTTGGCCAGCGCTTCGAGCTTCTTGCCCAGGCCCTCGTCGTCGCTGCAGAAGACAACAAAGCTGCCCATGCGGCAGTCGCTGTTCTTGGCGGTGGCATCGTCAATTTTCTTGACCAAACTGGTCAAGTTGTCGCTGATCTCGCGGGCGAAGATCATCGCGACAGGGGAGTTCCCGTTAATTCAGACCTGGCAGCGCTTGGAGCCAGCGGCGCTTCCCGTGACGTTCAACGGGTTGAACGCGGGGATCTTCTTGCTGCCCTTCTGGGGCCCGGACTTGAGGTCGCCCGCGGCGGTCAAGGCGCTGCATGCCAGCAGCGCGACCGCCAGGGAGGCCCCTAGCGTAACTCGGTTTCTCATGCTGAAACAAACCTCCGTTTGAGATCGGGACCGGGGAAGGCCCCGCGAGCAGGCAGGAGTACGTGGGCGCCGTCCATAAGATTTGACGCTGGCGGGAGGGCGGTTGTTCGATGGCCCGCCGTTTACGCCTCGCCGAGCAGTTGCGGAACCTTTTCGCGCAGCAGTTCGATCTCGGTGTGCGTCTCGCCGAGGTAGGCGAGGAGCTTGAGGTCGTCGCGCGTGACGGTGCCGCCGGTGAACAGCCAGGCGCGGACGCGGAAGAGCTTGTAGAGCTTCACCAGCTTGCGGTCGCTGATGAAGATCTTGTCCTCGCGCACCAGCACCTTGATGAGGCGCTGGAACTCGTCGAACACCTCGTTGGGGAAGTAGACCTGGCGGTCGTTCTGCTCCTCGCTGCGCCCGCTGCGGTGGCGCGTGCCGAACATGTAGGTCAGGTAGCGGTTGGCCTTGAGGAGGTCGTCGAGCGTGGCGTGGGTCTCGCACCACGGCTTCTGGTTGAGGCCCTTGTATACCTCGCCCTGGATGCCGAAGTCGATGAGGCGCGTGAAGTGCGCCTCTTGCACCGAGCGGCTCTCCGCCTTGAGGCAGAAGCGGTCCTTGAGCGCGGCCAGCTCGGCTTGCTCGGGGATCTCGTTGGTGGCGGCGAACAGCACGCGCAGGCGCACCGGCATCGGCACGCCGTCCTGGTAGAACTTGCGCTCGTTGATGATGGTGAGCAGGATGTTGAGGATGGCCGAGTTCGACTTGAAGATCTCGTCGAGGAACCCAAGCCGCGCCGTGGGCAGCTTGCCCTTTTCGCGGCGGATGTAGCGACCCTCGCGGAGCTTGGCGATGTCGATGGGGCCGACGATCTCCGACGGCTCCGTGAAGCGCGTGAGCATGTACTCGAAGTAATCGCCCTCGCCGAGGCCGAGGGCGTCCTTGAACTTGAGGACGAGGTCGGACTTGGCGGTGCCGGGCGGGCCGACGATGAGCAACGGCTCCTGGGCGATGGCCGCCACGAGCATGAGGTCGATGAGTTCTTGCTTTTCGACGAAGAAGCGGCCCAGCGACTTGCGGAAGCGGTCGAGGCGCTTGCGGAGGTCTTCCGACTCCTCGCGGAGCTCTTCGAAGGGCCAGTCTTCGCGCTGTTTGTTCTCGGGGGCGGCGGTGGCGGCGGCCATGGGTGTCTCGGGGGTCAGAGGATGTCGGGTTGCGGGTTATTGTATGAGGGGGGGAAGGCGGCGGCGCGGGGTCAGGGCTGGGTGAGGGGCTCGACGGCGGCGAGGACGACGGCCTCGATTACGTCGAGTTGTGTTACGCTGAAATACGGCGCGGTTGTGTAAGTGTCGCCAACTCCTCGCAATTCTCGGAAGATCGCTTCGAGCCCGTGCTGAGCGAGCTTAGGGGGTGCCTGGCCAACGGCGCCTGCGTAGGCGCAGGCGAGCTCCGTCTGCTCGCGCGAGGGCACGGTATCCGAAGCCAACAAGTCCCAGGTCCTTTGGGTGACTGGCTCAGCGAGCGTGTCCCAGCCGAATGCGTACCACCCTTCTGCAAGGCGCAAGAGCATGCGCAGTTGAGCCTGCGCGCCCGGCGACGTACAATCGAGATCCTGCACGCTCCGCCCCTGAAGGACCTGCTCGGCCATCGCACAAAGGAACTGATCGAGCTCGTCGTACATCTGCCCCCTTCCAAGAGTGCGAATGCACTGCCGCAGCAAGGTATCGAGCCAGACCCCGGGCCGCGGAGTCGGAGGCGCGCCGAGCAACTCCTGGGCCCGCGCGAAGAAAGGCGCGACGAGATCGGCGCAGCGGAAATGGGCGACAACGAAAAGAGCCCTCTCCAAGAACAATGCTCTTTCGGCCAGGTGGACCGGTTCTCTCGCGTGCGGTAGCGCGTCGTACACAGGGAGGGAGCGAGTGAGAATTTCTCTGGCGAATTCCTCCTGCACGCTTGGCGCCACGTTGAGGGCCTGGTCCTTGTCATGAGGGTGCAGGTTCAAGTCCTGTCTCCAGCACCTTGAAGCGAAAGGACTTGGGGCGAATAGCCCTGAGTCCTTTCGGCGTTTGTGGGGTGGCCGGTACATCAACGGTACATCACCCGCTTGTCTTGCGTGGCATCTGCGTGGCGGTCCTTTCGGCTGGCAACCGAGTCGGAGTAGGCTCCGCTCGGAGGTGCAGCATGGCGAGTTTGAGAACGAAGAAGACGAAAACGGGTACGAGCTACATCGTGTGCTTCCGCTTCGGCGGGCATCTGTACAACCGCTCCCTGGGCGAGGTGTCCGAGGGCGAGGCCGAGTCGCGGCGGAAACGGGTGGAGGCCACGATCCACGACATCGGCACCGGGCGGCTGACCCTGCCGCAGGACGCCGACGCCGGGCTGTTCATCCTGTCGGATGGCAAACTGGCCGGCAAGCCGAAGGCGGCGGTGGAGATCGAGCAGATCACGCTGAAGACGCTCTGGGAGCGGTACAAGGCCGATCTCCCCGAGGGGGCGAAGGAGATGTCGTCGCAGAAGACCGAGGCTCTGCACGTCAAGCACCTGCTGAAGTTGCTGGGGGAATCGACGGCGGTCACGGGCCTGACAGTCGAGAACCTCCAGGGCTACATCTCCAGGCGGGCAAAGCAGAAGGGACACCGGGGCCGCGTGAAGCCTCGCACCATCAAGAAGGAGGTCGCCACCCTCCGCATGCTCTGGAACACGTTCGCCCTGCCCCGGAAGATCGTGACGATGGACTTCAAGTCGCACTTCGGCAAGCTCTTGTACGAGAAGGAGAAGGAGAAGCCGCCTTTCCAGACCTTCAGCCAGATCGAGCGTCAGATCGCACGCGGCGGGCTGAATGAGAACCAGATCGCGGCCCTCTGGGACGGCCTCTTCCTCGACGCCGGCCAGATCAAGGAGGTGCTGGAACACGTCCGCGAGGTCGAGTGGGCACCGGCCTGGGTCCACCCGATGTTCGTCCTGGCCGCGATGACCGGGGCACGCCGCTCGGAGATGATCCGGTCGCGGGTCGCGGACTGGGACGACCGTCACAACGGCACCGGCTACTTCAGGGAGAGGAAACGCAGCAGCGAGACGACGACCCACCGCATGGTGACCGTCGTGCCCCAGGTCGCCCAGGCCATCGACGCCTACCTGTTGAAGCACCCTGGTGGCGAGTTCGTCTTCTGCGACGACGCCAACGTCCGGTTGACGCCGAAGTCAGCGGACTACTGGTTCGGGCGGGTGCTGGAGGGCGGCAAGTGGCACGTCCTGCGGGGCTGGCACGCCTTCAGGCACTCCTTCGCCAGCGTCTTCGCCGCCAGGGGCATCGACCAGCGGACCATCGACGGCACTCTGGGCCACCAGACCGACGCCATGAAGAAGCGGTATCGTCACCTGTTCCCCCAGGAGCAGAAGGCCGCGTTCGCGGCGGTGTTCGGCACTTGACGTGATGTCGTCATCAACTCCTTTCCCTGAAAGGAGTTGATGATCGCTGTTGGACATCTCATAGGAACATCAGGGGAGTCTGGTCAAATTCGTACCAAACAGCGGGTGCCAGCCTTTCCCGGCAGTCGGTCACTTCGTCAGGACGCACTCCTTGATCTCGACCGTGCTGAACAGTCCCTTGCCGACGACCTTGCCCACGATGGTCACCTCCTGGCCCTTGGTCAGCTTCCCGAGGTCGTCGGACGACTTGGCGTCGAACTGGCACTCGATGGACAGGAGGCTCAGTTCCAGGCCGGTCATGAAATCGACGCAGGAGATCGCCCTCTTCTTGTGGACCCGCTTCACCTGGCCGGTGATCTGCACCACCTTGCCCTTGAACCTGCGGTCGGCGGCTATTTCGTTGGCCTGGTAGTTCTTGGCGACTTCCGTGGCCTTCACCACCAGGGGCTTGTCCTTGGTCCCGCCTTCGTCCTTCGCCTTGTCCTTGGCGGGCACCTTCTCGGGGGCCGGGTCGATCAACGTGCATGACGACATCTTCACCCACAGCCGCTCCTTGCCGTCGCACGTCCCCGAGAGCTTGATCTCCTGGCCCTTCTGCACGCGGAGGAGGGAGTCAGCCATCTTCGGGTCGAAGTGGCACTTCACCCGCCAAGTGCTGAACCTCGTCTCGTCCTCCAGTTCGATGCACGCCGAGTGGGGCGACACTCGGCTTCAATCCCTCCCGGTTGCAGTGTCGAGCGAAGCTGTAAGTGGTTGAGGGGTTGACGGATAAGGCCTGCGTCCTAGGAAAACGGTACTTCACATCCGTTACCCAGGA
>JBBSEZ010000271.1:0-13569 GCA_038239195.1 Gemmatales bacterium
GGACGGGCGGAAGGTGCTGGCCATCGCCGGGAACCTGGTGCGCGTCTGGGGGTTGCCGGCGGATGCCGTCCCGGAGCGCATCCCGCTCACGCCCAAGATGGCCGCCCGCAACCCCTGGCAGGCCCTGCCTGCGCGCGTCCTGCTGGGGACCGCCGCGCCCCCAGACAAGGTCAGCTTCAGTCTCGACGGCGGCCGATTCGTCCATGCCCCTTGGAGCGGGCACCTTCAGGTGTTCGAGACTGGCAAGCGCCAGGTGCTCTCCCGTTGCCGCGCCCGCGGCATGGTCTCTAGTGCCGCCTTGAGCCCCGACGGGGCCCTGGTTGCCGCCGGCGGATCGGGTGGCATGGTGGAGCTCTGGGAAGCAGCCACCGGCAAACACCTCCGGACGATTGCGATCAGCGACGAGCCCAACCCGGCACCAGGGCCTGAGCCGCAGGCCAACTTTCCCAACCGCGTGGTCTGGCACGTCGAGTTCAGCCAAAGTTCCCGCAAGCTCCTCACGGCGAGCAGTCAGTTTATGACCGGGGCGCGTGGTTTTGTCCGCCTTTGGGACGTGGCCACCGGGAGGCCCGCTTCGCCCGCGATCACACCGGGAGGCAAGGTCTTCCACGCATCGTTGAGCCCCGATGGCCTGTTTGTCGCCACCCCCTGTCCCGGTCGCGCTGCCTGCGTCTGGGATGCGAAGACGGGAAAGGCGACGACGCCACCGATGCGGCACGACGGTGGGGTTCTGTCCGCACGGTTCAGCACCGACGGGCGGTACGTGGTGACGGGCGGCTATTGGAGAGACGAGCAGTTCGGCGCCAGTCAGGTTTGGGATGCGCGGACCGGCGAGCCCGTCACTGCCCCGTTCAAGTTCCTGCGCCCGGTGGTGGCCACCCACTTCGACCCGAAGACGGGACAGTTCCTGGCTTTCACCGGGGACAGGTGGCTCTTTTCAGGCATGGGCCACGTCGTGGACACGTGGTTGGCTTTTCTCGACACAGCCCCCATTCTGCTGGCCAGCCCGAGCGAGGCCTGGTCCTGGTCGTTGCGCCCCGGCCCTTCCTCTGCCGACGCCATCCTGCGTTCGGTTCGGGTGCTGTCCGGGGCAAAGATCGACGATGCCGGCGGCCATGTCGAGGCCGAAATCGTTGCCGACTGGGCGCACCTCCGAACGGGCGCCGGCAAGCAGCCCGCCCCACCAACCTCGGAAGAAAGACTTGCCTGGCACGATCGGCAGGCGGCCGAGTGCGAGGCGGAAGGGCGTTGGGGCGCTGCCGCCTGGCACCTCGAGCGACAGTTGCGGCTGGCCCCGGGCGCCTCGTGGCGACTCCATTATCGGTGTGGTCGGGCGACCGCCAAAATGGGCCAGTGGAACACCAGTCTCCGCCATCTGTCCGAGGCCATCAAGCAGCGCCCGCCAAGCCCCGATCCCTGGGAGCAGCGCGGCGAGGTGAGGGCCCAACTGCGCCTCTGGGAAGGGGCAGCCCAGGATTTCGAGGAGGCGCTGAAGCGCTCGGCCGACAGATTCAAGAAGGCCCGTGGCATCGGGACGGAAGAGGTTGACCTGCGTGTCCGGCTCGCCTACGTCTACGCGGCCAGGAAGGACGCGAAGCGCTACGAGGAGCAATGTTCGGAGTTGCGCGAGAGGCTGTGGAAGCATGCAGACCCTGGCCTGGTGCGCAGGGCCGCCCCCGCTTGCAACTTGCGCCCGAGCGAGGCGAGTTCCTCCAAGCGGCTCGTGGCCCTCGTCCGCGAGGCGATCCGATTCGATCGCGGCGGCGGCGGTGCTTTTCTGCTTGCCGCGGCACTCTACCGAGCTGGGGAGCTCGATCTGGCCGAGAAAGAGTTGGCCGGGGCGGTGGGGGCAGCCCTCGAAGGCCCCCAACTCTCGAGTAGGTTGTTGAAGGTGATGCTTCTCTCGCGAAAAGACCCGGAACGTGCGGCGAAGTTGCTGGCAGCCGTGAATCCGCCCATCGTACAGCTTGAAAACGCCTCACCGACGGAAAGCAAGATCGGTTGGATGCCGCGCCTCGAGATCCTCCTTCTGCGGGACGAAGCGACCGCCACCCTGAAGGCCGCGAAGGCAAAGAAGTAACGTCCCTCCTCGGTTCGGGCCGAGGCAAGACAGTTGCTCCGTCTGCTTCCCGCGGGCTCGCCCGCGTGCCCGCGGATGCGGAAGCGAGCCGGAAGGACGGCCAGAAGGCCCTTCCGGCTCTGGCAGGATGGGAAGCCGCTCTTGTCAGGCGAGCGGCAGGACATGGTTTGCTGTAGGACGGCCCCCCCGAGCCGGCCGGACGGCTCGGGAGGGCCGTCCTACAAGCATGCCTTCTCCTGCCGCTCGGCTCAGCGGAGGAAGCCCACGGGCCCCGTGTAGGTCCGGTAGCCAGGCTTCCCGGCGACCCAGCCGTTGCCGTAACGGATGCACCTGCCGCGATCGGGGTTTTCAAACGTTCCGGCAGAGCGCCACCGGCCCCGGTCCAGTTCGTAGAGATGGACGCGCCACCACTGCTCGGCCCGCGCGACGCGAACGTCCGGCGAGGGGAGGCTGCGGGCCGAGCTCACGGCCTCCGTCTTGGTCGAGCTCGGCCCGTCCGACGTCGGAGAGGCGGCAGCGCCTGCGTGCTGCGTGGCCAGCGTCAGGCCGACGACGGCCAAGGAGAGTAACAGGTTGCGGAACATGAACGATCTCCATTCCTTCCAGGTTGGGCATGGTCAGGGCTGTGTCCGGCCGCGCCGTAAACGCGGCAAGACCAGCCTTTACTTCCAAGGACGGCAAACTCTCCCCCGCGAGACCGGAAGCGGCCGAGGCGAGGGCTCGGGCCTGGGGGAGGGCCCTCTCCCCTCCGTGCCCTTCACAGCACGGAGGGGGGCCCCGGCGCGCTCAGTTGACGCTCAGGAGGACGTGGGTGATGCGGTTCCAGCGCTTGCCGCGGGCGTTGAGCGACCGGGCGAACGCCGCCTGCGCGTTGCCGATGGCATTGCGAGCCTCCAACTCGCTGCTGGCGGTGAACCCGATCGAACGGGACTCCACGAACGTGCCGACGTTATAGGCGTCCAGGCGAACCTGATACGTCTTGACAGCGGCGCGGCTCGTCGAAGGGAACGGCGCGGCGGACACAGGGGCCTCGCCCGCGCCGACCAAGGCGACCGCTCCGAGGGCGGCCAGGGTGAGGCGGCGGGCTGTTTGCAGCGAAGCAACGATCATCGTGGTGCTCCTTCCAAAGGGACAGAGGTAGCAGAGAGGCCGGTTCGGTTGCTCTCTACCTCCTGGGGACGTCAGAATGCCGAGATTTGAAAAAAATCGGCGCTCGTTGCCAAGAAGGAGTGATGCGCCGAAGATCGATCTCGGAAAACCGCGCTGGGGCCCGTGTCGCCGCGGGAAGGTCGATCCGACGTCGAGGGGCGCCGCCCCGCGCGGTTCGCAGGACCGCGGTTTCACGGCGCGCAACGGCAGATTCCACTCTCTCCGTTTGACATTCCCCTCGCGCGACCTATCTTTGAGCGGGCTCCGGGAAGTAAGTTCTTTAGGGCGTTGGCGTTCGATCGGCCTGCCCACCCCGCCCGAACGCCACCCGCCCTCGCGCATCGGGCTTGCAGCCGGTCGAACAGTCCTCCGCTCCCCCTCTTGTCTTTCGTCGGGGGGACCATCGGCCGGGTTGCTCGGTGCCGGGGCTTGCGCCACCGCCGGGCCCACGTCCCTTGTGCTCGCCATCCCCCCGAACATCGGGGACCACGACGGTCGCGCAAGCCCCTTCCCGCCCAGGGGATGGTCTGCCTCTGCAACCTGCCCGCGCGCCGTCGCGCGGGCCGCTATCGCTCCCCCCGAAGGGTGGGCCCCGTTTGAAAGGCAAGGCCATGCCGGCGCCAACCACGACCGCCGAACTGTTCGAGCTGATCCGGAAAAGCGAACTGCTCCCCGCTCAGCGCCTCGATACCTTCCTCGTCCAGGCCACCGCCGCCACGCCCTCCGCCACGCCCAAGGAGATGGCCGCGCTCTTCGTCGCCGCCGGCATCCTCACCCAGTTTCAGGCCGACCAGTTCCTTCAGGGCAAGTGGCGCGGCTTCACCATCGGCAAGTACCGCGTCCTCGAGCGCCTCGGGGCCGGCGGGATGGGCACCGTCTACCTGTGCGAGCACGTGATGGTCGGCCGTCGTGTCGCCGTCAAGGTCCTGCCCACCGCCCAGGCCGCCAACCCATCGATCCTCGGCCGCTTCTACCGCGAGGCCCGCGCCTCCGGCGCGCTCGACCACCCCAACCTCGTCAAGTGCCACGACATCGACCAGGACGGCAACCTGCACTTCCTCGTCATGGACTACGCCGATGGCGCCAACTTGCAGGAGATCGTCGCGCGCTCGGGCCCGCTGTCGCCGGAGAGGACCGCCCACTACGTGAGCCAGGCCGCCCTCGGGCTACAGCACGCCCACGGGGCGGGGCTCATTCACCGCGACGTCAAGCCCGCCAACATCCTCGTCGAGCGCAACGGGACCGTACGCGTCCTCGACATGGGCCTGGCGCGCTTCTTCCACGACAACACCGACCTTCTCACGCTCAAATACGACGACAACAACGTCCTCGGCACTGCCGACTACGTCGCCCCCGAGCAGGCCCTCAACAGCCACGAGGTCGACGTCCGCGCCGACGTCTATAGCCTGGGCGCGACCGCGTACTTCTGCCTGACCGGCCAACCGCCGTTTCCGACGGGCAAGGTCGCCCAGAAGCTGATCTGGCACCAGGTGCGCCAGCCGACGCCGATCCGCGAGTTGCGCCCCAACGTCCCTCCCGGGCTGATCGCCGTCGTGAACCGCATGATGGCCAAGGCCCCCACGCAGCGCTACCAGGTGCCCGGCGAGGTGGTCGAGGCGCTCGCCCCCTGGACGACCGAGCCGATCGCGCCGCCGTCCGAGGCGGAGATGCCGCGCCTCAGCCCTGCCATCGTCCAGGGAGCGCCCTCGTTCGCCCCGGGGCCCCGCACGCCCGCGCAAGCGCCCCGGCCCACCGCCGTGGCGGCTCGGGCCCGCTCGGCAGGGACTGCCGGCGCCGGTCGTGCCCTCGAAGTGGCGGCCCAGCGCTCGTCGTCCTCGGCCGAGCGCGACACCCCGCGCACCCTGGGCGCCCTGACGCCCACCAAGACCGATCAGCCGCGCACCTCTCCCGCGCCGGTGGTGCCCTCGCAACGGCTTGCGAAATCGACCGAGACGCCCCCGACGCCCTGGCTGCGCGTCCTGGCCATCCTGAGCGGAGGCGCCCTCGTGGGGCTCGCGGTGCGCGCCGCGCTCGGCGCGCTGTGAGCCGGGCCCCTCGCCAGGCCCCCCCTGCGAAACGAACGATCAGGGCCGCGCGTTCGCGTCCCCGTGTCCCGCCGCCACCACGCGGAAGTCGAGCGACCGGCGCGCCGAGCGCGGCCTGGCCGGTTCGCCGTCCGTCGGCGGCGTGACGTCCTTGACGATCGCCCACAGGGTGTACGTCCCGGGCGGAAGTCGGGCAGGCACGTGAAGCTGGATGTTGAGGAAGTAGTCCTGGCGTGCGGTCTGGCTGCGATCGACGAACGTCCCGAGGTTGAGCTGCACCACGCACGCCCCGCGCTCGTTGCGGAGCTCCAGCGTACTGGAAAGGACGTTCTCGTAGGCGCCGTCGCGCGGGCGGCTGCTGAAGTTGCGGAGCTCGGCATAAACCTGAACGCGCTCGCCCGGGCGGTCCCCGGTC
The DNA here is from genome assembly GCA_038239195.1 of Gemmatales bacterium. Classification (GTDB taxonomy): domain Bacteria; phylum Planctomycetota; class Planctomycetia; order Gemmatales; family Gemmataceae; genus JBBSEZ01. The sequence goes on from JBBSEZ010000271.1 coordinate 5,690, forward strand.
CCCGCCTGGAAGGCGTGGCCCGCCGGCACCGTCTCGTAGCGGCCGAACCCGCCGATCTTGCGACAGAAGCAGACCTTGTCGAGCGTCAAAGGCGCTTTCCGCCGCAGCGACTGGAGCAGGGTGGCAAGACGGTCGAGCGTGCAGGCCAGTTCTTCGGGCGGCAGCCGATCGAGGTCGCCCTCGCCGAGGCCCGCCGCCAGGCTCAGCAGCGCCAGCAAGGCCGCACGGTCGTTGGCCTCGTAGCGCTTGAGCCACTCGTCCGCCTGGTGCGGGCGTTTTTCGAGCACGGCGCGGAAGACCGCGACGAGCGGCGCGTCGGGCGGAGGCGCCTTCGCCGTGGGCATCGCCGTGGCCGTCACCGTCGCCTTCTCGGACAGAATTTGCGGCCCGGGCCTCAGCTCCTGGGGCCTGCGCTCGACGGGCACGGGTGGGAGGGGAGCGGGATTGTGCGGGAAATAGGCCGACTCGAGCTCGGGCCCCGGCGCTGCGCCAGGGGCTGGCGAGGGGCCCTTCGCCTCCGGGCGAGGGCGCGGATCGCGCGCAACGATCTCCTCGGGGGGCAGAACGTCGCGATCGCGGAACAGGCACCCCGGGCTGACCAGGGCCCAGAGCCCGCAGGCGCAAACAATCGGCCAGCCTCGACACATGCAACGGCCTCGTCCCGTCCAGCACACCAGGCGTCTTGCCCGGAATCGGCGGGGACGATAGTCCGAGACCGCAAGGCGGTCAAGAGCGATCCGGCCCGGCTCACCCGAACTGCACCAGCACGTTCCAGCTCGGCGTGTGAGCGAACTGACAGCCGACCTCGTACTCGTGGCCCTCGGCCCGGCAGCTCTTGACGAGGACCGGCACCCAGGGAGTCGATTCCGGCGCGATGCGTGGCCGAACCTTCCCCCTCGCCGCCTGGGCCACGGGCTGCTCGACCATGACGCACAGCCCGCCGATCGAGCGATCCACCACCCAGCCGAGCAACGGCTCGCCCTCGCCGGCGGACAGGAAGACCTCGATGGCGTGGCCGCGACGCCGGGGCGCCGCCCGCCGCTCGGTGGTGACGCCCTGCAAGAAGTTGTCGGGGAGGAGTGGGGCCTTTTCGGCGGGGGCACGGCCAATGAAGAAGCGCCGGCCGAACAGATAGGCGAGGCCCCACACGGCCCCGCCGATGCAGGGGATGGCCCAGAGGGGGTCGAACGACCAGCCAACAAGGAACGGTGTGCTCATCGCTGTCGGCACCAGGCGAGGAAGGGGGAGGGGGAAGCATCCACCCGAACCCTAGCACGTGGCGAGCCAGCGGGCAAACGACCCCCCAACGGTTAGCGACGCTTCAAAGAAACGTCTTTGCCCGCACGCTTCTTCGAAGCGTCGCTAACCGTTGGGACCACCTTCTCACAACCACAACCGCACGCGCTCGCGGAGGCGCGGCGGGAGCCGCGCCTCAACGATACGGCGCACCTCGTCGGGGTGATAGCGCGTGCTCAGATGGGCGCACACGATGAGCTCGTTCTCGAAGCGCTCGGCGCGCTCGATGAAGTCGTCGAGGTGCATGTGCCCGAACTTGTGGATCTTCTCGCGGCGGTGCTTGGCGCGGATGAAGCTCATCTCGGTGATGAGCACCTTGGCCTGGAACACCGGCGGGTAGGCGTCCAGCCCGGCGGGGCTGGTGTCGCCGGTGTAGGCCAGGATCGGCGTGCGCACCTCGCGCGTGACAGCGGTGCCCGCCAGGCGCAGGTCGCGAATCTTGTCGCCGGCCAAGCCGTGAAACTCTTCCTTGAGCTTGAAGCGGCGCTCCCAGACCACGTAGCCGAGTGACGGGATGGTGTGCGTCGTGGCGAACGCCGTTACGACGTGGTCGCGCGCCAGCTCGATCTCCCCCCCGGCCTTGACGCCGCGCAGTTCGCACACCTGCCGGCCGCGGTCCAGCCGCTGCATGATGAGCAGCAACTTGCGCAGGTCCTCGACGGCGTAGTCGGGCACGTAGATGACGGGCGGCTCCATGCGCATCATGCGCCGGCGGGCCACGTAGACCGGGAGGGCGGCGATGTGGTCGAGATGCGTGTGCGACACCAGCCAGGTGGCGGTCCCGGTGAAGTCCCACGGGTGAGCGCCAAGGTCAAAGCCGATCTTGAGTTCGGGGATGCGCCAGTACGACTGGACGGCCGCGCGCGAGTACCCTTCGATGGTGAGGCCGGCGTGCTGACAGGACAGGAGAGGGGCGTTGTCCACCATGACGTCTCGCTCATTCGAGGTGGAGGGTCTTTCGGGGCCGTCTCCCCCTTTATACAAGAGACAAGGACACAAAACCAAGGCGGGAGGTTCCCCGGAAACAATGCGACCCAGGGAGCCATTTCCCTGGGTCGCACTGGTGGGCGCGAGCCAATCAGCGTAGGACAGCGGAGAGAACGGAGCCAGACCGTCTTGCCCTCGTTTCCCTGACCGCAACTCAGGGCCTCGACGGCACCGGGCTTGGGCGCTTCCGGTTACGGCGGCGGCGGCGGGGGCGCCGGAACGGCCGGGGACTTGTTATCCTTCAGCGCCTTGGGGGGACTGGAGGAAGCGGAGGAGCTCTTGCCGCAACCAATGCCCGCTGCGATTAGCCCCCCCAGCAGGATGACCGAGAGTAAGCGTCGGATCATGAACGAGTATCTCCGCGTTGTGACAGGGGTGGAGATCACAGGCTACTCGGGTCAAATATCCGCCCGTCCGAAGTCCCCCCCATGAAGATGTAGGTGCTGTACGAGGCCCCGCTCGTACCAGGATACTGGATGCTCCGGACAGACCCGTCGGCGAGCAGGACGTTCATGATTCCGGTGTGGTGGCTGCTGAGCATGTACCAGTTAGGGTCTGGCCCGCTCGGCGGCGGGGTGCTCCCCCATGCCAACGGCATGTACCCGCTCCCCATCCACGATGGGGTGACAGGCTGCCACCCGCCGGTAGGCGGCCCCTTGCTAGAGTACTCGCCGAAAAGGAACGTGTTGCTCGTCCCGTCTGGAATGACCGACAGCCGCTCCTGAGATCGATTGTAGAACACGCCAAGGTAAGTGTCGCCAGGCACCCCTCCACGGCCGCCGACTGCCATGTAGTTGGTCTTCCCGAACGCCGTGTCGCCGTACGAGATGATGTCGATGGTGAACGACCCCCCGCCCGACTGGTAGCTGTTCAACAGGGCGTCCCAGTTGCTCTCTTGACCGGAGTCCGACGGGCAGAGGAACGTCTTGATCTTCGCGGTCCGGTTGTTCCAGAAGCTCGCGTAGTTGGAGAAGTCGGAGTACCTCATGGTCGGGCTCAAGTAGTCGGCCGGAACACCGCTCATCAACAGACGGAAGAGGTTGTCCTGTTCGACGTACGGCAGCAGGTGGACGAGAGGCCCGACGAGCTGGCAGTTGTAGCCTATCTGGTCAGGCGCAGTGCCCGTCCCGTACGGAGTGTCAGATGGCATCGCGCCGAGGAACCCGGGGGGAAGATGTTGGTTCGTGCCCTCGTAGTTGTGACAGGCCAGGCCGAGCTGCTTGAGGTTGTTGCTGCACGACATGCGCGCCGCGGCTGCCCGCACCTTCTGGACGGCGGGGAGGAGCAGGCCGATGAGGATGGCGATGATGGCGATCACCACCAGCAACTCGATCAGCGTGAACCCTCGTCGGCGGAAAAACCGCCCGTTTGCCCTGTCTCTCATTATTTCCCCTTCTGAAAAAAGTGAAGAAAAACGGACCGATGGCTCTTGAACACGGTTCGGGAGCATATGAACGCGCAGAACCAGGCCCCCTCTTCCCCTCTGCGGTGAGAGGCACTCGGGGAACGGGTGGAGAGAAAATTGCCCGCGGATCGAATCGGGCTCCCGGCGGACGTTCAAACTGGCTTTGGCGGGGACGAACCACCTTGGTGTTCGACCCACCCGCGATGCTTGGGGAGAGCGAGGCAAAAAGCGGGAACCGTTGGCGAGAGCACCTCGTTCCAGCCGTCTGGGGATGAGGTGACAACGAGCCCTGGTAATTTAGTGTATGTGGGGCGCGAGCCCGCTCACAACAGAATAACCCATTTTCTTCTCGGAGGTGGAAAAAAAGAGGAGCGACGGGCTCGAACCGCGCATCGCCCGGAGCCCCTGCGGAGAGGGTGGTGCCCTGGTCGGAACGTTGACGAAGGGCCGGTCGCCCCCTAGTCTAAGCCCTCGGTCGTGTGGAAAGCGATTCGCCAGAGGGGGCCGTCATGTTCGGACTGGGGGCGCTGGAAATCGCCGCGCTGGTTCTGCTCGGCTGTTGCTTCGAGGTCGTGCTCTTCTGGGCGTCGGCCTCCCTCGGCAACGCGCCGGAAACACCACTTGTCAAGTGCTTGCTCGCCGGGCTGCTCGTCTTCGCCCTGTTCCTGCCCGCCGCCGCCCTGATCTACTACCTCGCGCGCCTCTGGGGCATTCCGTTCAGCGGCGAGCCCTGGCTGGCAGCCGTGCTGGCCCTCAGCCTGTCCCGCGCGATCTTCTGGCCGTTGCCTTCGCTGTTCTACGTCCCCTTCGTCCCGGTCTCCGTCAAGCGGGGCCTCGGCGTGGGCATCATCCAGTCCGTGCTGGGCCTCTTCTTCTACGTGCTGGTGGTGGCCGTGGTCCTGGTGGGCCTCGCCGTCAACCAGATCTGGCGCGGCGACACCCAGCCCAAGGCCTCCCTCGATGCCGGCTTCGTTGCGCTGGCCCTCGCGCGACGGGCCTGATCGCCTCGTGCCCCGCGCGTTTTCCCCGTGGTCTCCCATGATCCTCGAGGGCGTCGTCACCACGGTCTCGCCCGAGGGAACGGTCAACGTGGCCCCGATGGGGCCGCTCGTCCCCGCCGATGGCCCCCTGGAGCGGTTTTCGCTCCGCCCGTTTCGCACGGCGCGCACCTACGCCAACCTGAAGGCCCACGGCGAGGGCGTGCTGCACGTCACCGACGACGTGCTCCTGCTGGCACGGGCCGCGCTCGGGCCGGTCGAGGCACCCCTGCAACCGGCCACCCACGTGCGCGGCTGGGTGTTGCGCGACAGCTGCCGGTACTACGAGTTCCGCGTGACGGCGTGCGACGATCGGCAGGAACGGGCCCGCTTCGAGGTGGAGGTGGTTCACGCCGGCTGGGTGCGCGATTTCTTCGGCTTCAACCGGGCCAAACACGCCGTCCTCGAGGCCGCCATCCTGGCCACGCGCCTGGAGCTGCTGCCCCTCGCCGACGTCGAGGCCGAGTTTCGCAAGTTCGCCGTCGTGGTCGAAAAGACGGGCGGCGCGCCGGAGCGCGAAGCGCTCGCGTTGTTGCAGGCGCACCTCGACAGGGCCCTCGCCCGTTAGTCGACTGGGAAGCACGGCCATGCCGCTCGTCCGTACCGCCAGTCGGTTGCACTTCGGGCTACTGAGCCTCGCGGAAGAAGGCGCCTGGCTCGACCGCCACGGCCAGCCGACCTTCCCGGCGCGGCGCTTCGGCGGCGTGGGGCTGATGGTCGAGCAACCGGGAGTCGCGGTGCGCGCCGAGCCCGCGCGGGAGTGGTCGGCCAGGGGCCTTCTCTCGGAACGAGCGCTCGACGTCGCCCGCTGCTTCGTGGCGGGGCTCGTCCCAGCGGGCCCCGAGGAGCGCCCGCCACAGTGCCTCACGGTGGAGCAAGCCGCCCCCGAACACGTGGGGCTGGGGACGGGCACGCAGCTTGCCCTGGCGGTGGGGCGGGCTCTGGCCCTGGCGTGGGGCCTCTCCTGCGACGCGCGCGCGTTGGCCGACCGCGTGGGCCGGGGAGCGCGTTCCGCCCTCGGCACCTGCGGGTTCGAGCGAGGAGGGTTTCTGGTGGAAGCAGGCAAGGGCCCGGCGGGCGGGCTGGCGCCCCTGGTGGCCCGGCTCGACTTCCCCGCTGACTGGCGCGTGCTGCTCGTTCTTCCGGGGCATGGCGGGGAAGGCCTGCACGGGGCGGGCGAACAGCGCGCCTTCGCCCACCTCGCGGAGCGCGGCGCGCCGGGACAGACCGAGGCGCTGTGCCGGCTCGTGCTGCTTGGGATGCTGCCCGCGTTGGCCGAGGCCGACCTGGCCGCGTTCGGGGAGGCGCTGTACGACTTCAACGCGCGGGTGGGAGAGTCGTTCGCGCCGGTCCAGGGAGGCGCATACGCCACCCCGCACGTCGCCGCGCTGGTCGAGTACCTGCGCGGGCAAGGCGCGTGGGGCGTCGGCCAGAGCTCCTGGGGGCCCACGGTCTTCGCGGTCCTGGGCGATGAGGACCAAGCCACGGCCCTTGGCCACCGCCTCCGAACGCGCTTCGGGCTCGGGCCGGCATGCGTGGTGGTGACGCGCGCGCGCAACCGCGGCGCACACACCGACTGACCCGAGGGCGGAAGGCCGAGGTGGCTCGCACCTCCTCGCGGCCTGCCACGGGCCTCAGCTCCCAGGCGGCTGCACGTCGGGAGGAGGCTTCTGGAGGCGCGGCCGGTTACTCGTGCTGGGCGACTTGGTCTCCTTGCCACAACCGAGGGCCCCGGCGAGGAGCGCCCCGAGCACGCTCCCGATCAAGAGAAAGCGACGAACCACCATGCGCTCCTTTCGAGAGGGCCAGCCGGTCGTTTCGCACGTTCGTCGCAAGTTTGTCGGAGCGTGCGAAGTTCCTGCGGGCCCTTATCGAAAAGGCCCGCAAGAACTTCGCGCCCTCGGTCTCTGGCGGCGAACGTGCGATACCATCGGCTAGTAATTATTCACCACTTCGCCACCGTTGCGGGTCGAAAGGCCCTGGAGCAAGACGTTGTTGGTGGAGTAGCTGACAAAGCGCACGGAGCCATCGCCGAGCACGAAGTTCGCGCCTCCCGTGTGCGGGCTCCAGAAATGGGGCTGGTCGCACGGCTCGCTGAACTTGCCCTCCTGAAGCCCCACCTTGGACGCCGGGCAACCGAGGGACGCCGCGTAATTCGTCGAGTACGCACCCATGAGGACGTCGCCGAGCCCGCTCCCGTCGTAGCCGGACCCGGCGAACCACCAGCCGTATTGCAGGTCACTGGAGGGCGGCCGCTCGCCGACCATCAGCGTGTTGCTCGTGCCGTCCGTGACGTCGGTGATCTTCGTGGCGGATTTCCAGTACATGATGCCCTGGGAAGCCCCGTCGTTGTAGGCTTCGTTGCCCTGAATGCCGGCCACGGCCAGATAGCCGGTGAAGGCGACACTGCCGTTGAGGCCTGCCTGGGAGCCCGGCATCACGAGGTCTTCGCGGCCATCGGCGGGGCATGTCAGCGTCGCGACCTTCGTGCCCAGGGCTGGGTTGGCAGGCGTTTGGGGGTTGTCCCAAAAATCGCCCCAGGGCCAGTAGTTCCATCCGCCGGATCGCGCCCAGGTGTCGGCCTGCCTGTAGAGGTTGTCCTGCTCGTAGTAGGGCATCATCTGGGCCATCCAGCTCCAGTAATGGTAGGGGTAGGTGTAGGCCGCCCCCTGCGGGAACTTCCCATTCACGTCGTGGTAGTTGTGGAGCGCCAGCCCCATCTGCTTGAGGTTGTTGGCGCACTTGATGCGTGCCGCCGCCGAACGCACCTTCTGGACGGCGGGCAACAGCAGACCGATGAGGATGGCGATGATGGCTATCACCACCAGCAACTCGATCAGCGTGAAACCGGAGCGACGTTTGAGCCGGACCATCCGTCACCTCGCTACGAAAGAAATGAAGACTGCAACTGCTCGTCCGAAACGGCCACCGCTGCCCGGAGCGCATCGGGACAAGGGCCCACCAAGAGGGCACAACGGAATGAATCCTCTCCTGCGGACCGCCCGGCGCGCAGGGGAACGCAATGGAATCTATGCTGCGTGGTCCGCGCGGAGAGACCGTGTCCATGCCGAAGCCGTGCCTCGCGGACCACGCAGCATAGATTCTGGTTGAACTTACCCGCCTGGGGGGCCTCTCCCCTGGGGGCATTCAATCCA